>JBCBIS010000034.1:0-26599 GCA_038524325.1 Pseudomonadota bacterium
CGCCGTTCACGCCGGCCCCGAATGATCTGGATGAGGCGGCCACTGCGGTCATCCTCACCCCGGTCGCGGTCGACGAGAACGATCCGGGCGCCAAGCTGGCCGATGTCGCTGCCGACGACCCCGATGGCGCGCCCGCGGCGGCCGAGTTCAGCCTGGAAGGCGAGGATGCGGCCCTGTTCGCGCTGGTCGACGGCGAGAACGGTGTCGAACTGGTGCTGGCCGAAGGCGTCTCGCTCGACTTCGAGGCCGCAGAGCAGCCGAGTGTCACGGTCGTCTATCAGGGCATCGCCTCCGAGCCCTTCACCCCGGCGCCTGCCGATGTGGAGGAAGCGGCGACCAGCATGACCCTGACGCCCGTAAGCGTAGATGAGAACCTTGCGGGGGCTGTCGTGGCCCAAGTTGACGTCGAAGACCCGGACGGTGTGGTTGTCGCAGCAGACCTCACACTGTCCGGACCCGACCAGGATCTTTTCGAACTGGTCGACGGCGAAAGCGGCATCGAGTTGAAACTGGTCGAAGGGGCCAGCCTCGACTTCGAAGCCCCGGCACAGCCGCAGGTTACCGTCTCGATCGACGGTCTGTCGGAGGACTTCACGCCCGCCCCCAACGATGTGTTGGAGAACGGCATTCAAGTCTTCTTCGATCAGGCCGATCTGATGTCCTATAGCGGTCAGGACCGTCCGGGGCAGTTCGGCACGGGGGCCAACATCCTGGATGACGGCGCAACGCTGGAGCTGGATGGTAACCTCTGGAAACGGGCGAAGCTGAACCAAGACTTCGAGATCACGGCAGACACCCAATTGCAGGTGGATCTGATGATCGGCGATGCCCTGCCCGAGATCGTTGGCATCGGCTTCGATGCCGACGACAACCCGTTCAACCAGCCGGTCTCGCTGTTCCGTCTGGCCGGGAACCAGGGCGGCAGCCTGTCGATCGATGTCCGCAATCAGGGCGAGGATCTGGGCGACGGCAAGACCCGTTTCCTGATCGATCTCTCGGGTTTTGCGGGTCAGACGATCAACAGCCTCGTCTTCGTCTCGGATGACGACAATCCGGGCAATGGCGAGGGCTCGTCCATCTTCTCGAACGTTCTGCTGCTCGATGGGGCCGGGATCAACACGCCGCCGCGCGTGGTTGGTAATGGGGTCGCCGACCAGACGATCGACGAGGGTCAAGCGCTCGAGGTCGATCTGGCCTTCACCGATGACGACGGCGATCCGCTGACCTTCAGCTTCACCGTGGTCGATGAGAACGGGATCGATGTCACCGACAATTTCGGCCTCAGCCTCAATGACGGGGTGCTGACCGGCACGCCGCCTGCCGAGACCGAGCCGGGTGAGTACACGGTCACCGCGACCGCGGACGATGGCATCGACCAGACAAACGATGTCTTCACCATCACGATCCAGGGGGTCAACGAAGCGCCGATCGCTGAGAACCCCGGCTTTGAGCCGCTCTCTGGAGCCGTGGGTGAACCGATCGAGCCGATCGACATCTCGGACTTCTTCATCGCGTTCTCGGACCCGGATGGCGACGCGTTGACCTTCACGGTCGAAGGCTTGCCCGATGGGCTGGAGCTGAACGAGGAAGGCGTCATCGTCGGCACCCCGACCGAGCAGGGCGAAGGGTCGTTCACGATCGTCGGGACCGATCCGGGCGGGCTCGAGGCACGGTTGGACATCGACCTGACCCTGGAGGCCCCCACGACAGGGGATGTCACCTCGGTCGAGGCCGAAGACTTCACCGGACTGGACCAGCCTGGGGCGTTGAACTTCTTCCCCACCGGTCAGGCCGGCGCCTCGAACGAGATGCTGATCCGGGTCGGCACCGACGAGAAAGGGTCGGTTACCACCCAGCTGTCGCAGAACGGGCTGCTGCCGGGGCATTACACTGTCCAGATCGATCTCTATGACGAGACCGATGGCAACGCGATGTTCTCGCTCGATATCGGGGGGACGGTCCTGGCCGATAACCTCGCGATCGACAGCACGGGCGACTTCCTGAACCCGGGCGAACAGCGCGGCACCGGAGGGCAGATCGGCAACCTCAAGCGGATCAGCTTTGAGGAGGTCGTCTCCATCGATGCCAGCACCATCGCCACGCTCTCGGGCATGGCGGATGACGAGGTGCTGCGGATCGACCGGTTGCTCTTCACCCGCGTCGAGGCACCGGACGAGCCGCCCTTTGGCATCGGTCTGGACAACGCCTCGGTGGATGAGAACGCCGATGGGGCGGTGATCGGCGCGCTGTCGGCCACCGACCCGGAAGGCACCCAGGTGAGCTTCTCGGTCGATCCCTCCTCCGACTTCGAGCTGGATGGAGATACCCTGAAACTCAAAGACGGGGTGTCGCTGGATCACGAGCAGACCGACGAGGTGGACGTGATTGTCACGGCCCTCGACGGCGCCGGGTCGACCTCGACCGCAACGCTCACCGTCACGGTGAACGATGTGAACGAGGCGCCGACCCTGGCCGACGGGGCAGCCCTGGCGGACGAGAGCTTCTCGGAGACCACGGGCGGTACTGTCGATCTGACGGATCTTGGCCTCGCCGACGAGGATGAGGGCGACATTCCGGTCTATGAGGTGCGGGGCGCCAATGGCAGCACGCTGCCGGACGGCTTCTCGGTCGATGGCGACACACTGACGGTTCCCGCGGGGCTCGCCCCTGGGGATTATGCGCTCGAAGTCATCGGCACCGATGGTGAGTTCGAGACCGAGGCCGTGCCCTTCAACGTGACGATCACCGAGGATGTCTCGCAGCCAGAGGTGATCGGCCTCGCCGGCTCCGAGAGCTTCATCCAGTCCAACGGGGACACCTGGTTCTCGGTCAGCTTCGATGTGGCGCTCGACGATCCGGCGGTGATCGCCGGGCCGCTCTCGACCAACGGGGCGCAACAGGCCAGCGTTCGGATCCGCAATGTGAGCGAAGACGGCTTTGAGTATCAGTTGGACGAGTGGGACTATCTCGACGGCTTCCACATCGAGGAGACGTTGAGCTGGGTCGCGATCGAAAGCGGGCGTCACACGCTGGACAACGGCGCGGTGATCGAGGCCGGTACCGGGTTGGGTGGAACCGAGTTTGCGGGCGTGTCCTTCAGCTCGGCCTTCGACGCGGCGCCGGTGGTCTTTGGTCAAGCGACCAGTGACAACGGGCCAGCGGCGATCACCACCCGCCTGGACGATGTCTCGGCCAACGGGTTCTCGTTCAAGTTCCAGGAGGAGGAAGCGGCGGATCAGGTGCATCCGACCGAAGACCTGGGCTGGATCGCGGTCTCGGCCGGCAGCTTCGACGGGCTGGCAGCCGGAACCACGGGCGAGACGGTGACCCATTTGGACACCACGATCAATCTCGGCGCCGGGTTCGATGCCGCCGACAGCTTCCTGCTGGCGGATATGCAGACCTTCAACGGCCCCGATACCGCGACCGTGCGGCTGCGGGATCAGACGTCCGGCACGGCGACCGTGTTCATCGAGGAGGAAACCTCGGCAGATGCCGAGACCAACCACCTGCTCGCGGAACAAGTCGGCTGGCTGGTGCTGGACGACGATCAATTGCTCGCCTGATCATCCGAAAACGGGATACCGGTTCGCTCCGGTATCCTCCGACATCCCGGCCGGCGCAGCGATGCGCCGGCCGGTTCTGTTTCGATTGGAGACGTTTCGGTCCGGCGAGTTTCAGACGATCTTGATGCCGTGGCGCCCCGCCAGATCCTGGACGAACTGCCAGGCGACGCGGCCCGAGACAGCGCCGCGGGTCTGTCGCCACTCGATCGCCTCGGCCCTTAGCGTTTCCTCGTCGATCTCGATGCCATAGCGCGCGCAATAGCCCTTGATCATCGCCAGATAGTCATCCTGACCGCAGGGATGAAAGCCAAGCCAGAGGCCGAACCGGTCGGAGAGCGAGACCTTCTCCTCGGTCGCCTCTGACGGGTTGATCGCCGAAGAGCGCTCGTTCTCGATCATGTCCCGCGGCATCAGGTGGCGCCGGTTCGAGGTGGCATAGAACAGGACATTCTCCGGCCGCCCGGCAATGCCGCCATCCAGCACGGCTTTCAGCGATTTATAATGCGTGTCGTCCTTGTCGAAACTCAGATCGTCGCAGAACAGCAAGAAGCGCTTGTCCGAGCCGCGCAACAGATCGAGGAGCCGCCCTATGCTGGGAATGTCCTCGCGCTGGATCTCGACCAGGATGCAGCTCCCAGTCTCGGCATTGGCCTCCGCATGGGCCGCCTTGACCAGCGAGCTCTTGCCCATCCCCCGCGCGCCCCAGAGCAGCGCGTTATTGGCGGGCAAGCCGCGGGCAAAGCGCATGGTGTTGTCGAGCAGCGTCTCCCGCGCCCGGTCGATGCCGACCAGCAGCGCCATCTCGACCCTGTTGACCCGGGCCACCGGCTCCAACCGGTCGGGGTCTGTCGCCCAGATATAGGCCTCGGCCCCGGTGAAATCCGGCAGCGGGCAGGGTGGTGGAGAAAGCCGCTCGGCGGCGGCTGCGATCCGCTCCAAGGCGGCTGCGGCACGGCCATCGGTGTTGAGCTCTTTCAGCACGTCCTTCAGGCCGGTCATGGCTCAGATCTCGTCAAGCTCGGCTTCCGACTCCGCCTCCCGCTCGGCCCGCTTCTTCTCGACCATCCGGACCAGCCAGATCGAGATCTCGTAGAGCGAATAGACCACCGTGAAGAGCAAAAGCTGCGTGACCACATCCGGCGGGGTCACGATGGCCGCCACGACCAGGATGCAGACCACGGCATATTTGCGGAAATTGCCGAGCCCTTCGCTATCCACCAGCCCGGCCTTGCCCATCAGGGTCAGCGCGACCGGCAATTGGAAGCAGATACCGAAGGCCAGGATGAACTTCATCGTCAGGCCGAGATACTCATCCGCCGTCCCGAGGAAGCGCATATCGATCCCGCCGCCCTCGGTCGCGTCATTCTCGAAGCTGAGGAAGAAATCCATCGCCAGCGGCATGGCGCCGTAATAGGCGAAGGCCGCGCCGAGCGCGAACAGAGCCGGTGTTGCGATCAGGAACGGCAGAAACGCGTTCTGTTCCGAGGTGTAGAGACCCGGTGCGATGAACTTCCAGACCTGAACCGCGATCACCGGGAAGGCAACGCAGAACCCGGCAAAGATCGACACCGACACATAGGTGAAGAAAAGCTTGTGCGGGCCCAGGAAGACAAATTCACAGGCCCGGCCCTTCTCCTCGATTGCGGAACAGGCGGGGACGGCCAGAAAATTGAAGATCCACTCGGCGAACGGGAACATCCCCAGGATGGCCACGACAAGAGCCGCGATCGACCACATCAGACGGCCACGCAACTCCACCAGATGTTCGAGCAGCGGGGCCGAGCTGTCCTCGATATGTTTTTCGGTCATTGGCTCGAGGCCTTCTGCGCAGGCGCCTCGGCCGCGGCTTGCGGTGCTGCCGGTTCCGGTGCGGCCTCAGGTGCGGGCGTGGCCGCCTCAGGCTTGGGCTGCTCCTTGACCTTTTCGAACTCGGCCAACGCATCGGTCTTTGCTGGCGTGGTCAACGAAGACGCGCTGCGCGCCGCCTGTTCCTTGAAGTCGAAATTGGTGGCCGAGCGGATGTCGGACCCGATCTTCCGGATGTCCTTCAGCTCTTCCATATCCGCTTCACGGGCGGCGTCGTCCATCGAGCGCTGGAATTCGCGGGCCATGCCGCGCGCCTTGCCCGCATATTGACCGACAGTGCGCAGCATCCGCGGCAGGTCCTTTGGCCCGACCACGATCAGCGCCACGGCTCCGATCAACAGAAGCTCGGTCCAGCCGAGATCGAACATCGCCCTATCCTCAGGCCTTCTGGTCCTTGGCCGGCGTCACATCGATCGTTGCGTCTTTGGCGTCCTGGATCGCTTCTTTGGTCTCGGTCACGGCCTCTTTGGTTTCGGCGGTGGCGTCCTCGACCTCGTCCTTCATGCCCTTTTTGAAGCTCTTGATGCCCTTCGCAACATCGCCCATCAGCTGGGGGATCTTGCCACGGCCGAACAGCAGCAGAACGACAATCAGGATGATGATGAGGCCAAAAGGCCCGATATTGTTGAGCATTCCCTGTTTCTCCTCTCGCGGCGGGTTCAACCCGCACCTCGCGTGATTTCTAACCCTTCACATATGGGATGAGACGGGGCGGGGGAAGCCCCTAGAGCGGAAATCCCGTCCATTCCGGTTTCGGGACAGTCGGGCGGACAGACGAGGCGCTACTCGGCGGCCCAGGGGCTGGCGACCCGCGATTGACTGGCACAGGGGAAGACGAAGCAGCGGTCGCGGCGCAGGCTCAGCCACATCGGGGTCCCCTCGGCGGGCAGCCAGGCATGGGGCACAGTGGCGCGGATCAGGCTGCCGTCATGATCCATCTGACATTCGATCAGGCTCTCATGCCCCATGAAGCGCGCGCGCACGACCGTGCCGCGCGCCGGCATGCCATCGCTCGAGGTCGGCTCGGGCTGTTGGCCCGCATCCTCGACGATCTTGAGGTGCTGCGGGCGGACGATGATTTCGACATCGGCGCCATCGACCATGCGCGGCGCGAGGAACAGGCCGAAAGGTGTGTCGGTCTGATAATCGGTGACCACCCCATGAACCACATTGATGTCCGAGAAGAATGCCGCCGCCGCCCGGTCGACCGGATTGTTATAGAGGTGGTAGGGCGCGCCGATCTGCACGATCTCTCCCGCCCGCATCAGCGCGATCCGATCCGCCATGCGCATCGCCTCGGCCGGCTCATGGGTGACCATCAGGACGGCGGTCCCTTCGGCCTTCAGGATCGAAAGCGTCTCGTCACGCACCTCGTCGCGCAGCCGATTGTCGAGCCCCGAGAAAGGCTCATCCATCAGCATGACGCGCGGCTTCGGGGCCAGCGCTCGGGCGAGGGCCACCCGCTGCTGCTCGCCGCCTGACAGTTGGTGGGGATATTTCGCGCCATATCCCCCCAACCCGACGCGGTCGAGATAATGCGCCACAGCATCCGCGCGTTTCGATTTCGACTGACGGCGCAGGCCGAAGGCGATGTTCTCGGCCACGCTCAGATGCGGGAACAGCGCGAAGTCCTGGAACATGAGGCCAATCGAGCGGGTCTCGGGCGGTTGGTGCACCGCGGGTCCCGACATCTCGGTCCCGTCGACGAGGACCCGGCCGGTCTGCTGTCGCTCGACCCCGGCCGCGATCCGGAGCGTCGTCGACTTGCCGCAGCCCGAGGGGCCGAGCAGGCAACAGATCTCTCCCGGCCCCACATCGAGACTGACCCCGGAGACCGCGACCGTCCCGTCAAAGCGCATCGACACATCGGCGAGTGACAGGCGCGGTGTTTGCGGTTCAGAAACAGGCATCTTGGGCGCGGCATTCCGACTGAATTGCTAGGTCTTCATTATCTAGCCGCGCGCCGCCCATCGCGCAAGAGAGCGCGGGGCCGGATCGGGGCGAATGAGAGGCCCTCGCGCCTGTCGGAAAAAGACCCCGCCTCAGACCTTCGAAAAGCTGGTTTCGGTGCAGGACGCGGCGCAAGGAATGTCCGTTTGCGACCGTTTCTCGCCGCTTCTGGGCATTACCTGCCCTTGGCCTGCGCTAAATGTCTTACAAATCGATCCGACAACAGGCCCCGATGATTGGGCCCGATAGACTGGGAATGCCGATGCCGTTCGAGATCTCACCCACCCCGCGCGTCCGTCGCAGCCCCTATTACGCGGCCACGGTCGCCGACGGTGTGCGCGCCTTCTCGACCTATAACCATATGCTGATGCCAACCTCCTATGGCGATCCGATGGGAGAGTATTGGCGCCTGATCGAAGGCGTTTCGATGTGGGATGTCGCCGTCGAGCGACAGGTCGAGGTGGCCGGCCCCGATGCGGCCAAGCTGGTCCAGATCCTCTGCCCCCGCAAGCTCGACCGCCTGCAGCCCGGGCGCGGCTGGTATGTGCCGATCTGTGACCATCGCGGGGTGCTGATCAACGACCCGATCCTGTTGATGCTGGCCGAGGACCGCTACTGGTTCTCGATCGCCGATGGCGATCTCCTGCTCTTCGCCCGCGCCATCGCGGCAGAGCGCGGTCTGGATGTGACCGTGTTCGAGCCGGAGGTCGCCCCGCTCGCAATCCAAGGCCCAAAGGCCGAGGACGTGGTCGCCGATCTGTTCGGAGACGAGATCCGCGCGGTCCGCCATTTCGCGTTCGAGGAGCGGATGCTGGACGATATCGCCCTGGTCGTCGCCCGCTCTGGCTGGTCGAAACAGGGCGGGTTCGAGCTCTACCTGTCCGACCCGGGCCGGGGCATCGAGCTGTGGAACCGCGTGAGGGAGGCCGGGCAGCCGCACGGCATCGGCCCCGGCGCACCGAACAACATGGAGCGGATCGAAAGCGGCCTCCTCTCCTGGGGCGGCGATACCGATGACAACACCAACCCGTTCGAGGTGCGGATGGAGCGCTATGTCCATCTCGACGCCCCGGACGATGTGGTGGGCATCGACGCGCTGCGCCGCATTCACGAGGCGGGTCCCGCGCGCCACCAGATGGGCATCGAGATCGAGATCGACGGGCAACTCTCCGGTCTCGATCAATGGAGCCAGGTGGTCGAGGACGGGGTGCTGCTCGGCCATGTGACAGCCCATACCTGGTCACCGCGCCTCGAGCGCAATATCGGCCTCGCCCTGGTCGACCGCAGCCTCGCGCCCGGCGCCCGGGTCGAGGTGGCGCTGGCCGATGGCCGCCGCGCAGAAGGGGAAATCCGTGATCTTCCGTTTCTCTGACGGCCCCTGATAGAGATCTGACTCAGATCAAGGCGCGCGGCGCCGACCGATGGCACCCTCTCCTCAATTCTGCAACATGAGGAGAGGTTTGATGACCCCGGACACCATTTCGATGTCTGAAGAACGGTCCGCTGCGTCACAGGGCAGGACCGACCGCGCCAATCGCCCGGCCCTGCTGACCGTCGAGACCGTCAATTTCTGGTATGGCGAGAAACACGCGCTCAAAGATATCCAGCTCGAGATCTACCCGGCCCAGGTCACCGCGTTCATGGGCCCCTCGGGCTGCGGAAAATCCACCCTGCTGAAGCTGTTCAACCGGATGCAGGACGACGTCCCCGGCGCCCGGATGGAGGGGCTGATCCGGTTCGACGGCCAGGATATCATGGACCCCGACCTCGACCCCGTCCTGCTCCGCCGCCGCTTCGGCTGGGTCGCGCAGGCGCCAGACCCGTTCCCGAAATCGATCTACGAGAATGTCGCCTATGGCCCGCGCCTCCATGGCATGGTCGAGCCGGGGCCCGAGATGGACGCCCATGTCCGCGACTGCCTGGAACGGGCCAATCTGTGGGACGAGGTGGCGCATCGGCTGCAAGAGCCGGGCATCGACCTCTCCGGCGGGCAGCAACAGCGGCTGTGCATCGCCCGCGCCCTGTCGATCCGGCCCGAGGTGCTGCTGATGGACGAGCCTTGCTCCGCCATCGACCCGATCGCGACCGCAGCCATCGAGCTGCTGATCCATCAGCTCAAGCGCGACATCTCGATCGTGATCATCACCCATAACCTCGAGCAGGCGCGCCGCCTCGCCGACCGGGTGGCCTTTTTCCATATGGGCCGGCTGATCGAGAGTGGACCGGCCGACCTGATCTTCTCCGCCCCCAGCCAGCCCGAGACCCAACGGTTCCTGGCCGGCCAGTTCGGCTGAGGCTCACATCGTGTAGAAGAACTCCTCGCGGGCGATCTTGCCGCCCGCGACAGTGTAGATGCCAACCTCCTTCATCTGCATCCGATTGCCGGAGGCTTTCTCCGTCGCATCCATCTCGAAGATCACGGCAAACCGGTCGGCGCCATGCATGTAGGGCCCGTCGACCGAGCCGTCATGCACCTCCATCGCCCCGTTCCACCACTCATGCTTGCCCCGGATACCGTCGAGCCCATGGGTCTCAGCACTGTCCATCCCCTTCATCGGCTCAGCCTCGACCGACACCGCATCCGGCGCATAGAGCGTGTTCAAAGCCTCCGCCTCGGTCCCATTCCGACAATGCGCACACAGCGCCTCGGCAATCTCTTTCAGGCCCATCTGATCCTCCCTTCCCACACCCGCTGGGGAAAGATACGCTCCCCCCGCCAGAATTGGGAGCAAAGAGATTGGCCAACGAACAACATTTGAAATGGCTCCGCGAAGGAGTGGAGGCGTGGAACAAGCGGCAGCGTAAAGTTCGGTTCCAACCAGATCTCGCGGGGGCGGACCTACGGGGAACGGACCTCGCGGGGGCGGACCTACGGGGGGCGGATTTAATGAGGGCGGACCTAAGAGGGGCTGACCTCAGGAAGGCGAACCTTGCGGGGGCGAACCTTGGAGGCGCGATACTAAGGAGGGCAAACACTCGCACAACCGTCTACTTGAGGGCGGGAAAAAAAAATGGCGTCACCCCCGACAATACGAACTTGGACAATGCTCGCAAACTTACACAAGCCCAGCTCGACACGATGGATGGCGACCGGGGCACCTTGATCCCTTTCGATTTGGAGTATCCCGATCACTGGCCAGATCCACCTTTGTTGGACTCGGAAAATGTAGCCACGGCTTCGGATGATGAAGCCGCTGCAAAATCTACTCAAAACGTGAAACACAAGATCGTTTCTTCGCATCCCTCCCTCAACTTCGCGTCTCATTCTGTGCTCGAGCAGATCGCGCAATTCAGGGAAAGCGTCAGGGGCAACAATCATCTGGCTATCGAATGCCCTGATTTCCAAACAGATCTGTTGGGCTTCCTAGACCGCTTATCCGGCGAATTAACGATTTTGCTCGACGGTTTGCCTGCACCTCAGGAAGAAATGTCCGAGGATGAGGCCGAGGAGGCAATGCGCTGGGGAGATCGCTTCCGCGACACGCTCGTCATCGAGGCTGATGCATACCTCGCGCCAGAAGCCTTGGCAAAGACGACTGTTCCAGCCGGGTTGATCTTCGGCCTCGGTACGATCGGCGCTTTGATCGGCGGTCCTCTTGGCTTTGGCGCGGGGGCTTTGGCAGGAAAACTCTTGGTTGGCCATGCGAAACCGGGCGACGCTGCGAAACGGATTGAGGACCATATGAAAGAGGATACTCCCGACGCTAAGTGACCCGCGTGGATATTGCTCTCGCCATGCGCTTTGCTTAGAGAATGCCCATGCTCGACCGACCCTCCAACCAGCCTGTTCTGCCGCCCGAGATTGGGCGGCGGCGGACGTTTGCTATTATCTCGCATCCGGATGCGGGGAAGACGACGTTGACGGAGAAGCTGCTCCTCTATGGCGGTGCGATCCAGATGGCGGGGCAGGTTCGGGCGAAGGGCGAGGCAAGGCGCACGCGGTCGGATTTCATGAAGATGGAGCAGGACCGGGGGATCTCGGTCTCGGCCTCGGCCATGTCGTTCACCTATGGCGAGCACTGGTTCAACCTGGTCGACACGCCGGGGCACGAGGATTTCAGCGAGGACACCTATCGCACCCTCACCGCCGTGGATGCGGCCATCATGGTCATCGACGGCGCCAAGGGGGTCGAGAGCCAGACGCGCAAGCTGTTCGAGGTCTGCCGGATGCGGGATCTGCCGATCCTGACCTTCTGCAACAAGATGGACCGCGAGAGCCGGGACACTTTCGAGATCATCGACGAGATCCAGGAGATGCTGCAACTCGACGTGGCGCCTGCCAGCTGGCCGATCGGGATGGGGCGGGATTTCCTCGGCGCCTATGACATGCTGCGCGACCGGCTGGAGCTGATGGACCGCGCCGACCGCAACCGCAAGGCCGAGAGCATCAGCGTCGAGGGGCTCGAGGATCCGAAACTGGCGGAGAATATCCCCGAAGGTCAGCTCGAGACCCTGCGCGAGGAAGTCGACATGGCGCGCGAACTGCTGCCCACCTTCGACCCGGCAGCGTTCGCGGCGGGGAATACGACGCCGATCTGGTTCGGCTCTGCTATCAACTCCTTCGGCGTGCGCGAGCTGATGGAAGGGATCGCCGCCCACGCCCCTGCCCCGCAGCCTCGGCGCACCGCGACCCGGCAGGTGAGCGCGGATGAAAAACCGGTCAGCGGGTTCGTCTTCAAGGTCCAGGCGAACATGGACCCCAAGCACCGCGACCGGGTGGCGTTTGTGCGGCTCTGCTCGGGCCATTTCCAGCGCGGGATGAAGCTGAAACATGTCCGCGCGGGCAAGCCGATGGCGATCTCGAACCCGGTGCTGTTCCTAGCCTCGGAACGCGAGATTGCCGAGGATGCCTGGGCGGGCGATATCATCGGCATCCCGAACCACGGGCAGCTGCGGATCGGGGACGCGCTGACGGAAGGCGAGGATCTACGCTTCACCGGCATTCCGTCGTTTGCGCCGGAGCTCTTGAACAATGTCCGCGCGGGCGATCCGCTGAAGGCGAAACATCTGGACAAGGCGCTGTTGCAGTTTGCCGAGGAAGGGGCGGCCAAGCTCTTCAAACCGAATATCGGTGCAGGTTGGGTCGTAGGTGTCGTCGGGCAGCTTCAGTTCGAAGTTCTGGCCAGCCGGATCGAGCTGGAATACGGCCTGCCCGTGCGGTTCGAGCCGACCCAGTATATCTCGGCGCGCTGGATCTCTGGCCCGAAGGAGAAGGTCGAGGCTTTCATCAAAGCCAACAAGGGCCAGATGGCCGAAGATCACGATGGCGACCCGGTCTACATGACCCGCCTGCAATGGGATATCGACCGGGTGGTGCGAGATTATCCCGAGATCACCCTCTCTACCACCAAGGAGACGCATGTCTGAGGCCCCTGGCCTCTCCCGCCTGGGAATTGCCATCGTGGCGCACGCCTGTGCGATCTTGATGCGGCGGACCCTGCGCTCGCAGCCCTGCGGAAAGGGTTGATAGAATGCCTCCTCTACGGCCCCGGTCCAGTGTTTCGCGCGTCTCCCAGGCTCTCGGAGCGTTGCTTGGCGGGATCTGGTCGACCATCCAGTTCTTCACCGGATGGTATCAGGGCGACCGGCCGGGCAGCAACTCGCGGCGGATCGCCGGCCGGCTGACCATGGTGTTCATCGCCGGGCTTTTGTTGGAGCATCTGGGCTACTCCGAGCCATTCGAAGCGGATGATGTCTTCAGGTGGTTCGTTGTGCCCTGGAGCCTGTTTTTCTTTCTCTCGACGATCCTTGTGCCGATCTATCTCGCGACCCTGCGTCGGGGGTGGTTGTGGCGCATGACGCAACGTATCTTGGGCCCTGGCACGACCGAGCTGGTCTTCTCGAACGAGTTCCATCTGAACCCGCAGCGATTCATCATGGACATCTTCCTGTCAGCGGCAATGGCGGTTCTGGCGGCGGCACTGGTGTTTCGTGAGGGCGGTTTGGTCGATCCGAAGGTGACCTGCGTCGAGGGGGCCTGCGCTGCCATGCCCGAGGCCATTCTCTACTTTGCGATCGTGACCTTCTCGACCCTTGGCTATGGCGATATCAGCCCCCCGCCGGATCTGCGCCTTGGAGCAAGC
The DNA here is from genome assembly GCA_038524325.1 of Pseudomonadota bacterium. Classification (GTDB taxonomy): domain Bacteria; phylum Pseudomonadota; class Alphaproteobacteria; order Rhodobacterales; family Rhodobacteraceae; genus Thermohalobaculum. Next base: position 13,466 of record JBCBIS010000034.1, read on the forward strand.
CTGTTGGCCGTTTTTGGAAACATTCACCTTGGCCTGCTCGCCGGTGCGGTATTTTTCGCGCTTCAAGCCGACAGACCGATCGACAGCGAAGCGTTGATCACAGACGGAGAAGGGATTTGGCAGGGCCGCAGCGACCCCACCAGTCTGCGCTTAGCCAAACATCGACCAGAGCATCGAGAAGGCGGCGACCAAGCCGAGCCCATTTCCGAGTAACATCACAGCATTATAGATCATCGCGCACCTCCTTTCCTTGCCACATATATAAGATGTTTCACTTTTGTTTACAAGGCGTAAACCTCCTCACCCGACTGCCAGCATGAACAGGATGCCGGAGAGGATGGCCCCGCCGATGCCCAGCATCAGGTACATGGCGAACACCTCGCGCTTCACGAGGGCGAAGACCGCGGCCATGGCGGGGATCGAGGTCACCGAGCCGCCGATGATGAAGGCCATCGCGGCCCCCGCGGTCATCCCCTGCTCCATCAGGCCCGAGACCAGGGCCGGAGCAGCATAGCCGTTCAGATAGGCCGGAGCACCGACCACGGCACCGATGACGATGGGCAGCAAGCCCTCACCGCCGACCACACCCGCGATAAACTCCGCCGGGACGTAATGGACCATCAAGCTCTCGAGCAAATAGGCGAGGCTCAGCCATTTGGTCAGGAACAGCGCGTTGTGCAGCGCCGCCTCGCGGAAAGCCTCGCGCCGCTCGGGATGCGGCCAGAACTTCCATACCGGCTTGCCGAACTGACCCGTGCCGCAGCAGGAGCCACAGCCCTTCTGTGCCCGCAGCGGGTTGGCGAAGGCGCCTGATGCCACCAGAGCCTGCATCGCAAAGCCGCCGATCATGCCCAGCATCACGGCGAACAGCACCTTGGCCACAGCAAACTCCAAGCCCAGCGCGCCCCAGGTGATCATGAATTGCGGCGGGTCCATCACCGGAGAGGCGAGCCAGAATGCCATCACCGCCGAAAGCGGCGTGCCCGCGGCCAGCAGGGCGGCCACGAAGGGGATGACCTCGCAGGAGCAGAATGGCGCCATGCCGCCCAGCATGGCGGCCAGCACGATCATCCGGCTCTCCTTGCCCTTGAAGACCTCGGCCAGCACGCCCTGCGCGCCGGTCGCGTTGAGATAGCCGATCAGACAGATCGCGATCGTGATGTAGGGCAACGTGCCGAGGAAGGCGTTGAGCGAGAAGCCCAGCACCGAGGCGGCGTCCTGCGGCACCACCATCCAGATCACCAGCGGGATCACGGCGACCAACAGCCATACCGTGTCGACGCCGCGCAAGCGCTGCCACAGGGCTTCGGTGCGGGAGAGGATCAATTCGGTCATGTCACGCGTCCTCCAGGACAGTCTCGGTCAGAGTGATGGTGATCTCGGGCGGATAGGCCCGGCCATCCGGCAGAACCCAGACAGGCTCGCCGAAATGGCTGATGGTGATGGGGCAGTTCGGCGTGTCGAAGGCCAGCCCACGGCCCGCCGAGAAGGCGAGGCGGCGGCCTCCCGCCGGGTTGAGACCGGCGCCCAGAGGGCTGACCCCCCATTTCAGATGATGCGCGACATCCCAGAACAGCGGCCCCTCCGGCGTCTGGAAGACCAGCCAGCAATGGGCGTCGGGGGTCTTGAACCGCTCCGGCCCGAACCAATAGCCCATGATGTATTGGCCGGTGATCCCGACACTCTTTGCGCCAGCCAGGAGGAAAGTGTTGATATCCACACAGCTCCCCTTGGTGGTGCCGCAGAGCGTGGGCACCGCCTCGGCTCCGTCGTTGAAACGCTCCTCCGGGTGGTCGTAGTCGAACATCTCGGCGGCGTGGGAGATCAGCCCGCGCAACCGCTCGGCCACCGTGCCAGTGGGCGCGCAGAACTCACCGGCCAGCGCGGCCAGATCGGGAGAGGCCCGGGTCAGCGCGCTGTCGGGTCCCTCCCAGATCTCGGGCGCCGGCAAAGCGCCGGGCGCCGACACGAAGCTGTAGGAGAGCACCGGGGCCACCCCGGCCTCCGGCGTGATCAGATAGGCCTTTTGCGCGCTGTTGGTCGCCGTGACCTCGCGATAGGCGCCCGTCACCTCGAACCCTTCAAACTGCTGATCCCAAAATGCGATCGGGCTGGGGGCAATCAGCACAGCGCCCTCTTGCCCCGGCGCCTCAAGTCCGATCTCAATTCTGCGCCGCATGGGGCCCCTCCGTGTTGTCCTCACCGATATCTGCGCAACACTCGGTCAGCAGGAACGCCGCCAAGCTGCGCAGCCGGTCGTATCGCGCCGAGCAGATCAGGCTCCGCCCCTCCCGCCGCTGGACGACCACGCCGCAGCCGGTCAAGGCGCGGAGATGGTGGCTCAGCGTCGAGCCCGGCATCGCCAACCGCTCCTGCAGCGCACCAACGGTCATCCCGGCCTCGCCCGCGCGCACCAGCGCTCTCAAGATCTCCAGCCGGACGGACGCACCCAGGGCCGAGAAGGCCTCGGCCGCCTCCGCCGCTGCGGGTGTGTTCTCTGCTTCAATCGTTATTTCCATGATGCTAGAAATATAGAATCCTCCCGCAGGATGCAAGTCTTCCCCTTGCCGCGAAACTGTCACAGTGCAGTTGTTTGACTTTTAAGACCTTTTGGGTCACAAGGCGCGCGACCGAAGGTGCCGATCCGGGCATCAGGCCGCGGAGAAGGGCGGCCAAGCCGCAAACCAACGACCCGCAGCCGACCCAGACAGGATCATATGCAGTTCAACGAACTCGACCTCGACCCGAACGTTCTCAAAGCCGTCGAAGAGGCGGGATATTCCAGCCCGACCCCGATCCAGGCGCAGGCGATACCCCACGCGCTAACCGGGCGCGACGTGCTGGGCATCGCCCAGACCGGTACTGGCAAGACCGCCAGCTTCACGCTGCCGATGATCTCGCTGCTCGCCAAAGGGCGGGCGAGGGCGCGGATGCCGCGCAGCCTGATCCTCTGCCCAACGCGCGAGCTTGCCGCTCAGGTCGCCGAGAATTTCGAGACCTATGGCAAATATCACAAACTGACCATGGCGCTGCTGATCGGCGGGGTGAACTTCAACGCCCAGGACAAGCTGATCGACCGGGGCGTCGACGTGCTGATCGCGACGCCAGGCCGGTTGCTCGACCATTTCGAGCGCGGAAAGCTGATGCTGACCGGCATCCAAATCATGGTCGTGGACGAAGCCGACCGGATGCTCGATATGGGGTTCATCCCGGATATCGAGAAAATCTTCAGCCTGACGCCGTTTACCCGGCAGACCTTGTTCTTCTCGGCCACCATGCCGCCCGAGATCACCCGCCTGACGCAGACCTTCCTCTCGAACCCCGAGCGGATCGAGGTGGCCCGCCAGTCGACCACGGCAGAGACCGTCACCCAGGGCGTTTGCCAGTTCCGGGCCTCGGCCCGCGACCGTGCCGACAAGGAAAAACGCGCCTGTCTGCGCAAACTCATGGAGCTTGAGGGCGAAAAGCTCACCAATGCGATCATCTTCTGCAACCGCAAACGCGATGTGGGCGTCCTGCAGAAATCGCTGGTGAAGCACGGGCTGAATGCCGGTGCTCTGCATGGCGATCTCGACCAATCGGTTCGGATGGCGACCTTGGACGGGTTCCGGAATGGCGAAATCACACTGCTGGTCGCCTCGGACGTGGCGGCACGCGGGCTCGACATCCCCTCGGTCAGCCATGTCTTCAATTTCGACGTGCCAATCCATGCCGAGGATTACGTCCACCGCATCGGCCGCACCGGCCGGGCCGGACGCGAGGGGACAGCGATCACGATTTGCCAGCCGCATGAGAAAAAGTATCTCGACAAGATCGAGGAACTGGTGGGCAAGGAAGTACCGCGCATCGAAACACCCGAGGGCGTCGTCGCAACCAGCTCTGAAGAGCAGGCCGAAACGGCTGGCAAGCCTAGCCGCGAACGCGGTGGCGAGCGCCGTTCCTCCGATCGCAGCAGCGACCGAAGCAGCGATGGTCACAGTGACCGCGGCAACGACCGGTCCGCCGGTCGGGGGCGGCGCAACCGCGGCGGCGCACCGCGCGACGACAAGCCGGTGGTCGGGATGGGAGATCACATGCCCGCCTTCCTGCTGATCGAAATGCGCCCGAAGAAGACCAAGAAGGCGGATGAGACCGAGCCGAAGAACACGGGCGAGGCCACCGCCGATCAGGAAGACCAGGTCGACGAAAAGCCGAGTGGCGACGCGAGCAGCGAAGCCGCTTGATCGGGCTCCGCCGTCGCGACGGCGAGGCTTAATCCTCTAGGCGCTGCACCATCACCGTGGTCACCGGCCGCTTCCCCCAGAACTTCTGGGTAATGTTGCGCACGGCCCGGTTCGCCAATTCCTCGACATCCCGGTCCGAGCGGCGCGCGCGCGCGGGCGCTCCCTCGATCGCATCATCGACCGCAGTCGCAATCATTTCGTCCAGCGGCGCGTTCCAGTTCGGGCCATCCTTTGGCGCACCGAGGCAGCGGACATCAGGATCAGCGATCAATTCGCCATCCTCATCGACGATCAGGCTGACGATGACATGGCCCTGGCGGGCCATCTTCAGCCGTTCGCGGATCACGCCGTCCAACGCTCCGACATGGGTGATGCCGTCCAGATAGACCCTCCCGGTGTCGACATAATCCACCACTTCGGGCGCATTGCCGTCGAGCCGGGCGATCGACCCGTTCGGCGCCAGCACCGGCCGGGCGCCCCAGGTGCCGGCCCAGTCGGAATGCTCGACCAGATGGCGGTGCTCACCATGGATCGGCACCGAGACCCGGGGTTTCAGCGCGGCATAGATCCGCTCGAGATCGCCGCGGCGGGCATGGCCCGAGACATGGACCGGCTCCATATCGTTATCGACCACCCGGATCCCCTGTTCACTCAGCCGGTTATAGATCTTGTAAACCGCCGTCTCGTTGCCCGGGATCGTTTTGGAGGAGAACAGCACCATGTCCCCCTCGCGGAGTTTGATCGAGGGGTGCGAGCCATTCGCGATCCGGGCCACGGCGGCGCGGCCCTCGCCTTGGCTGCCGGTGACGAGATAGAACAGGTTCTCGCGCGGGATGCTCTCCGCATCCTCCTCGCGGGTCACGGTCGGGAAATCCTTGAGTTGCCCGGTCTCGACCGCCACTTCGATCATCCGGCGCATGGCCCGGCCGGCGATGACGATCGAGCGGCCGCAGTCTTCGGCCGCCAGCGCCAGGGTGCGCAGCCGCGCCACGTTGGAGGCGAAGGAGGTCGCCGCCACAGCCCCGTCCGCGCCGGTGATCACCTCCTTCAGTTTGGGGATGATCTCCTCCTCGGACCTGCTGATCCCTTCCAGGAACACATTGGTTGAGTCGCAGGCGAAGGCTAGGACCCCCTCCTTCCCCAGCCGTTCATAGGGGCCAAGATCCGCGGGATCGCCCAGCCCCGGCGAGGGATCGAGCTTGAAATCGCCGGAATGGACCACCGTGCCGCGGGGCGAGCGGATCGCCAGCATCGAGGCTTCGGGGATCGAATGGGTGATCGGCAGGAACTCGACTTCGAAATCCCCGGCCGGCACCCGCTCGCCGACCGCGACATCGATCACCACCGAGGGGTCTATGGATGTCTCGGCCAGCTTGCGACGCACAACCTCGGCCGTGAAGCGGCGCGCATAAATCGGGGTCTTCAGCCGCTCCCACAGATGCGGGATGGCGCCGATATGATCCTCATGCGCGTGAGTCAGGAAAATGCCGCGCAGGCGGCCGTGCTGGCTGGCGATGAAGTCGATATCCGGCAGCACCAGTTCGACGCCCGGCGCGCTCTCCATATCGCCAAAGCCGATGCCCAGATCGACCATGATCCAGTCGCGCTTCGCCGCGCTGCCGAGCCCGTAGAGATAGCAGTTCATCCCGATCTCACCCGCGCCACCCAGCGCCAGATAGACCAATTCGTTCGCGTTATCCGCCATGAGGCTCCGTTTGGTTATAGCGGTGGATCTGGACCAGCCCGCGCATCGTCAGGTCAGGGTCCACATGTTTGATCGTCTCGGTCGACCGGGCAAAAAGCGGCGAGAGACCGCCGGTGCCGATCACCGTCATCTCCCGTTCCCGCTCGGCCGAGATGCGCGCGCAGATCCCCTCGATCAACCCGGTATAGCCCCAGAAGGCCCCGGATTGCATGCAGTGAATCGTGTTCGTGCCCACGACTTTCTGCGGCATGGTGACATCGATATGGGGCAGATGCGCGGCGGCGGCCTTTAGCGCCTCGATCGAGAGATTGATGCCAGGCGCGATCACCCCGCCAACATAAGCGCCATCTGTGTCGACGACGTCGAAGGTTGTGGCGGTGCCGAAATCCAGCACAATCAGGTCGGGGCCATAGGTCTCGAAAGCGGCGACGGTGTTGACCAACCGGTCGGCGCCCACCTCGGCTGGGTTATCGACGCGCACGGCGACGGGCAGGCGGCATTCTGCTTTGCCGACGACCAGCGGACGGCAGCCGAAATAGCGGTCGCAAAGGACCCGCAGATTGAACAGCGTGGCGGGTGCGACATTGGAAATCACCACCTCGGTGATCACTTTCGGGTCCAGCCCGCCATGGCGCATCAATTGATTGAGCCAGACGAAATACTGATCCGCCGTGCGCACGCTCTCGGTATTGCAGCGCCACTCATCCACGAACCGAGCGCCGTCATGCAACGCGAAGACCGTGTTGGTATTGCCCACATCGATGGCGAGAAGCATGCGCTACTCCGCAAAGAAGACATCGGCGGCCGCGATCCGCCGCTGCCCGGTTGAGGTTCTTAGAACAAGCGTGCCATCCGCGTCCACTCCATCGAAGATGCCGGTGAGGGTGGTAGTGGGCAACCGGGCCTCGATCCTCTGGCCAATGCCGTGGAGCCGGTCTCGCCAGGCCGTGTGCCGCGTGTCCGGGTCAGACATCAGCCAATGGTCGAGCCGGATCGCCAGCCCGGTCAGCGCCGCCTCCGCCGATGGCGGTGCGGCGCCTTCCTCCGCCATCGATGTCGCCGGCCAGCGCTGTGCTTCGACCGGCGGCGCGTGGCGGAGATTGACGCCGATCCCCGTGATCACGGTCAGGGCGCCACCGTTGCCAGGGCCGAGATTCTCGATCAGGATCCCCGCCACCTTGCGCCCGTTCAACAGCACGTCATTGGGCCATTTCAGCGAGACCTCTCCCGCGGGGGCGCAGAGATCGGCGACGGCAAGACCGGCGGCTTGGACGAAGCTTGTCGCGGCCTCGCGCGGCGCGCCGTGGAACTGGGTCAGGAAGGAGGCGGCGAGATTGCCCGGCGCCATCTCCCACCCCCGCCCCTGTCGCCCTCGACCCGCGGTTTGACGCTCGGCCATGACCCAGAGGGGGCCGGTCGCCCCCGCGGCGGCCAGACGCGCAGCCTCGGCATTGGTGCTGTCGGTCTCGGCAAGGATCCGGCGCGCGACCCCGCTGGGCCAGGCGGGCGTCTCCACCGGTCAGCGCAGCAGGGATTGGGCGGCGGCGGCGGTCATCTCCGGCACGCCGAACCCGTCGACAAAGGGCAGCCAGCCGAGTGCCATCACCGCGGCAGATCCTGCAATCGCCGCGCGGTGAATCACGCCGAGGCGGAGGTCCAGTGGCTCGCCCGGTTCGGTGAGATACATGATCCGGACGATGTTGAGATAATAATAGGCGCCGATCACCGAGGCGATGGCCCCCGCGATGGCCAGGGGCGCCAGACCCGCATCGACCGCCGCCTTGAACACGAAGAACTTCGCGAAGAAGCCCACCAAGGGCGGCAGGCCCGCCAGCGAGAACATCAGGATCGCGATCGCCAGCGCTTGCCCTGGCCGGCTGAGCGCCAGCCCGGCCAGATCGTGGATCGAGACGACCGGGCTGCCATCGCGCTCCATGCAGAGGATGAAGGCAAAGACGCCGACATTCATCACCACATAGATCGAGAGATAGAGCAGCAGGCTGTCCGCCCCCGCCTCGGTCCCGGCGGCGAGGCCGACCAGCGCAAAGCCCATATGGCCGATGGAGCTGTAGGCCATCAGCCGTTTCAGATTGCTCTGCCCAATCGCTGCAATCGAGCCGAGGAACATCGAGGCGATGGCGACGAAGACCAGCACCTGCTGCCAATCGCCCACGGCACTGCCGAACCCGTCATAAAGCGCCCGGGCGAACAGCACCCCGGCGGCCACCTTCGGCGCCGTGGCGAAGAAGGCGGTGACCGGGGTGGGCGAGCCCTCGTAGACATCCGGCGTCCACATATGGAAGGGCGCGGCCGAGATCTTGAAGGCCATCGCGGCGCAGAGGAACACCAGCCCAAAGGTCAGGCCCAGCGACACGCCATCCTCGGCAATCACACCGGCAATGACATCGAACCGGGTCGAGCCGGTATAGCCATAGACCAGCGACGCGCCATAAAGCAGAAGGCCGGAGGAGAGCGCGCCGAGCACGAAGTACTTCAACCCCGCCTCGGTCGAGCGCGCACTGTCGCGATTGAAGGCCGCCACCACGTAAAGCGCCAGCGATTGCAGTTCGAGCCCCATATAGAGCGAGATCAGCCCGCCGGAGGAGACCATCATCATCATCCCCAGCACCGCCAGGACGATCAGCACCGGGTACTCGAATTTCAAGATGCCGCGCCGGTCGAGATAGTCCTGCCCGATCAGCAGCATGGCCGCGGCCGAAAGCAGGATCAGGATCTTGGCATAACGGGCATAGGCATCGGTGACGAAGGCACCGTTGAAGGCGCTGGCCTCGCCGCCCTCGCCCGTGCCGATCATCAGGGCGACCACCACCATCAACCCGGCGGAGAGCAGTGTGATCGTCTCCTTCTGCCGGTCCTCGCCGCCATAGGCACCGAACATCAACAGGGCCATGGCGCCCACGGCCATGAGGATCTCGGGCAGGACAAGCAGGTAATCGGCGCTCATGATCGAGATCCTTCTTAATGCGCGGCGAGGGAGACGGTTTCAGCGGCGGCCTGCGCCTCGGCGACGCCGGCCAGCAACGCCTCGACGGTGGGGGCGAAGAGGTCCAGCGCCAGCGAAGGGTAGACGCCAAGCAGGATGGTGAAGACCACAAGGGGCGCGATCACCGCCTGCTCGCGGGGGGTCATATCCTCGATCGACTTCAGGCTTTCCTTGATCAGATCGCCGAAGACGACCCGGCGATAGAGCCAGAGCGCATAGCCTGCCGACAGGATCACTCCGGTTGCGGCCCCGACGGCGGCCCAGGTCGAGACTTGATAGGCGCCGACCATGGTCAGAAACTCGCCCACGAAGCCCGAGGTGCCCGGCAGGCCGACATTGCCCATGGTGAACAGCATCATCACCATCGCATAGATCGGCATCCGGTTCGCCAGCCCGCCATAGGCCGCGATCTCGCGTGTGTGCATCCGGTCATAGACCACGCCCACGCAGAGGAAGAGCGCGCCCGAGATAAAGCCGTGGGAGATCATCTGGAACATCGCCCCATCGACGCCTTGCTGGTTCGCCGCAAAGATCCCCATGGTGACAAAGCCCATATGGGCGACGGAGGAATAGGCGATCAGCTTCTTGATATCCTCCTGCATCAGGGCGACCAGCGAGGTGTAGATGATCGCCACAACGGAGAGGAAGAAGACAAAGCCGATCATCAACTCGCTCGCCACCGGGAACATCGGCAGGGAGAAGCGCAGGAACCCATAGCCGCCCATCTTCAAAAGGATCGCCGCCAGGACCACCGAGCCGGCGGTCGGCGCTTGAACGTGCGCATCCGGCAGCCAGGTGTGGACCGGCCACATTGGCATCTTGACGGCGAAGCTGGCGAAGAAGGCCAGCCACATCAGGGTCTGTGCGCCACCGACGATGTGCCAGCCGAGGACAGTCACCTCCTCGTAGGAGAACTGGTGGTTCAGCAGCGCCACGATGTCCGTCGTGCCCGCGTCGAAATACATATAGATCATCGCCACCAGCATCAGCAGCGAGCCAAGCAGGGTGTAGAGGAAGAATTTGAACGCGGCATAAATCCGCTCCTTCCCGCCCCAGATGCCGATGATCAGGAACATCGGGATCAGGCCGCCCTCGAAGAACAGATAGAAGAGGATCATGTCCAGCGCGGTGAAGACGCCCAGGATCAGGGTCTCGAGCAGCAGGAAACAGGCCATGTATTCCCGCACGCGGGTGTTCACGTCCCAGCTGGCCAGGATCACCAGCGGGAAGAAGAAGGTCGTCAGCATGACGAAGGGCAGCGAGATCCCGTCGACCCCCATTTTATAGCCGAGGCCCGCCAGCCACTCGCCCTCTTCCACGAATTGGAAGCCCGGATTGTTGGGATCGAACCCGGTCAGGACGGCCAGCGACAAGAGGAAGGTCGCCGAGGTCACCAACAGCGCCAGACGCTTGGCATTCAGCACCGCCGCCTCGTCCTCGCCCTTCAGGAACAGGAGGAACAGCGCCCCGACCAGCGGGAAGAATGTGATGATGGAAAGGAGATTGTCCATCAGGCGGCTCCCTTGATCGCGAACCAGGAGATCAGGAGCGAGATCCCAATCAGCATGACAAAGGCGTAGTGGTAGAGATATCCGCTCTGCACCCGCCCGGCGAAGCGCGTCAGATAAGGCACGACGCCCATCGAGAGCCCGTTGATAATGCCGTCGATGGTGCGCCCGTCGCCGATCTTCCAGAATTGCCGGCCCACCCACATGGCGGGGCGCACGAAGATGGCGTCATAGAGCTCGTCGAAATACCACTTGTTGAGCAGGAACTGATAGGCGGCCTCCTGCCGCGAAGCGATCCTGCCGGGTGTCTCGGGCTTCACGATATACATGTAGTAGGCGAGACCGAGGCCCAGCAGCATGGCGATGAAGGGGCTGACCTTCACCCATTTCGGCACATGATGGGCGGCTTCCAGGATCGGCTCGCGCCCCTCCACCGCCAGGTTGAAGATCGAGGCGCCCCAGAACGCGCCCTCGTGATGGCCGACGAAATCGCCGTAGAACTCCATCCCCGCCAGAACCGCCCCGATCGCCAACAGGTAGAGCGGGATCATCATGACCAGCGGGCTCTCATGCGCGTGGTCATAGGTGTGCTGGTCGGCCCGGGTCGGGCCGTGGAAGGTCATGAAGATCAGCCGCCAGGAATAGAACGAGGTCATCGCGGCCGCGATCACCAGCATCCAGAAGGCATAATCGCCTGCCGCCGTGTGGGCGGCGAAGGTCGTCTCGATCACGATATCCTTCGAGAGGAAGCCGGCAAACCCGATGGGCGTATCCAGGATGACAAGCAGCGGGATGCCGACCCCGGTGATGGCCAGCGTGCCCATCATCATCATCCAATAGGTCATCGGGATCTTCTGCTTCAGACCGCCCATTTTGCGCATGTCCTGCTCGTGATGCATCGCGTGGATCACCGAGCCGGCGCCGAGGAACAAAAGCGCCTTGAAAAACGCATGGGTGAAGAGGTGGAACATCGCCGCCTCATAGGCACCGACGCCCGCGGCGGCGAACATATAGCCGAGCTGCGAGCAGGTCGAATAGGCGATCACCCGTTTGATGTCGTTCTGCACCAGCCCCACGGTGGCGGCGAAGAACGCGGTTGAGGCGCCGATGATCACGATGATCGTGGTCGCGGTCGAGGTGAACTCGTAAAGCGGCGACATCCGGCAGACCAGGAAGACCCCTGCCGTGACCATGGTGGCGGCGTGGATCAGGGCGGAGACCGGGGTCGGCCCCTCCATCGCGTCCGGCAGCCAGGTGTGCAGGCCAAGCTGCGCCGACTTCCCGCAGGCGCCGACGAAGAGGAGGATGCAGCAAAGCTCCAGCGCGTTAACGGTCATCCAGAGGAAGGGGATCTGGGTCTGTGCCAGCTCCGGCGCCGCGGCAAACACATCGTCCAGCGCGATCGAGCCGGTCAGCGCGAAAAGGCCGAACATGCCCAGGAGGAACCCGAAATCCCCCACACGGTTGACCACGAAAGCCTTGATCGCCGCCGCATTGGCCGAGGATTTCTTGAACCAAAACCCGATCAGCAGATAGGAGGCGACGCCCACCCCCTCCCAGCCGAAGAAGATCTGGAGCAGATTGTCCCCAGTCACCAACATCAGCATGGCGAAAGTGAAGAAGCTAAGATAGGCGAAGAAGCGCGGCTTGGCCGGGTCCTCCTCCATATATCCCATCGAGTAGAGATGGACGAGGCTCGACACGCTGGTCACCACCACCAGCATCACACCGGTCAGCTGATCGACCCGGATCGCCCAATCGGCCTGCAGATCGCCCGAGCCGATCCAGCGCATCAGGGTCACGGTCGGCTGATGCTCGCCATGGATCGAGAAGAAAGCAATCCAGCTCAGCACCGCGCAGACGAAGAGCAGCGCCGTCGGGATCACCATTGCCGCTTTTTCGCCGATCGAGCGATGGAGGAACCCGGCGATCAGGGCGCCCAGCAGCGGCAGGAGCAGAATGGCGGTATACATGGCTCAGCCCTTCATCATGTTGACGTCTTCCACCGCGATCGTGCCGCGGTTGCGGAAGAAACAGACCAGAATGGCGAGGCCGATGGCCGCCTCGGCCGCCGCGACGGTTAATACGAACAGGGTGAAGACCTGCCCGACCAGATCGCCCAGATGCGCCGAGAACGCCACCAGGTTGATGTTCACCGCCAGCAGCATCAGCTCGATCGACATGAGGATGACGATGACGTTCTTGCGGTTCAGGAAGATGCCGAAAATGCCAATGACGAACAGCATCGCCGCCACGGTCAGATAGGCCTCGAGGCCAACGCCGCCGAGAGTGTCCATGCTCAGATCCCCTGCCCTGGTTTGACGTCTTTGAGCTCCACCGACGCCTCGCGCGTGCGGTACATCTGCGCGAGAATGTCCTGGCGCTTGATCCCCTCGCGATGGCGCAGGGTCAGCACGATGGCGCCCACCATCGCCACCAGCAGGATCAGCCCCGCCGCCTGGAACATGTAGATATATTGGTCATAGACGATCTGGCCGATGGCCGTCGTGTTGCCCACATCGCTGGGCGCCGGCATGGCCGCGTCGCGCACCTCCGGCGCCGTATCTGCCAGGACCCATTGGCCAAATACCAGACCCATCTCGACCAGCAGGATCAGGCCGATCAGGGCACCGACCGGCAGGTATTCCGCCATGCCCGATTTCAGCTCGGCAAAATCCACATCCAGCATCATGA
>JBCBIS010000035.1:0-26567 GCA_038524325.1 Pseudomonadota bacterium
CCGTTCGGCAATGCCGTGCACACTGCCCTCAGCTTTGACATGATCGGAGAGGACGTCCTGGTCACCGGCGCCGGCCCGATCGGCATCATGGCGGCGCTGGTGGCGCAGCGCTCGGGCGCGCGCAAGGTGGTGATCACCGATCTCAACGAAGGCCGCCTGGCACTGGCCCGCGCGATGGGCCTGACCCATACAGTGAACCCGGCCACGCAGGATTTGGGCGAGGTCATGGCCCGGATCGGCATGACTGAAGCCTTCGATATCGGCCTCGAGATGTCCGGCGCGCCGCAAGCGCTGCGTCAGATGATCGACAAGATGAACAATGGCGGCAAGATCGCCATCCTCGGCATCGCGCCCACGGCCTTCGAGATCGACTGGAACGAGGTGATCTTCAAAATGCTCACCCTCAAAGGCATCTATGGCCGCGAGATCTTCGAGACCTGGTACAAAATGATCGCCTTCGTCCAAACCGGCCTCGACCTCACCCCGCTGATCACCCATCGCCTGCCGGTCTCGGACTTTGCCGAGGGCTTCCGGGCGATGCGTGCGGGCGAGGCAGGCAAGGTCGTGCTGGACTGGGCCTAGCCCATTGGGGCTCCTGCACTCTCCTGATGCGCATCTTTCAAAAGCTTCAGGAAAGAAACCCTGGCCCAGAAATAATAGAAGAGAAATCCACAGACAAACCCATACAAAATTGATGATACCGCAATGATTTTGTTGCCTGAGGCCAAGCCTTCGCCACCCATTCCTTGGCCAACAAGATCTCCGATTTCGCCGAGATAGGTAACGATGTCATCAAACTCGGCGATGCCGATCCCAATCAGGATTTTCGTCAGCCAATCGGACACATCTTCGAGATTGGTGTTGTCGGTCAGCCGTGCTCGCGAGGGGGTGCTGCCGGCCTGGGCCTCGCTCCTTGGCAATGTGCGCGGTCCAGACCTGGGCAAGCCAAATAGAAAGCCGGCAATGGTTCCGGTAGAAAACGCCGGTCCGGACGCGAACCAGACGATAAAGAAGGCGCGCCATGCATTTGCAGTATCTGGCTGCGACGCAAGGCAATAGCTGAGTTCGACCCCCAACCAACAAAGACCGCGAGGTAAAGCTGTGCGGCGCCGGGAACTTTCGAGACATCAGTTTTTTGATTAAGGGTGCGATCAAGTCAGGCGAGAAAAGCTGTCAACCAGCCTGGCTTTCTCCGAGCGATCGCGCACGGTTGATGCATTCCGATTGTTGGTTATGGCTGCCCCGCCAGGAATAGAATAAAGAATAGATGCCTAGATTACATCGACTTGGGACGCCAGCCACCCTTGGTAGGCCGCTGCCCATAGGCAAGGTCCCTAGCGGCGCTCCCCGACAACCGCGCCGACCGGTCTTGTGACGAAGTGCGCTCATAGAGTGCAACGCGGTCCCCTCCCCTCAAGGGGAGGGATAGGGAGGGGGCAGGCATCGTGAATGCGCGGCACGCGCATGCCTTTCGGGTTCGGCCAGGCTTCCTTGGCGTGAACCGACCTCTTATCTGTCCGTCGCAACCCCCGGCTTCAGGGGGCTGGGTGTTACGGGGACACCCCATTATCGATGCGCTCTGGTGTCTATCGCCGGCGCGCCAGCACGACGGAGCCACCGCCCACCCCCACCCACCCCCCGGTGGGCAGCGTCTCCGTCATGCTGGCGCACGCTTGGGGGCGGGTTCAGAGAATGCCCGGGAGCCATAAGACAAGGCCCGGCACGGCCAAGATCAACGCGACCCGCAGCAATTCGATTGCGAAGAACGGCAGCACCCCGCGAAAAATCTCTCCCATCGCGACGCTCCGATCCAGCGAGGCGATGACGAACACGTTCAGACCCACGGGCGGCGTGATCAGCCCCAATTCGACCACCACAACCGCCAGGATCCCGAACCAAATCTTCAGATCCTCGCTGTCCATGCCATAGGCCGCCCCTGCCGCGGTCACGTAATCCCCGCCATTGATCTCGACCAAGGCAGGCCAGAAGAACGGCACGACCACCAGGATCATTGCCAGACTGTCCATGAAGCAGCCCAGGACGATCAGCACCAGCAGCATCGCGACCAGCACAGCGAACGGGTCGAGCCCGCTCGTCGCTGCCCAATCGGCCAGGGCCGCGGGCAGGCCGGAGCGGGTGAAGAACCCCTTCAGCACCTCGGCCCCGAACAGGATGAAGGCGATCATCCCCGCAGTAACCGCCGTCTCAAGGATTGCGCGGCGCAGCCCGCCCAGGCCCAGCCCGCCGCCGGTCGCGAGGCGCAGCCCGATCCCATAGGCGAGGATCGCAAAGACCCCGATCGCCGCCGCCGGGGTCGGCGTGAACAGCCCCAACCCGAGGCCGAGGATAATCGCGCCGAAGATCGCCAGCACCGGCAAAAGGCGCCAGAGGGTCTGGTTGCGCTCGGCAGCCGGCATCGCTTCGGCCTCCGGCGCCAGGGCCGGGTTGAGCCGCACCCAGAGGGCGATCACCCCGACGAAGCCGACAACGGCGATCAGCCCTGGGATGACCGCCGCCTGGAACATGTCGATGATCGACGCCTCGACGATCACCGCGTAGATCACTAGGGCCACCGAGGGCGGGATCAAGATCCCCAAAGTACCGCCCGCCGCCAGCGCCCCGGTCGCAAGCCGGGGGTGATATCGCAGGCGCCGCAGCTCCGGCAGGGCCACGCGTCCCATGGTGGACGCGGTCGCCAGCGACGAGCCGCAGACCGCGCCGAACCCAGCGCAGGCGGCGACGGCAGCCATCGCCACCCCGCCCCGAAGGCGCCCCACCAGCGCGTTCATGCCGCGAAACAGATCTCGGCTCAGCTCTGCCTCCGAGGCCAGATGCCCCATGAGGATGAACAGCGGCACGACCGAGAGATCGTAGTTCGCCGCATTGTTCCAAAGCAGGGATTTGAACTGCTTCAGATAGGGTTCGAACCGGACATAGCTGAGCACCAGCGACAGCACCCAGGTTCCGCCGACCCCGACCAGGATCATCGCGAGCCCCACCGGCACCCGCAGGATCAGCAATCCGAACAACGCGCCGAGCCCGCCGAGCCCGACCAGTTCCGCCTCACTCACCCGCCTGCGTCCCCTGGCTCAGCGCCACCAGGGCCCAGAGCAGCAGCGAGGCGATGCCGGGCGCGTAGAACGGCCATTCCGGCCAGCCCAGCACGCGGCTGAGCGCGCCATCCTCCCGCGCCTCGAGCATCCCGAACACCATCCCCCAGGCCAGCGCCAGCGCCAGCGCCGCGATCCCAAGGCCCCAGGCCCGTTCCAGCCCCAGACGCAGGCGTGCCGGCAGCCTCCCGGCTAGGAGATCCACCGCGATATGCCCGCGGCGCAACTGGCAATAGGGCAGCAGCATCAACACCGCGCAGGACACGGCGAGGCGCACGAAGTCCTCATAGCCCGGCAGGCCACCGACCGAGCCGCCCCAGCCCCGCGCCACCCTGTCCGCGCTGAACGCGCCGACATTGACCGTGGTCACCGCAACGATGCTGAGCAAGATGCCGCCTGCGAGCAGGGCCCAGATCTCGGCAATCGCGGCGATGGTCCGGCGCATCTCAGCCGATCCGCGGCAGACAGAGGGGCAAGGTCCGCCGCGTCAGGCTCATTCGCTGTGCTTGGCAACGGCTGCGCGGGCCGCCTCGACCAGTGCGGCGCCGTCGAAGCCTTGGGTCTGCGAGGCTTCGACCCACCGGGCAACCACCGACTCGCCGCGCGTGGCAAAGGCCGCCATGGTCGCCGCGTCAAAACGCATGACCTTGTTGCCTGCCGCCTCCTGGAACGAAATCCCCGGCGCCTCATTGGCATTCCAGACAGCCCCCATCTCGGCGGCAAATTCGGGGCCGGAGACGTCCTCGATCACCGCTTTGAGATCATCGGGCAGGCTTTCGAAACGGTCCTTGTTCATGGCGAACAGAAAGACCGAGGTTCCAAAGCGCGTGCCATCCTCGCCCTCGGCCGAGAACTTCGTGAGTTCCTGCAACTTGAAGGGCGGGAAGATCTCGAAAGGCACCAAGGCGCCGTCGACGCCGTTTTTGGACAGCGCTTGCGGCAGCGCGGGCAGGGGCATTCCCACTGGCTCGGCGCCCAGCGCCTCGATCAGCCAGGCGCCGGTTCGCGAGGGGGTGCGCAGTTTCAGCCCCTTCAATCCGTTCGGACCCGCGATCTCGTTCTCGGCCAGGTGGATGGCGTTGCCGGCATGCACGTGGATCAGCAGCGGATGGATATCCTCGAAATCCTCCGCGATCATCGGCATCAGCTCCTGGATCGCCAGGGTGGTGGCCTTCGCGTCGCCGCCATGGATCGTGGGAAGCTCGAACACCTCGGAACGCGGGAAGACGCCGGGGGTGTAGCCGGGCAGGGTCCAGACGATGTCGGCAACCCCGTCGCGCACCTGCTTGTAGAGCTCGGGCGGTTTGCCGCCCATGGCCATCGAGGGGAAGATCTCGACACGCAGTTTGCCGCCGGATTTCTCCGCAATGCGCTCGGCCCAGGGCTCCAGCATCTTGGTCACAGTGGGAGATTTGGGGCTCATGAAGGTGTGCAGGGTCAGCACCTCCTCGGCCCGGGCCGAAACGGCGAGCAGGCTGGCGGCAAGGAACGCGATCAGGCGGGTCATGGCATGTCCTCCGACGATTTCGAATGTGTTTAAGCCTGCAGCGCCCCGCAGGCCAGCAGAATTAACCCTGCCGATTGAGAGAAGCCATGCTGGCCTGCCGAGTGCATACGGCGCTGCGATGACCAGCCGGTCAAGCCGTTGGCGCTCCCACGATGCGACGGTCCGCCCTGCTTGCACGCCGCGGATGGCCCATGGCGGGCCGCCCGATGCGAGCCCACTGAAACGGTCGCCCGATCAGCGGACGCCGCGGGCGAGGTCGCGTTCGATCGTCATCGGCCCTGCATCCCCCGTCAGCCGGGCGCGATAGACATAGAGCCCCTCCATCACCCGCTGGACATAGTTGCGGGTCTCGCGGAACGGGATGTTCTCCATCCAGTCGATCATCGCCTCGGTCGAGCGGCCGGAGTAGCGGGGGTCGCCATACTCGCTAAGCCATTGGTCGACCCGCCCCGCACCGGCGTTATAGGCCGCCGCCGCCAGGACATAAGAGCCGCCAAACTCGAGGGTGCGCCGTGCCAGATAGGTCTGGCCGAGGCGGGCGTTGTACTTCCAGTCTTCGATCAGCCGCCCGCGCGAGTAATCCTCGCCGATCCAGCCCGCGACTTTCTGCGCCGTCGCGGGCATCAGCTGCATCAGGCCCCGCGCCCCGGCGGGTGAGATAGCGCGGGGGTTCAACTCGGTCTCCTGCCGGGCGATCGACATTGCGAACGCCGGCTCGACCTTGGTGGCATAGCGCGCCAGCTCGTGCAGCGGGTAATAGACCGGGTGCACCACGATTCCCCTGCGCGCCGCGGCCTTGGCCACCCGTACCGCGTAATGTGGCCGGTCGAGCGCCAGGGCCAAAGTGCCCAATGCCTCCAGCGCACGGGCCTCGTTCATCGATTTCGCGATGGCCTCGAAGGCGGCGAAGGCCAGGGTCTCCTGGCCCGCGTAGTGCAGCAGCACCGCCATCCGAACATCATCGGTGTCCAGCGCCGGGTCGCGTTGCCAATCGTTGCCGGTGCGCCGCGCCAGCCGCGGGTCGCCCTTGGCATTGATCTTCGCGGCGGCAAGCTGGCCATAGAACGAGGTCTGATGCTCGGCCCCCTTGCTGTACCAGGCGCGCGCCAGACGCTGATCGCCCAGTGCCTCATAGGCGCGTCCGGTCCAGTATCCCGCCCGGCCCAGGCTGATCGGCGTCTCGATCGAGGCGGCAAATCGCTCGAAATGGCCGGCGGCGCGGCCGGGGTCCTTCAACTGGCGCAGGGCGATCCAGCCGGAGAGCCATTCAAGGTCGGAATAGGCATAACCCTCAGACGCTGCCAGGAAATGCTGGCTGGCGATGCGGTAGGCAAGCTCTCCCTGCCCCTGACGTGCGGCCCTTCGTGCCAGCCGGCGGCGCCGGTCCGCCCAGCGGCTCGGTGCGCCCAGCTTGTCGAAATCCGCCGTGATCGAGTCGAGCCACACTGCGGCTTCGTCATAGCGCCTGCCGTTATAGAGCCTGCGGAACTCGGCATAATTCTGCGAGGCGGCCCCGCGCAACGACGGCGACCCAACCGAGAGATTGCCCTCGCCCATCGCCTTGGCCAGTTGCGATTGCCCGGGCCAAAGCGGCCGGCGGGAGATGTAGGCGCGGTATTCGCCATACTCCCCCTTGCCAGCCCGCAGCTTGCGCCAGAGAACGATGTCGCGCACCACCGCGTCGCTGCCGGCGACCTTCGCCTCGGCGCTGGCCCAGTTGCCATCGGCACCGGTCTCCAGCGCCTCGGCCAACAGCCAAGCCTGTTGTCTTGTGCGATCGAGATCCAGCGCCTGGGCCGGAAGGACGGTCGAAAAAATCATCGCGGCGGCCAGCAGGCCGAGGAACAGTCTCATCGAAAAAATCTCTCCACCAGGACACGCCCCGTTCGATGGATATCCTATCACAGGCGGGGCGGGGCGCATCCCAATTTGCGCGCCCGAACGACACCAATTTGTGAGGAATGGCGCTGCCGCCCGCTTGCCCTGGCAGGCAATTCCCCCTAGGGTCCCGCGGCTTTAACCAATCGAGAACGGGTCGCAAAATGTTCAAGGGATCGTTGCCCGCAATGGTCACACCGTTCGCCGGAGGCGCGGTCGATTTCGACACGCTCGCCGCTCTGGTGGACTGGCATATCGAAGAAGGCAGCCATGGGCTGGTTCCCGTCGGCACCACAGGCGAGAGCCCGACGCTGAGCCATGAGGAGCATGAGGCGGTCATCGAATCGGTGGTCAAACAGGCCTCGGGCCGGGTGCCGGTGATCGCGGGCGCGGGCTCGAACAACACGGTCGAGGCGGTGCGCTTTGTGCAATTCGCCAAGAAGGTTGGCGCGGATGCGGCGCTGGTCGTCACGCCCTATTACAACAAACCGACCCAGCGCGGCCTGATCCAGCACTATACCGCCCTGCACGAGGCCGCCGAGATCCCGATCATCATCTACAACATCCCCAGCCGCTCGGTTGTCGACATGACGCCGGCGACGATGGGCGAGTTGGCGAAGCTGCCCCGGATCATCGGCGTCAAGGACGCGACCGGCGATATCGTGCGGGTCAGCGAGACGCGGGCCGCCTGTGGCGCCGATTTCATCCAGCTTTCGGGCGAGGATGCCTCGGCACTGGGCTATAATGCCCATGGCGGGGTCGGCTGCATCTCGGTTACGGCCAATGTCGCGCCCCGGCTCTGCGCCGCGTTCCAGGAGGCGACGCTGGCGGGCGATTATGCCAAGGCGCTGGAGTTTCAAGACCGGCTGATGCCGCTGCACGAGGCGGTGTTCACCGAGCCGGGCCTCGTCGGCGCCAAAACCGGTCTGTCGATCCTGGGCAAATGCAGCCGCGAGGTGCGCCTGCCCCTGACCGAATGCCTGCCCGAGACCGAGGCGAAGTTGCGTGCCGCCATGGCGCATGCCGGGCTGATCTGAACAGAGTTTGGCAGGGCATCGGGCTTGTGCCCGGCCCGGCTTCGGCCTAGATCGGCGCGATGGCCCAGGCAAAGAACCCGAACATCAAAGTCGCCGCCGAAAACCGCAAGGCACGGCACAACTATTTCATCGAGGACAGTTTCGAGGCGGGCATCATCCTCGAAGGCTCCGAGGTGAAGTCGCTGCGCGAGGGCAAGGCGAATATCGCTGAAAGCTATGCCACAGTCGAGGGCGGCGAGCTGTGGCTGGTCAACGCCTATATCCCGCCCTTCAGCCAGGCGAAGAACGCCGCCTTCGGTCACGAGGAACGCCGCCGCCGGAAACTGCTGGCGAAACAGCGCGAGATTGCCCGGCTGTGGCAGGGGATCGGGCGCGAGGGGATGACCCTCGTCCCGCTCAAGCTCTATTTCAACGAGAAGGGCCGCGCCAAGCTGGAGATCGGCCTCGCCAAGGGCAAGAAACTGGCCGACAAACGCGAGACCGAGAAAAAGCGCGACTGGCAGCGCGACAAAGCCCGGCTGCTGCGCGAACGCGGCTGAGAGTGACGCAGAAATGATTAATCGGTAACGTCGATCAAAAGATAAGTTATCGGTATTTCTCTTATCAAACTGCGGCTCCTATCTTCAGATCATCGAAACGATCGAGACAGCAGGCGATGCGGGCGACCTCTCCCGCGGCCAGCATCGGCAGAAGCCTCGATCGTCCGTGGAGCGGAGCTGCGAGGGTCTGCCTCCACGGTCTCGCGACCCTTGGGTGGGGCGCGAAACACTCTGAAGGTGGTCAGAGTGTGTGCCCCGGCGGATCCCCCCTCCGCCGGGGCACGTTTTGTCAGGCCGCGATCTCCAGGCTGAGAAGCGACAGCGCCGCGCGGGCCGCCTCGGCCCCTTTCTCGCGGAAATGGGCGTGGAAGAACCCGTTATGCACCTCGGTTTCCTGATAGTTATGCGGCGTCAGGACGACCGAGAAGACCGGCATATCGGTATCCAACTGCACCCGCATCAGGGCCTCGACCACGGTGGCGGCGACAAAATCATGGCGATAGATCCCGCCATCCACCACAAAGGCCGCCCCGATCACCCCGGCATAGCGGCCCGAGCGCGCCAGCCGCTGGGCCAGAAGCGGGATCTCGAAGGCGCCCGGCACCTCAAAGACCTCCAGCGGCGGGGCGGTATTGTTCTTTAACATCTCCTCTGTCAGCCCGATCTGGGCCCGATCGACAATATCCGCATGCCAACGCGCCTTGATCAGCGCGAGCGGCAGCGGGGAGCGGTCTGTCTGGGTCATAGCGATCTCCTTTCCATCAGACACCCGATCCCCAGGGCAAATGAAAAGGCACCGCCACCCGTGCCGGGGGCGGCCGCTCTCCATCGTTCTCTTCCATCCGGACTGTCACCGTCGGCTCCGGAATTGCACCGGATCTGCTGACCCCGGCCGAGACCGGGCGCTCGCGGGCTGCGGGGTCTTGCCCCTCACCGCCGGTGGGGAGTTTCACCCCGCCCCGAGAACTGCCCGGCTCTTGTGACGCCGGGCCCCTTTACCTTATGCAGAGATGGCGATTTTCCAAGCAAGACGGAGCGTCATGTCCCCCACCCCCCATCCCTTGGCGACACAGCGTCTTATGCGCGCCATAGACGCGACCTGGCCGGCGGCCGAGACGCGCGTGGAGGCCGGCTGGGTGCTGCGCCGCGGAGCGGGCGGGGGCAAACGCGTCTCCGCTGCCAGCGGGGCCGGCGATATCGCTGTTGCCGAGGCCGGGATGGCCGCGCTTGGCCAGCAGGCACTCTTTCGACTGCCTGGGGGGCAGGCCGATCTGGATGCTGATCTAGCCGCGCGCGGCTATGATGTTCTGGACCCCACAATCATCTATGCCTGCCTGGTCAGTCACCTGAACGATGGCCGCGACGAGACGGCCAAGGTGATCCGCTGCACCGCACCGCTCCGCCGGATCGAGGAGATCTGGGAGGCGGGCGGCATCGGCGCGGGGCGGCGCGGAGTGATGGAGCGGGTCGCCGGGCCCCGCCGGGTGCTGCTGGGCCGCGCCGGAGACCGGCCCGCCGGATGCGCCTTCATCGCCTGCGATGGCGAGATTGCCATGGTCCATGCCATCGAGATCCTGCCCGATTTCCGCCGCCAGGGCGTGGGCGAGCGGCTGCTGCGCGGTGCCGCCAGCTTTGCCGCCGAGAACGGGGCCGACTGGCTGACCCTGGCGGTGACCGAGGTCAATGGGCCGGCCAATATGCTGTATCAAAAGCTGGGCATGGCGGAGGCCGGCCGCTACCATTACCGCGCCAAGGAGTGACCGATGGACCTGCCGCAGCCGACCGCCCTCGACCTCTCGCTGCCGGACCCGCTGCCCGAGGACGTGGCGACCCTGTTCGCCAAATGCCAGGCGAAGCTGGGGCTGATCCCGAATGTGCTGGTCGCCTATGCCTTCAACCCGGAAAAGCTCGCGGCTTTCAGTCAGATGTATAACGAGCTGATGCTGGGCCCCTCGGGACTCAGCAAGCTCGAGCGCGAGATGATCGCCGTGGTCGTCTCGGCGCAGAACCGATGCTGGTACTGTCAGGTGGCCCATGGCGCGGCGGTGCGCGTGCTTTCGGGCAAGCCGGAGCTGGGCGAGGCGCTGGTCATGAATTACCGCGTGGCCGATCTCAGCAAGCGAGAGCGGGCTATTCTCGATTTCGCGGTCAGGATGACGGTGGAGAGCGCCGCGATCGAAGAGCGCGACCGCGAGGCGCTCCGCGATGCGGGGCTGACCGATGGCGATATCTGGGATCTCGCCGCGACCGCCGGCTTCTTCAACATGTCCAACCGGATGGCGAGCGCGGTCGGCATGATCCCCAATCCCGACTATCACGCGCAGGGGCGGTGAGGATGCGCGCGGCCGTCCTTGCGCTGGCGCTGGCCTCACCTGCCGTGGCGATGGATCTGCCGAAAGCGCTGGATGCCGGGGCGCCTGAGGGGGCGATCCAGACCGCCTTTGCCGACCGCGCCTTCGATGACTATGCCCTTCCCATCGCGGCCTTTGGCGGGACGGAACCGGCGACCCGCCCAATTCGTGGCCGGGTGATCTGGTCGGCCTTTCGGCAGGACGGGGCGGAATCGGTCGCCGACGTGGTCGCAGCCTATCGCGCGCGGCTGACCGGTCTCGGCTTTGAGGCGGTGTTCTTTTGCGAGACGAGCGGCTGCGGCGGGTTCGATTTCCGCTTTGAGGCCGAGCTTCTGCCCGCGCCCGGCATGCTGTTCGACACGGCCGATTTCGCCCAATTGTCGATGCGGCGCGCGGCGGATCGCAGTTATGCCTCGGTTCTGGTCAGCCAAGTCCTCGACGCCGTCTATGTTCAGACCGTTCTGGTCGTCGAGGCCGAGGTGACGGCGGAGCTGACCGGCTCGCCCGGGGTCGAGACGGCGCCGGATACAGTGATCCTGCCGCAGAACGAGAAGGCGCTCTATGACCGTCTGATCGCCGATGGGCATGTCCCCATCGAAGGATTGGAGTTCGAAACGGGTGGCGCCGCCCTGTCGGCCGGATCCGCAGAGGCGCTCGATCTTCTGGGGCGCCTCTTGAACCGCAACGAGATCTCGGTGGTCATCGTTGGCCATTCCGACAATGTGGGGGCGCTGGAAGGCAATCTCGATCTCTCGCGCCGCCGGGCCGAGGCGGTTTTGCGCGCCCTGGCCGAGCGGGGCGTGCGGCGCGAGCAGATGAGCGCCAGCGGCGCCGGCTTCCTGGCCCCGCTGACTTCGAACGCAACACCCGAGGGGCGCGAGCAGAACCGCAGGGTCGAGTTGGTGCTCAGATGACCCCGGCGACAGATTGGGTCTTCGCCGTGTTCGAGCCGATGGACTTCGTGGCTTTGGCGGTGTTCGTCATGTCGGTGATCGGGACCACGCAACTGGTCGAGAAATGCTCGGACCGCTGGCCCTCGACCAGCGTGCTGATGGCGCGCCACCGCGCCGCCTGGATGGAGCAATTGCCGACGCGCGATCTGAAAATGTACGATGCGGTTCTGATGACCAGCTTGCGTGGCGGTGCGGCGTTTTTCGCCTCGGGCTGCATGCTGGCCATCGGCGGGCTGATCGCCCTGCTCGGACAGTCCGAGCGCCTGGTCACGCTGGCGGCGGAGCTTGCCTTGGCCGAGGAGGTGAACAAGGCCGCCTGGGATGCGAAGCTGATCGTGATCCTGCTGTTCTCGGCGCAGGCATTTTTCTACTTCGTCTGGTCGCATCGGATTTTCGGGTATTGCGTGGTCCTGATGGGCACGGTGCCTGACCGCGCCGAGATGGGCGACGGCGAACCGGAGCCCGAGGTGGTGGCTTCGGTACGTCAGGCTGGGCAGCTTCTGGTCCGTGCGGGGCGCAGTTTCAACCGGGGGCTCAGAATGATCTATTTCACCCTGTCGGCCCTGGCCTGGTTCCTTGGCGCCTGGGCTCTGATCGCTTCGACGGTCATCATCGTGCTGAGCATTTTTCGGATGGAATTCCTGTCCGCCACCCGCACTCTGTTGATGGAAGGCGCTGCCCCGCCGCCGAAGACCTAGTCGAGCCTGCAAAAGCTGAGAGCCCGGGGCCGCCTCGTTGGGCAGCCCCGGGCTCTCTGTCCCTCGGTGGTGCCTGTTTCAGGTCAGGCGCTCTCCGACTTCCGCTATTGCGCTGTCGATCAGACCGTTTGCGGTCTCCGCGTTCATCTTTTTCTTCAGAACATCCGCAGCAGCGGCCACGGCGATCTGGGCGGCCCGGTCGCGCACCTCTTTGACGGCGCTCGCTTCGGCCAGTTGGATCTGCTCCTCGGCCCGTTTCAGACGCCGTTCGATCGAGGTTGCGAGATCGCTTTTGGCCTGCTCGGCTGCGGCTTCCGCTTCGCGTTTCGCGTTGGTCACGATTTCCTCGGCCTGGCCTGCGACGTCTTTCTGCTTACGCTCGAAATTGGCGAAAACCTCTTGCGCTTCCTCCCGCAGACGGCGTGCCTCGGCGAGGTCGTTGCGGATCCCCTCGGCCCGTTCGTCCAGCTTGGTCGCAAGGAACTTGTGGACGCCGAGATAGTAGAGCAGGGCGAAGAACAGGACGAAGCTGATGCCGACGACGATATTCGTGTTGTAGAGGAAATCCATCCCGGCCCCCGTCAGTTTAGCCGCGCGGCCACGGCGGCCTTCAGCGCGCCGGCATCCGCCGCATTCGGCAATATCGCGCCGACGATTGCGCCCGCGGTGTCATTGGCGACTTCCTCGACCGCTTCCATGGCGGAGGCGCGGATTTCGGCGATGCGCGCCTCGCTCTCGGCGGTGCGAGCGGTGATCTCGGCGTCAGCTTTGACCATGGCCGCCTCGACATCCTTTTGGATCTCGGCCCGGGTTTCGGCGGCGATCTCGGCAGCCTTCGCCCGTGCATCCGCCAAGGCCTGCTCATAGGCCTTTTCGGCGTCCTCGGCCTTCTGTTTGAACTCTTCCGCTTTGTCGAGATCGTCGGCAATCGCATCCGCGCGCTCTTCCAGCACGGTGGCGATGCGCGGCAGGGCGATCTTGGTCATGAGCTGGTAGAGAACCACCAACGAGACCACTAGCCAGAAGATCTGGCTGGGAAAGGTGCTGAAATCGAGCTGCGGCAGGCCCGAAGAAGCTTCGGCTCCGTTGGCAGCATCAGGGGGCGAGGCCATGGGTCCTCTCCACGTTCGGGGATGCGGGCGGCCGCAGGGATGCGGCCGCGACGGGTGTTAGCTCGCGTCGATCAGACTGCGAACATCAGCAGCAGCGCGATCAGGAAGCCGAAGATCCCCAGCGCTTCTGCGAAGGCGATGCCCAGGAACATGGTCGCGGTCTGGCTGGCAGCGGCCGCCGGGTTGCGCAGGGCGCCGGCGAGGTAGTTGCCGACCACGTTCCCCACACCGATGCCGGCACCGGCCATGGCGATGCTTGCGAGGCCTGCGCCGATGTATTTGCCCAGCAGGGCTGCAGCTTCAGCTTCCATCGTGATGTCTCCTCTTGAATGGAATTCTGTGGTTGCGGGGCGCTGCGTCAGTGTCCCGGATGCAGCGCGTCGTTGAGATAGATGCAGGTCAGGATCGCGAAGATATAAGCCTGGACACAGGCGACCAGAAACTCGAGCCCCGTGATCGCCACCATCATGGCCAGCGGCAGGATCGCCAGCGGGGTCATGCCCGCGAACACAAGCATGCCCAGCAGGCCGGCGAACACCTTCATCACCGCGTGTCCCGCCATCATGTTGCCGGCAAGCCGGATCGAGTGGCTGAGTGGGCGAACGAAGAACGAGATCACCTCGATCACCGCCAAAACCGGGCGCAGCGCGAGCGGCGCGCTGTCGACCCAGAAGAGTTTCAGAAACCCAGTGCCATGCCGGTAGAAGCCGATCACGATCACGCTCACAAACACCGCCAGCGCCATAACGCCGGTCACGGCGACATGCGAGGTCGTAGTGAACGAGCCCGGGATCATGCCCATGAGGTTCGAGAACAGGATGAAGACGAAAAGCACGAAGATGTAGGGGAAAAACTTCGGCCCATCGTCTCCCAGCACATCCACCACCATCTGACGGACAAAGCCGTAGAGCAGCTCGGCACAGGACTGCACCCGGCTCGGCACAATGGCCCGGCCCGATGTGCCGAAGATGGTCAGCGCGGAAATCCCAATCAGCGCCACGGCCATCCAGATCGTCGAGTTGGTGACCGAGAACAGCCCGATATCGCCCCCACCGATGGGGTTGATGATGAACTGGTCCATCGGGTGGATTTCAACGCCGTCTTCGCCTGGAGCCGCCACAGGATCTACCCCTCACGTCCCGCGCCGGTTGGCGCCTTGGTATTTGCCGCGGATGCGGCCTCGGTCTGATGCTTCTCGAGTTCCTTGGCCGACTGCATAACCATGCGAATGCCCGCCGCAAACCCCAAAAGCCAAAACAGGATGAGAAAGAACGGGAGCGTCCCGAACAGGCTGTCCAGCCCCCACCCCATCGCTGCGCCGACCGCCATGCCGGCGGCCATTTCGAACACCATCCGCCAGGCCATGCTGACGAGATTAAACTTTTGTCTCTGGTTTCGGGGAGGGGCGTCCTGAGGCGTGCGCGCCGCGCGGATCTTCGCGTCCAGCTCCCGCAAGCGGTTCGACCCGTTCTGCGGTTGCTCCCCCATGGAAACCCTTTCACCCGTCACAAGGCTCTCCCTGCGAAAGACGGGCGGACATTAGAGGCGGGTCTGGGGAGTGTCAATATAACCACCGGCGGGCGCTCTGGGCGCAAGCCTCTGATAGTTCGATGTAAAAACAACGTGCGACCGGACGGCGCACCATGTGCGGCGGCCCTGTTTCGCTTTTGCAGCAATTGCCTGCGTTTCAGGGCCCGGCGCCGGAACCGATTGCCTCGAACGTTCAGCGGTCCTGTCTCGCCCGCGCCGTGAGTGGTGGACGGTTTTGCGAGTCGAAGTGGAGAGAGAAACGCAGGGAGGGTGATATGACGGCGATCTTGAGTGGGCCGAAATGGGGCGAGATCCCCCTCGGATCCCCCGGCGGTGTTGTGACCTGGTCGGTCGCGGGCGCTGGTGTCGATGTGCCGCTGGGGATTAACGAGGCCTCGGTGGCGGGCGCCAGCATTTTCCCCTTCGATTTCGAGGCTGTTCTACGGGAGGCGTTCGACCAATGGTCGGCGGCCAGCAATATCGAGTTTCTCCAGATTGCCGATCATGGCGGCGCGTTCGATGCGGCCGAGGATGCCGATATCCGACTCTTCTTCACCCCGATTGCCGGGTCCACGATCGGGTTCGCCTCCAGCCGCAGCTCCGGCTTTCCGGGTGATGAGAGATTTATCTACAACGACGTCGACATCGCCCTCGATACCGAGATCGGCAATGACCGGGACGCGTTGCTCGAGGTTGCCCTGCACGAGATCGGCCATGGCCTGGGCTTCGAGCATAACGATCTCGACTCGATCCTGTTCCCATTCATCGAGGGCCGCACCGAGCTGACGCCGATCGACATTGCGGGCGCATTGCTCCTCTATGGCGCCCAGGATGGTGCGCTTGAGACCTTTGAACTCGCGGCAGGCGTGATCGAGTTCGAGGTTCTGGATGTCTCGGGCAATGTCGCCATCCAAGGAAACGCCTCGGCCAACCGGATCATCGGTTCGGACGCGGCCGACAAGTTGCGCGGTTCGGGGGGCAACGACACCCTGATCGGCGGCGAGGGGGCGGATATCCTGACCGGCGGCAGCGGCACGGACACGGCCTCCTTCGCCACCGCCTCCGCCCGTGTGCGGGCCGATCTGCAGGGTGTCCTCGCGGGGATCGGAGACGCCGCCGGCGATACCTTCGCAACCATCGAGAACCTGCTCGGCTCGATCCGCAATGACGACCTGCGCGGCGATGGCAATGACAACCGGGTCGAAGGCGGCAACGGGTTCGACAGGCTCTATGGCCGCGCCGGAGATGATGAGTTGCTGGGCGGCTCGGGCGGCGATGTGCTCTATGGCAATGCCGGTGCGGATGAGATGATCGGCGGCATTGGCAATGACCGCTTCGTCTATTTCAGCGTCAATGACAGCCGCGTCGGCACCACGCGCCGCGACACCATCACCGATTTCAACCGGTTCGGAGACAGCATCGAGCTTGGCCGCCTTGATGCGGACACGACCCGCGGCGGCAATCAGGCCTTCGACTTCATCGGTGATGCAGCGTTTTCGGGCACGGCGGGGGAGATGCGTTTCTTCCAGTCGGCGTCCAACGGCTTTACGATCATTCAAGCCGATACCGATGGCGACCGCAGCCAGGATTTTCAGATCGAGCTGACCGGACTCATCAATCTGGATGCCAGCGTCTTCACCCTCTGAGGCCCCGACCGGGATTGGCATTCCGGCCCAACAGCCTCTAGGCTTTCCCGAAACCAGCGGGGGAGCGCCATGTCCGATGTCATCCGATTGTCCGAAGCCGATAACGTGGTCACTGCGACCCGCCCGCTCGAGCGCGGGGCCGAGGTTGAAGGGATTGCGACCACCGCGCTGATCCCGCGCGGTCACAAGATCGCCACGCAGCCCATCCCCGCCGGTGCGCCGGTGATCAAATATGCGAACATCATCGGCTATGCCGACGGCGAGATCGCGCCGGGGGCCCATGTCCACACGCATAACGTGGCGTTCCGGGCGACCGATCACGCCTATGAATTCGCGACCGAGCTGCGGCCCGTGCAACCTGCTGCGGGCGACAGTTTCATGGGCTATCGCCGGGCGCGGGGGCGGGCGGGGACACGGAACCACATCGCTGTGATCACCTCGGTCAACTGCTCGGCGACCGCCGCCCGGATGATCGCCAGCGCCTTTGGCCCGCAGGAGATGGCGGCCTATCCCAATGTCGACGGGGTCACGGCCTTCGTGCATGGCACGGGCTGCGGGATGGCGGGCGATGGCGAGGGGTTCGAAGCGTTGCAAAGGGTGATGTGGGGCTATGCCCGCCATCCGAATGTGGCCGGCGTGCTGATGGTCGGCCTCGGCTGCGAGATGAACCAGATCGACTGGCTGCTCGAGGCGCATGGCATCGAGAAAGGCCCGCTGTTCCACGCCATGAACATCCAGGACGTGGCCGGGCTGGCAAAGACCATCGAGGTTGGGATCGAGAAAGTGCGCGCCATGCTGCCGCTCGCCAATGCGTTCACGCGCGAAGCGTGCCCCGCCTCGGACCTGATGGTCGCGCTGCAATGCGGCGGCTCGGATGCCTGGTCCGGGATCACGGCGAACCCGGCGCTCGGCTTTGCCTGCGATCTGCTGGCGGCGCAGGGGGGGACCGGCGTTCTGGCCGAGACGCCCGAGATCTATGGCGCGGAACACCTCCTGACCCGCCGCGCCGCGAACCGTGAGATCGGCGAGAAGCTGATCGAACGGGTGCGCTGGTGGGAGGATTACACGGCCCGCAACAAGGGCTCGATGGACAATAACCCCTCTCCCGGCAACAAAAAGGGTGGGCTGACCACGATCCTGGAGAAATCCCTCGGCGCGGCTGCAAAAGGGGGCACGACCCCGCTCAACGGTGTCTACAAATACGCCGAGCCGGTGACCGCAGCAGGCTTCACCTTCATGGACACGCCGGGCTATGACCCCGCCAGCGTCACCGGTCAGATCGCGGGGGGCTGCAATCTGGTCACTTTCACCACCGGTCGCGGTTCGGCCTTTGGCTCGAAACCGGCACCGACAGTGAAGATCGCAACCAATTCCGAGCTCGCGCAGAGGATGCCCGACGACATGGATATCGATGCCGGACGGGTGCTGAGTGCTGGCGTGGGTGTCGAGGAGATGGGGCAGGAGATCTATCGTACCCTGCTGAGGGTCGCCTCGGGCGAGACGACGAAATCCGAACGCCAGGGATTGGGCGATTACGAGTTCGTCCCTTGGCAGATCGGCGCTGTGATGTAGTCTGTCTTTGGCCGGATTTTCGCCGCTTTTCGGTCGCGTATGCGCCCCAAAGCTGGGGTGTCTTGTTTTGAGATTGTTAGAGGGGTGGGGTTGGTATGGCGGATGTGATGACCTTGGCGCTGGAACAGCGTGCGCGCATCGTCAAGGAGCTTGCGGAACTCGATGCGTTCTTGGCGATGGCGGAAGATCTCACCGCGGCCAAGGCCGTAGACGCCCCTGTCGAAGACCCGAAGGTCGAAGATGACACGCCCGGAGGAGATGCTGTCGCGGAGGATGTCGAGGACGCGATTCAACTGAGACCTGCGGAGGCAACGGCGACAGCCGAGCAGGACAGCCCCACCGCCGAGCAGACGCCGTGCGACGCCCGCGCCGACAAGGCACCCATCGCCACACGCCCAGCCTGGAGTCCAGCGCCTGAAATGGACGTGGCGGCGGCGTGGAAGACCTATATGACCCGCGGCCAGCCAGCCGCCGCATCCCAGCGACTTGCGCTGTCGGGGGACGCGATCCTGTTTAAGACGGGCTGACCGGACAGGCCTGAGCACCGCTCTAGCGGTATTGGATCGCGTTACCCTCGATCTGCTGCAATGATCTTGCTTGCCCGTGCTTGAGGGCTCCGCCCGCCTTTGCTCTAACACAGGACTGTGGGTTTCTTTCGGACGGCCTTCGCGCTGTTGCTCAGACGCTCTCCTCCAGACGGTCCGTCGCGGGCGGAGGGGCGATGGCGAGCGCCGAGACCCTGGCATAGTCCTCATCCGTCAGCGCGATCTCAGCCGCTTTCAACGCGGGCGCGAGTTGCTCGGTCGACCGGGCGCCGATGATCGGACAGGTCACGCCGGGATGCGCGCCGGCCCAGGCGACGGCGAGGCTGACCGGATGATGGCCAAGCTCCTCGGCCAAACCGGGAAAGGCGGCGGCGGTCTGGTGCATCCATTCCTGCCCATAGCGGGCATTGTACCGGTGATCGCGGGTCAGTCGGCCATCCTCCGCCGGGCCGCGGGCATACTTCCCGGTCAGAAGCCCGCCCCCCAGGGGTGAGTACGAGATCACCCCCAACCCTTCGCTTTCCGCCATCGGCAGGATCTCGACCTCCGCCTGGCGTTTCACCAGCGAGTACATCGGCTGAAGCACGTCGATCGGTGGCCAGCCACGCCGCTCGGCAATGCCATTGGCCTTCATGTATTGCCAGGACGCCCAGTTCGACGCCCCCAGGTGCAGCACCTTGCCGGAACGGACCAGATCCTCGGCCGCGCGCATCACCTCGTCCAGCGGCGTCACCGGGTCCCATTTGTGGAAGAACAGCACGTCCAGCCGGTCGGTGCCAAGGCGCCGCAGCGAAGCCTCGACCGAGGCGACGACATGGCGGCGGTTATTGCCCCGGTCATTGCCTGTGGGGCCAATCACATAGCCGGTCTTCGAGGTGATCACCAACTGATCCCGGCTGCCTGCGATCAGGCGGCCCAAAATCTCCTCAGCCTGCCCCCCGTTATAGACATTGGCGCAGTCGAAGAAATTGACGCCGGCGTCCCGGCAGGCAGCGAACATGGCGGCCGAGGCCGCCTCATCCGCATCGCCGCCATAGGCCATGGTTCCCGCACAAAGCGTCGAGACCTCGATTCCGGTGCGGCCCAGCCAAGTGGTCTTCATCCCAGCCGCCCCGCCAGATATTGCGCAAAATCGAAGTTCGGGCGTTCGAGATGGCTCAGATGCCCCGGCACTGCCAGATCCGAGCAGAGGCCGCGATAGACCCGCTCGGTGCAGCCGCGATCCTCCTCGTTCACATCGTCCAGCAGCGCCTTGGCCTGGGCCAGCATCTGATCCGCCTCCGGGTCCTGGACGAAATCGGGCGAGAGGCCGCCGCCATAGAGGATGCGCACATGCCCCGGCCCGTCGGGATGCAGGCTGAGATACCAGAAATACCCCGGTGTCAGCGTGATCATCAGGCTGGGATAGATCGAGATCAGGTAGGTGGTGTTGCGCCGCTCGCCGCCGAGGCGCGTCGAGTCGGGATGGGCGACCGAGAGCTTGAAGGACGGGTCTTTCTGGATAGTGTGATAGTTGAAGGTCGCCGGGCTTTGCGGGCAATCCATCTCGTCCAGCGAGACGGCCCAGCCGATGGTGCCGTTATGGCAGACGGGCAGGTGATAGCTCTCCATAAAGTTCTCGGCCAGCACCTTCCAATTGGTCGCCCAATGGTGCTCCTCCTGCCAGGTCTGGACATAGTGCTGCATCTCGTAATCGCCGACCAGGTCCTGCACGCCCGCCAGATGGGTGGCGGGGTCCGGGGCGTCCGCGTTCAGCGTGATCAGGATCCAGCCCAGCCAATCGGCCACCCGGATCTGCGGCAGGCAGTAGTCGCCCTTGGCAAAGCCCTGATTGCCTTGCATCGCTGGGGCGCCGCGCAACGTCCCGTCGAGATTATAGGTCCAGGCGTGATAGGGGCAGACGATGGATTTCGCGTTGCCTGTCCCCTCCAGCAGGGTCGACATGCGGTGAAGGCAGACATTCGACATGGCACGCAGGGCGCCCGAGGCGTCGCGCAGCACGATCACCGGCTGGCCGGCCAATTCGTAAGTCAGGTAGTCCCCCGGCGCCTTCAGTTGATCGCTGCGGCCGACGCAGATCCATTCCTTGCGGAAGATGTGAGAAAGCTCCGCTTCCAGAAACCGCTCGGAGGTATAGACCGATTTTGGCATGGTCCGTGCCTGCTCGAAAGGCTGCGCGGCCTGGGCCTTCAACTCAGCAATGGGGTCGATCGGATCGTGGCGGGTCATGGGCTTACTCGGCGGCTTGTTTGAGGGCGGCTTGAGAGGAGAAATACTTTGCCACAGCCCCATCGCCTTGGGGCCGGGCCGAGGGGGGGCGGACCGTGTCGCTGAGATCGGCAGACTTCTTGACGAAGTCCAGCGGGCCGTCCCAGTCGAAATTGCGATAGATCGCGGCCATCTGGTTAAAGCGCGGGCTCTGCGCGAACATCTGGAAGGCCAGCCGGTGGCCCGCATAGTCCGACGAGATCAGGTCGCGGGCGAAGGCCAACAGCTTGCGCCGATCCTCGGCCTGCCAGTCGTCGTTCAGGGTATAGAATTTCGAGAGCCAGGGCGCGGTCTCCGCCGCCTCGAAATCCGCGACATTGGGGGTGACACAGATCTGCCCGCCGCAAAGATCCCGCGTGGTGTTGATCGCGTCATAGAGGCCCGAGCAGGCATGGACCCGGCCGGCCATCAACAGCGACTGGTTCGGCATCAGCAACCCGGCGGGCGAGCGCTCGGCCAGGGTGATCGCCGCCGTCAGATGGGCATTGATCGTCTCGCGATACATGGCGAGCTCCGCCAGCTTCTCCTGCACCGCGGGCTGTTTGTCGAGCCCTGTCTGGCGGGCGTTGAACAGCGCCGCCCCGATCAGCATATCCGCGACCTTCAGGTTCCGCTGCACGAAGGCGAAGGCAGAGTAACGGTGCAGCGTCGCCCGAATAAACGTCGCCGCCTTGGTATGGCGGTAGAAGAGAACATTCTCCCAAGGCACCAGCACATTGTCGAAGATCACGAGGCTCTCGACCTCATCGAAGCGGTTCGAGAGGGGGTAATCGCGGTGATCCGCCCGCGGGCACCCGCCGCGCGCGCCGGCAAAGCCGCTGCGGCAGAGGAACTTCAGGTTCGGACTGTTCAAATCGCAGATGAACCCGACGGCATAGTCGCTCAGTTCCGCATCGCCCCAATTGGCAATCGTCGGCTTGGTGAAGGCTTGGTTGGCATAGGCCGCCGCCGTCTCGTATTTCGCGCCACGCACGATGATCCCGGCATCGGTCTCGCCCACCACATGGAGGAGCATATCCGGGTCCTGATCTTGCGGGCGTTTCGAGCGGTCGCCCTTTGGGTCGGTATTCGCCGAGACGTGGAACGGATCCTCACGCAGCACCTGGAAGATATGCCGCTCGATATTCTTGGCCCATTGACCGTCGATCTCGGCCAGCACGTCCTGGCCGTCGTAGAGCGACCACATCTCGCCCACGGTTTCATCGCCGACCCGGGTGACGACGCCGGCAATCTCCTCCATCACGTGATCCGTCGCGCGGCGCTTGGCCCACCAATCGTCCTGGGTATACGGCAAAGCGTTGCCGATGGCGTTGGTCTCGCCATCCTGCTGCACCGTCATCACGGGGGCATGCTCAGCCTCGTGCGCCATGTCATAGATCCGGGCGCGGATATCGACGATGGGTTCGAAGGCCGGATGGGTGGTGAGATCCGCCACCCGCTCGCCATCGATGTGCACGTCGCGGGTGCCGCGGATCGAGTCGCGATAGTCAGCGCCGGTGCGGATCATGTCGTCTCTCCCGTATCGATACGCAACCGAGCATGGACGAGTTTGATCCTGCAATAAAGCCCGCAATCGCATGGCACCGGATTGATCGAGGCGCCGCTGCTCGGTAACAGTCGGCGCGCGGGACGGGAGGCAACCATCACATATTCAGACGGAGCAGGCGCATCGATCACCGCCCGGCTGGCGCCATGGAGCCTGATCGCCGCCGGTTTGGTGCTTTTGGCTGCCTATCCCCTGGCCCGTGGAGACGGGGTCGACCGGGTGCTGGCCTATGACGCGCGCTACCTCCATGCCGCTGGGCATTGTCTGTGGCAGGGCCTCTCGCCTTATGATCTCGGCGCTTTCCGCGGCTGTTGGGAGGCGGTGACCGGCGAGGGGCTGCATTCCTCCTTCGTCCTGCCGCCGGTCAGTTTCGTGCTGGCGCTGCCGATGGGCCTGCTGCCATGGGCCGAAGCGGAGGTTCTGTTCGATAGCGTTCAGATCGCCGCCTGCATCGCGCTCGCACTCGTGCTGGCCGAGCTTGCGGGGATGGGGGACAGCGCAGCCCCCAGGCATCGGCTGTTCGCCGCGATCTGGGTCGCTTTGGCGTTGATCAGCCATGGGGTCATCGTCACCATCATCGTCGGGCAATACGTGGTGTTCACGGCGCTGGGCATCGGGCTGTTGGTGTTGGGGCATAACAGGCAGAGCGGGTGGCGGATGGCGCTCGGAACACTGCTGGTCCTCTGGAAACCGCATCTCGCTTTGTTGGTGCTCGCCTTAGCCTGGCTCTGGGGGCCGCTCGCGCTTTGGCGCTGGAAACTGGGCGTAGTGGCCGTTCTGGCGGCCATTGCGATTGCCCTGTTCCTGTTCGATCCGGCTGTTGTGACCCATTATCAAGGATCGATGGGCGAGCATCTGCGGAACGCCCATACCAACCTCGCCCGCGAGGGCGCGCTCACCGGGCTGCCGGGGGTGCCGGATCTGCTGGCGCGGGCGGCGCCCTTGCTGGTCTATGGCCTGTTGGGGGCGCTGGCTGCGTATCTGCTGGTGACCGTCCTTCTCGTCCGATCCGTGGTCATGCAGGGGGAGCGGTACTGGGCCGTGTTCGGGGCGGCCATCGTGCTGGGCGTGTTTCTGGTTCCGCACAAGATCTATGATTTCGCGGCAATGGCACCGGCCATCGCCTTGCTGGGCCGGATGCCATGGCGCGTGCAGGTTTTGGGGGGTCTGGCCTTCTGGATCGTCTGGCGGCCGAATTTGGCAATCTCGATCGGTGGGATGGCGATTCCTTTGGTCGAGATGCTGAACCTCGGGATCCTCGCCTTCGGACTGATGTTCGTGATTGTCGCAGTTTTGGCGCCGGCCCGTCGGAGGGCCGCCTAGACGATTTTCTCCAGCGCGGCGCCCCGTGCGATCAGATCTTCGATCTGGTCGGGGGAATAGCCGGCCTCCGCCAGAATGGCCCGTGTGTCCTGGCCGAAGCGGGGCGGCTTCTGCCGGGCCGAGTCGGGGGGTGTCCGGCTCATCTTCACTGGATTGGCCACGGTCTGGAAACCATCGATCTCGGCCACCATTCCGCGATGCAGTGTCTGCGGCGCGGCCATCACTTGGCTGGTCGCAAGGACCGGACCCGCCGGCGCCCCCGCCTCCATCAGCGCATGGGCGAGCTTCTCTCCGTCCCAGGCCGCCATCAGGGGTTGGAAGACGGCACGCAGCTCCTGCTGGTGGGTGATCCGGCCGGCGTTGTGGCGAAAGCGCGGGTCCTCGATCAGCTCCTCCACACCGAGGACGCGGCATATCTTGGCGAACTGGCCGTCATTGCCGCCCGCGACGAAGATATCGCAAGTCTTGGTCGGATAGACGTCATAAGGCGCAAGGTTCGGGTGCTGGTTGCCGAAGATCCCGGGCTCTTTCCCGCTGAGGAAGTAGTTGGCGTAATGCGGGTAGAGGATCGAAAGCGCGCTGTCATAGAGCGTCATGTCGATATATTGCCCCTGGTCAGAGCTATGGCGCTCGTGCAGCGCCATCGCGATGCCGAAGGCCGCGGCCATGCCCGCCGCGATATCGACCAGCGAGATCCCGATCCGCGTCGGTGCACCGCCGGCGGGGCCATTGATGCTCATCAGCCCGGCCTGGGCCTGGATCACTGCGTCATAGCCGGGCAACCCACCCAGAGGACCGTCGGATCCGAAGCCCGAGACCCGGCAATGGATCAGCCGCGGAAAGCGCTGCTTCAGCACCTCCTGATAGCCGAGGCCCCACTTCTCCATCGAGCCGGGCTTGTAGTTCTCGACCAGAACATCGGCATCTTCGAGCAGCCGAAGGAGGACGTCCCGCCCCTCCTGCATGCGCAGGTTCAGCGCCATGCCACGCTTGTTGCGATTGATGCCGAGGAAATAACTGGCGGCACCGATCTCCTCGTCGAAGGGAGGCCCCCAGTGACGCACATCGTCGCCCTGGGGCGGTTCGATCTTGATGACATCCGCGCCGTGATCGGCCAGCCATTGGGTGCAGAACGGCCCGCCCAGCACCCGCGTCAGGTCGATCACCCGAACTCCGTCCAACGCACCCATCGGTTCCTCCGATTCCAGGGGTCTGCCTGGGTGCGAGGGTAAGTCAGCCCTGTCGCCGACGCCAGCCGAGAAGACCGAGCAAGCCGAGCATTCCGAGCGCCAGAGGCAGCGCCCCCGGCAGCGGCACGCTGGGCACTGCTGCGCCGAACGAGATATTGTCGATCCCGATCCCAAGATCGGCGGCATCATGCCCGGTGACCGTCACGCGTGAGAACGGCGTGTCGGAGATCAGGCCAAAGAAGCTGATCCGCTGCGCCACGCCATGGGCGATCTCGCTGCCACCATTGGCCGCGATCGTCACAACCCGCGCGCCTTCGTCATCCACCCCGGCAAAATCGGCCGCGAAGGCCGTGATCGGGGCATCGAACTGGAAAATCACCCGGTCCCCCGGCGCAAGACCGACATAGAGAAACGGGCTGCCATCGATCGAGGTCAGCGGGTCCTCCTCCGGCGGGGTGTCCAGACGGTTGAACGGCGCCCCCAGGCCGCCCTGGTGGCGGATCTCAAAGCCGTCGAATGCCAGGCTGCCGCCCGCAAAGCCCCGGTCATTGCGGGTCGCGTTGAAGGTCTCGGTCGTGAACCGCGCGGTTTGCGAGGTGAACGCGGCACGGTCGTCGAACAGACGCTCTGTCGCCGAAGAGCCGATGGACGGCCCGATGAGCAATGAGAAAATGACCAGCGGGATCAAACGCATCATACACCTCGCACAAGGAACAAGCTGTGAACGTTCTGCGCGGGTATGGTTGACGAATGGTAAATATTGGCCTGTGTTTCAGGTCCTCACGCCCCAGATCCGGTGGGCGAAAGCCGGGTAGAATGCCGCGACCCTTGGGGCGACATCCTCGGCCAGCCGTTGGATCCGGTCTGGGTCCGGCAAGGCGGATCCCTGCGGCGTCCCGGGGTCGAAGTCGAACCCAGTCGCTGCGCGGATCGTCTCGCCGGTCTCGCCGGGATGCAGCTTGTCGAGGCGAAATCGGGCCCGCGCAGCATCGAAACCAAAGACCGCCCGGCCGGTAACCAGCGCATGGCACCCCCCTGGGCGCCAGATGCCGGGCGCGTTGCTGCCTGGGGCCGAGATGAAGTCAACCCGCTCGACCAGCGTCCGGGGCGAGTGCTCCTCGCGGAACAGGATGACTTTCGGGACGGCGTAATACATCAGGGCCGAGCCGAACGAGCCCGCGAAGCGTTTGGTCACCTCGGGATAGCTGCCGGTGCCAACGAGGTTGATGTTGGCCTGCCCGTCGATCTGCACCCCGCCCAGAAAGAACGCGTCGATCCGCCCCTGACAGGCTGCGTCGAACAGCTCGCGCGAGCCTTCGGTAAAGCGGTTCTCGGTCTCGGAATGCAGGATTGTGACATGCATCCGATGCGCGGCTTCGGCCTGCGCCAGCAGGGCGGCGGCGCCGGGGATGGGCGAGGCGGCGCCGATGGCGACATGGCGGTCGCCGGCCAGCATATCCGCGATGGTCGAGATCAGCAGGATCGGATCGGCCGTCATGCCACGGTCAGATGGCGTTCCAGCCATGCCGCGAACCCCTCCGCTGTCTTGGCCGCGCGCGCATATTCGGCCAGTGCGGCGCCGTCGGGGGCTGCATGGCCTGTCAGCCCGCAGGGCCATGCGCCGCCGGGCGCCTCGGCGATGCCATCGACATAGAATGCCGGCAGAGCGCCCGGGGCGGTCTGCTCCGAGGCGAAGAAATCGGTATCGGATATCTCCTCGACGGTCACGAAAACCCGGCGCGAGGCATGGGCGAGGGTGGCC
>JBCBIS010000036.1:0-10193 GCA_038524325.1 Pseudomonadota bacterium
GCCAACGATCCAGTCGAGGCTTTCGGCCTTGGCTTCGGCCTCGGCCCGCTTGCGTCCCTCGATCAGCATCGGCTCGGTCAGAATGTCCTGGACCGAGAGGCGCGGGCTGAGCGAGGCATAGGGGTCCTGGAACACCATCTGCGCCTTCAGCCGGAAGGCGGTCATCTCGGCCCCTGACAGGGCGGCGATATCGCAGGGCGTGCCGTCGCGCGGGCAGAAGGTCATCTCGGCCCCGGGGTCGGGGCGTTCGGCGCGCAGCATCAGCTTGGCGACGGTGGATTTGCCCGAGCCCGATTCGCCGACGACCGCGACCGTCTTGCCGCGCTCGAGCACCATGTTGAAATCGGCCACCGCGCGGACTGGAGGATCGTCGGGGCCAAAGCTGCGCTTGCGGCCGGGATAGGTCTTCGACAGGCTGGAGACCGCGAGGATCGGGGCCACGTTCGGTACGGTGTAGGGGCAGAGATCCTCGGGCACTTTCGGCGCCGCATCGATCAGCGCGCGGGTATAGCCATGGCCAGGCGCCGTCAGCACGTCATGTGCCAGGCCCTTCTCGACCACTTCGCCGCGACGCAGCACCACCACTTTGTCGGCCATATTGGCCACCACGCCCAGGTCATGCGTGATCATGATCACCGACATCTGCCGGTCGCGCTGTAGCCGCTTCAACAGATCCAGCACCATGGCCTGAGTGGTCACATCCAGCGCCGTGGTCGGCTCGTCGGCGATCACCAGGCTCGGCTGGCCGATCATCGCCATGGCGATCACCGCGCGTTGGCGCAGCCCGCCCGAGAGCTCGAACGGATAGGCAGCATAGGCGCGGGCGGGATTGGGGAAGCCCACCTCCTCGAACATCTCCATGACCTGCGCACGCGTGTTGCCAGCCATGCCATGGACCCGCAGCACCTCCGAGACTTGCCGGCCCACGGTATGCAGCGGCGAGAGCGCGCTCATCGGCTCCTGAAAGATCATCGAGACGGTGCAGCCCCGCAGCCGCTGCAGCTTCGCCTCGCTGAG
Source organism: Pseudomonadota bacterium (assembly GCA_038524325.1). Classification (GTDB taxonomy): domain Bacteria; phylum Pseudomonadota; class Alphaproteobacteria; order Rhodobacterales; family Rhodobacteraceae; genus Thermohalobaculum. Next base: position 1,018 of record JBCBIS010000036.1, read on the forward strand.
GGCCAGCAGATCGGGGCGTTTTCCCGGCAACTCCAGAAGCGCGGTTCCGCCCATCACGGTGGCGGCGCGGGGCAAAAGGCCCATCAGCGCCTTTGCCGTCAGCGTCTTGCCCGACCCCGATTCGCCGACCAGCGCCAGGGTCTCGCCCGGCTCTAGCGAGAAGGAAACGTCACTGACAACCGGTCGCAGCCGCGGGCCGATGCCGAATCCGATCGAGAGATCCGAAACCTCCAGCAGAGATTTGTCAAAGGTTCCGACCACCCGCTGATCGGATGACAGAGGATCTGTCGCGTCCACCTCAGTCTCCCCTTTTGGTCCGTTCTCCGCAGCGGCCCCGGCAGTTTGGTGCCTTTTCCGATGCGCAAAGGCAAGTCTTGCCGCGCCCCGGTTAAGATTGTGATCGGGCTTGTGGCGCGAATGCCATCTCGCGGCAGGCAGCAGCCATGGCGGCGATGGGCGCATAGTCGTCGCGGCTGGCCCGGATGATCTCGACCGGCAGGCCGGCGCAGCCCTGTACCGCCCTCGCCGCGGCGGCCAGAGCACGGCGGAGGAGGTCAGCTTTGCCCGCAAATCGCGGGGCGGTGACAAAGGGCAGGGCGGGCACCTCCGCCGACCAACCGATCACGTTGAGCCGCGCGGCGCGCCTAGGCTCGGCCTGGCGGTAGAGCGCCCAGGCCACCGCATCCAGGGCGCAGAGATCCGCGTCACCTTCGGCCACCGCATCTGCCGAGGCCCTGTGCGCCCCGGTCACCATAACGTCCCGGAAGAACGCGGCGCCCGGGGGGGCCAAAGCGCGGAGCGCGTCTGCAAGAGCGTTGCAGCCCGATTGGCTGTCCCATCCGTTCAGAGCCAGCCGCTTGCCGCGGAATGCCTCCAGACATGCGCCCGCCTCGGCGCGGGCCAGAAAGCAAGAGCGATAGGTCCCCGCGCCACATCCCTCGACGGCATAGGTCGGGCGGGCAAAGGGAATCGCCGGCTCCGCCAGCCCCAGGACCAATGGCAAGCCGCAGGTCTGTCCGAGGGCAAGGTTCGGTGATTTCCAGGGTGCGGAGATGTCCGCGCCACGCGCGAGGCTCTCCCGCGTCACGAGCCCCTCGTCCCGCAGACAGGCCCGGGCCGTGGCCCAGAACCGGTCCGTCTCGCCGCGAATCTCGGGCCAGTCATACATCTGCAGCGCGGCAAACCCCTGTGTCAGCGGTCGCCCTTTCGCATCAGTGGGTGCACCATCGGCTCGCGGCGGCGCCACATCCAGCGTCTTGCGACGGCGCCATAGCTCTCGAAGTGATAGCCGCCGTTTTCGGCCAGGAACCGCCCCCGCTCGCGCCGCCATGTCGCGGGCAGGCGATACCAGGCGAGGCCGGGCCGTTCGTGATGGACGCGGTGGAGGTTGTTGTTGAGGAAAAGCAGGCTCCAGAACCAGCCGCCCTCGACCACGGCCGAGCGCTGTTTGGGACAGGTGGCAGCGCGATGCTCGATGAATGTGCGCAGCGAGAGCAGGCTGAGGGCCGGCCAAACCACCGCCAGCACATAGAGCCATGGCGCCATCCCCGCAGTCCAGACCAGCAGCAGCAGCACCGCCACAGCCGGAATATGGCGGATCCAGGCGCCCTGCGTCTCGCGGCAGCCGCTGCGAATGGCCCGCAACTCGGCGCGCAGGAAGCCATAGCTCATCAGCCAGGGGCCCACCACCAGCCGGCCCGCCAGGGTGCCGTTGACCCATAACAGATTGCGGATCGGCCAGGACAGGCCGGGCCAGTCACCCTCCGCCAGATACCAGCTTTCGGGATCATCATAGGGGTCGGTCAGCCGTTCGTCGTTATGGTGGCGCAGATGGCTGGTCTTGAAGCTGCGATAGGGAATCACCAGCGCCAGGGGCAGCGCGACCAGGATCTCGTTGAGCATGGCCGAGCGCGTGGGATGCCCGTGCAACGCCTCGTGCTGCAGCGAGGAATGGAAGGCGGCAAAGACCGCCATTGGCAGGCAGACCCAGGCGCCAAATGTCTCATATTGGAACAGACTGCCCAGCCAACCCGCGTAAACCCCCGCCAGAGCGACCCATGTCGGCCACTCGATCTTCGACAAACTCGCGCGCTGCTCTGCTTGCTGCGTCTTTTTTCCCATGCCGGGCAAAGCAGGATTTGCCTGACCACGCATCACCGAATTACTCCTTGTTTGCTGTGAGAGCCTAAGGTTTCACGGTATCGTGAAGGTGGCGTTGCGCAAAGTGTTCAGATGAGTCTGTGGAAAAAGGTCAACCATGGTGGAGCTGGGATTGATGTGTCTGATGGCCCTCGAGGAGTGGCGGCCTTTCGATGTTCAGGTCGTGCGCCAGGCGCTGGAAGACCTGCCGCAGCCCGTCTCGGCCGAGATTACGGTGCATCCGGCGGGCGAAGAGGAAAGCGCGCTGGCCATCACCGTCGATCGGCAGGATTTCGTGGCGGTGGTGATGCCGGGCGAGATCCCCGAGCCTGATTTCTCACAGGCCATCGAGGGCAGTGTCTTCTGGCCGGTGGCGCGCGAGAAGATGACCGGTCACAGCGCGTTCATGGCGCTGACGGCCAACGCGGTCGAAGATACGCCGGGCCTTGTCCGCGCCCAATCTGTCGCCATGACCCGGCTGGCCGCGGCCCTCGCTGAAACCTTGCCGGTCATGGGCGTCTGCTGGCGTTCGGCCGAGGCGGCGGTGCCGCCAGGCAAGCTGCGCCGGGCGGTCGATCAGATCGCGCTCGGCAATTGGCCGGTCGATATGTGGGTGGGCTATGACGTGCATTACGGGACCGGCGAGAAGTCGGAGCAGATCGGGGCCTTCACACGCGGCGCTTCTGATTATCTGGGCTGCGAGGTCGAGATTGCACCGATGCCGACCAAGCCCGAGGTGCCTTTGCGGATCCTGTCGGCCACCGTCTCGCAACTGATCGACACCGGCATGTATCTGCGCGACGGGCAGGAGGTGGTGATCAAAGGTGTCAGCCATCCCCGCTGGCAGATTGCGGCGGGCAAATCGGGCCGGGCGCGGATCACGCCGTTGGGCCGGTGAGCGGCGCGGTCCTCCCTCCGCGTTTTGCTGAGTGGTTTGCGGCGCGGGGCTGGGCGCCGCATCCGCACCAGTTGGACCTGATCGAGAGCGAGGCGCTGGCCAGCCTGCTGATCGCGCCGACCGGGGCGGGCAAGACGCTGGCCGGGTTCCTGCCGTCTCTGATTGATCTCGAGGCGCGGGCCGGGCAGGGGCTGCACACGCTCTATGTCTCGCCTCTCAAGGCATTGGCGGTCGATATCGGCCGCAATCTGCGTGGCCCGGCGGGCGAGATGGGCCTGGATCTGCGGATCGAGGAGCGCACCGGCGACACCAAGGCCAGCCAGCGCAAGATCCAGCGCACCGACCCGCCCGATATCCTGCTTACCACGCCCGAAAGCCTCGCCCTGATGCTGAGCTGGGCCGAGGCGCCGAGGATTTTTGGCAGCCTCTCGCGGGTCGTCGTTGACGAGGTGCACGCGCTCGCGGGGGGCAAACGGGGCGATCATCTGGCGCTTGCGCTGGCCCGGCTGCGGACCTTGGCGCCTGAGCATCGGACCATCGCGCTGTCCGCTACTGTCGAGGATCCTGCCGCCATCGCCCGTTGGCTGTCGCCTGAGACGGAGATCCTGCTGGCCGATCCGGGGCCCGAGCCGGATATCTCGATCTTGACCAGCGCCGGAGACCCGCCCTGGGCCGGCGCCGGGGGCCGCTATGCCGCCCGGGCCGTGATGGATCTGGTCGAGGCGCATCAGACCACGATCATCTTCATCAACACCCGCGCGCAGGCCGAGTTGTTCTTCCAGGCGCTCTGGGCCGAGAACACGGCAAACCTGCCCATCGGGCTCCACCATGGCTCGCTGGGGCGCGATGCCCGCCAGACGGTCGAGGCCGCGATGGCGGCAGGCGAGTTGCGCGCGGTCTGCGCCACGGCCTCGCTGGATCTGGGGCTGGATTGGGGCGATGTGGATTTGGTCATCCAGATCGGCGCGCCCAAGGGCGTGAAGCGGCTGGTCCAGCGGATCGGACGGGCCAATCATCGGTTCGACGCCCCCTCGAAGGCGATCATGGTGCCCGCCAACCGCTTCGAAGTTCTGGAATGCGTCGTCGCCTTAGAGGCGGTGCGCGAAGGCGAGTTGGATGGAGAGGGTCTGGGCGTGGGCCGTCTGGATGTGCTCTGTCAGCATATCTTGCTAACCGCCTGTGCTGGGTCGTTCTCGGCCGATCTGCTGTTCCAAGAGATTCGGCGTGCCGGGCCCTATGCGGAGCTGACGCGGGCGGAGTTCGATGCCTGTCTGGAGTTCTGCGCCACCGGCGGCTATGCGCTGCGCGCCTATGACCAATGGCAGCGGATCGTCGAGCGGGACGGGCATTGGCAGCTCCGCGACCCACGCACCGCCAAACGGCTGCGCATGAATGTCGGCACGATTGTCGAGACCGAGACCATAGGCGTAAAGCTGGGCGGCAAGCGCGGCCTCGCCTCGGGCGGCGGGTTCAAGCTTGGCGAGGTGGAGGAGATGTTCGCCGCCACGCTCAGCGTCGGTGACACGTTCCTGATCGGCGGGCAGGTGGTGCGCTATGAGGGGCTGCGCGAGATGAGTCTCCAGGTGTCTCCCGCGCCCGGGAAGGAGCCGCGCATCGCCGTCTTCTCCGGCACCAAACTTGCCACCTCCTCGGGTCTCAGCGAGCGGGTGATCGGGCTGCTCAACGCGCCGAAGCGTTGGCGCGACCTGCCCGGCCCAGTGCGCGATTGGCTGGAGACCCAGGCCCGCGTCTCGGCCATGCCGGCGCGCGAGGCGCTGCTGGTCGAGACCTTCCGGCGGGGCGACCGCTGGTATCTGGTGGTCTATTGCTTCGCCGGGAAAAATGCCGGCCAGACGCTGGGGCTGATCCTGTCGAAACGCATGGAGGAGGCGGGGCTGTCCCCGCTCGGCTTTGTCGCCAGCGATTACGCGCTGATGCTCTGGGGCTTACAGGAGGTGACCGACCCGCAGGTGCTCCTGACGCCTGACGGCCTGCGCCGTGGCATGGAGGAGTGGCTGGCCGGCAATGCCGTGATGAAGCGCACGTTCCGGGCGGTGGCCATGGTCGCCGGCCTGATCGAGCGCAATGTCATGGGCCAGCGCAAGACCGGGCGGCAGGCGACATTTTCCTCGGACATCCTTTATGACACGCTGCGCAAATACGACCCAGAGCATCTGATGCTGCAGATCACCCATCGCGAGGCGCAGAGCGGATTGGTCGATTTTGGCCGGATCGAGGAGATGCTGGCGCGGAGCCAGGGCCGCCTCCGCCATATCCGCGCGCCGCATGTCACACCTTTGGCCGCCCCTCTGCTGCTCGAAGCCGGTCGGGTGCCGATCAAGGGAGGGCAGGCCGAATCCGAGCTGATCAACGAGGCCGCGCTGCTGGCCGAGACCCAGGGCGCGCCGCCCGGTTCTGGGACAGATCAGCCGGAGGTTGCCTCGAATTCACCATAAATCTGTCCCAACTCCACCCAGGGTTACCGGAAGCTTAACAACCCGGGTTGGGTGCTGTAATACCAATGGCGCGTTTCGATTTCGGGGCAGAGCGAGGCGGAGTGGCAAAGCGATTTGCAACACGCCGGAAGAGGCGCAGGCCTCCGGCAAGGGTGACCGGAGCCGGCCATGATCGCTCGGCCAGATTGCGATAGCTGCTGCGAGAGGCCGATCAGATGAGCGACAACACAGTAACCGGGTCCGGCGGTGCGGAAACGCTCGATGGCAGCCTGCTGGCCGATCTCATCGAGCTGTTCGGCGGCAACGATGTCTCGGACGGGTTGGGTGGCGATGACGACATCTTCGGGGGGCTCGGCAACGACACGCTGTCCGGCAGCGGCGGCGCCGATACGATCAACGGCGATGCTGGCAACGACCGGATCTTCGGCGGCAATCAGAACGACACACTGTTCGGCGGCGATGGGGCCGACCGGATCGAGGGCGGGCTGGGCGACGACACGATCGAGGGCAATGCCCAGAACGACTCGATCGATGGCGGCGAAGGCGAAGACACGCTTTTCGGCAATCTGGGCTTCGATACGATCTTTGGCGGCCTCGGAGATGACAGTATTTCCGGTGGTTTCGGCAACGACACGCTGAATGGCGGCAGTGACGACGACGACATCATCGGTGAGGACGGCAACGACACGATCAACGGTGATGACGGCAATGATACGCTGTTTGGCGGGGCCAACAACGATGTCATCGACGGCGGTGACGGCAATGACCAAATCAGCGGCGATGCACAGGCCGACGACCTGTCGGGCGGTACCGGGAACGATTCGATTAGCGGCGGCGAGGGCAGCGACACCATCCGGGGAGAGGGCGGCAATGACACGCTGTTCGGCGACGCGGGCGCGGATGAGATCCGCGGCGGCAACGGCCGAGACAGCTTGTTCGGCGGCACCGAGGACGATCAGCTGTTTGGCGATGGCGGCGACGATACGCTGGCCGGAGGGGCGGGCGACGACACGCTGAACGGTGGCAATAATGATGACGCGATCATCGGCGAGGACGGCGCAGACACGATCGATGGCGGCAGCGGTGACGATACGCTGTTCGGCGGCGCCAATAACGACGTCATCATCGGCGGTGACGGCGATGACACCATCGGCGGCGATGCGCAGGATGACGATATTTCGGGCGGCGAGGGCAACGACTCGATCGCTGGCGGCGCGGATGATGACACCCTCCGTGGCGAGGACGGCAATGATGTGATCCTGGGCGAAGCGGGGCTCGACGAGATCTTCGGCGGGATCGGTTTCGACAGCCTGTTTGGCGGGACCGAGGCGGACCGTCTCTTTGGCGGAGATCAGACCGACCGGCTGTTTGGCGATGGCGGCACCGACAGCCTGTTTGGCGGCGCTGGCAATGACACGTTGGACGGCGGGGCCGAGGCTGATGTCCTCTCGGGCGGCGATGGCTCCGATGAGCTCTTCGGTGGCACGGGTGCGGACAGTCTTAACGGCGGGGCCGGGGTCGACAGTCTCGATGGCGGCGATGGCAACGATATCCTGGTCGGTGGAGGCCAGGCCGATCTGCTGCAGGGCCGCGACGGGAACGATACGCTCCAGGGTCTGTCGGGCAATGATGTGATCGCGGGCGGCAATGATAATGATTTGCTCGAGGGCGGGAGCGCCTCGGACGACCTCTTCGGCGAAGCGGGAAATGACAGCCTGAACGGGCAAAGCGGTAATGACGACCTGTTCGGCGGGTTCGGCAATGACACGCTCGAAGGCGGTGGCTCGAATGACAATCTCTTCGGCGGCGGCGGCAGCGATACCCTGACCGACGCCTCCGGCTTCGACGATCTGTTCGGCGGCGACGGCAATGATTTCATCGATGGTGGCCTGAACGGCGACGAGTTGTTCGGTGGCAGCGGCCGCGACACGGTGCAGGGCGGCGCCGGCAACGACTCGATCTTTGGCGGCACCGGCAATGACACGCTGACCGGCGGGGTCGGAAGCGATCTGTTCATTGTCGACAATTTCTCCGGACGCGACACGATCACCGATTTTGCGCTGTCGCGTGACAAGGTCGAATTCGGCACCGGCGCGGACGAGTTCTCGGACCTGACGATCCGGGCCGGTGCGCTCGGCACCGAAATCGCCTTCGGCACCGGCGGATCCGTGGTGGTGCTGGAGGGTGTCGGCATCAACCAGATCAACGAGGGGCTGTTCCGCTTCAACCCGTTCCTGCTCGGCAGTTCCGACCCCGACACGCTCGACGGCACCGATGAGGGCGAGCGGATCCAGGGCCTCGAGGGCGACGATACGATCTTCGGCAATGGCGGCGACGACATCATCGAGGCGGATACCGGCGACGACTCGATCGATGGCGGGATCGGCGATGATCAGCTTTTCGGCGGCATCGGCGACGATACGCTGTCGGGCGATGAGGGGATCGACGCGCTGTTCGGAGGCGATGGCACCGACACCGCCGACTATACCTACACGACCTTCGGCCTTACCGGAGACCTGCAGAACCAGCGGGTGCAATTCTTCGCCGGCGGTGCCGCCGAGCAATTGGGCAGCATCGAGAACTTCACCGGCTCGAACGGGGATGACACGATCTCGGGCGATACCGGCGACAACGTTCTCTCCGGCGCGGGCGGAAACGACTTTATCCGCGGCGATCTGGGAGATGACGACCTGTTCGGGGGCGACGGTAACGACCTGCTGAACGGAGGCTTCGGCAATGACGCGTTCTTCGGCGGCGCCGGTTTCGACACCGTCGATCTGAGTTTCACCGATGCCAGGGCAGACGTGTCCCTTCTGACGGGCATCCTCGATTTCGTCGATTTCGACGGGTTCGAGACCCTGAACAGCATCGAGAATGTGTTCGGCTCGAACGGCGATGACACGATCACCGGCAATAACGGGCGCAATTTCCTCGATGGCTTGCTGGGCAATGACCAGCTGATCGGCAATGGAGGCGACGATACGCTGAACGGCTCGACCGGCAACGACGTCTTGAACGGCGGATCTGGCAACGACCTGCTGATCGGCGGGGTCGGCGATGATGATTTCACCGGAGGCTCCGGAATCGACACGGTCGATTTCGGGCATACCGGGGTTGGTTATCTTGTGGACCTGTCGACGAACTCGGCCACCGATTTGTCTAGCGGCGAAAATGAGACGGTGCGTGAGATCGAGAATGTCATCGGCTCACGCGGGGCCGACCGGATCGTCGGCGACGCTGCCTCGAACACGCTGGATGGAGATACAGGCGATGACACGCTGATCGGCGGTGCCGGCAACGACTCGCTGATCGGTGGGGCCGGGGTCGACCGGGCGGTGTTTTTGGACGATCGCGCCACTTATGGTCTCGTGGTCGTCGATCAGGTGCTGGTGATCGAAAGCACCACCGGCGAGGGGGTCAACACCGTCGATGTCTCGACCGAGGAACTGTTCTTCAACGATGTGACCCTGTCGATTTTCGACTTCCTGCTGGCCCCGGCGATGACGTTGACCGGCACAGCTGGCATCGACACTTTGGTCGGGGGCAACAACAATGATGTGCTGATCGGTGATTTCGGCGCCGACTCGCTGAATGGCGAGCGCGGCGATGACACCCTGTTCGGTGACCAGAACGACGACCGTCTGATCGGCGGCGATGGCGACGATACCCTGTTCGGCGGCAAT
>JBCBIS010000036.1:10203-26362 GCA_038524325.1 Pseudomonadota bacterium
GTGGACCGCGCCTTCTTCCTTCAGGATCAGTCGGAGTACACGATCACCCGCAAGAACATCGTGATCGGCCAGAACGCCGCAGGCGAAGACATCTTGCAGGAGGCGGCCGAGGTCTCGATCGCTGGGGCCGAGGGGGTCGACATCGTCGGCAACGATACCGAGATCCTGGTCTTCGCCGATGGCGAGGCCTCGATCTTCGATTTTCTCGAGGAAGATCCGCCGCTGCTGTTGTCCGGCAACAACAATGACAACACGTTGACCGGCGGCTCGAACAACGACCGGCTCGACGGGCTCGGCGGCAACGATCTGATCGAGGGCAATGCCGGCAATGACCTGCTGGAAGGCGGCAATGACAACGACCGGATCTTTGGCGGAGACGACGACGACACCCTGCTGGGCGAGGCGGGCGCCGACACATTGTTCGGTGGAGACGGCAATGACACCCTGAACGGCGGCTTTGGCAATGATGCGGTCTTTGGGGGAGAGGGCTCGGATACGGTCGATCTCAGCTTCACCAATGCCCGTGCCGATGTCTCCCTGCTGACCGAGATCGTCGATTTCGTCGACTTCACCGGCTTTGAGACTTTCGACAGCATCGAGAATGTCATCGGCTCCACGGGTGACGACACGATCACCGGCGACGGGCAGGACAACACCCTGGACGGACGCGGCGGCGATGACATGCTGTTTGGCGGCGGCGGGAACGACACGCTGATCGGCGACGCAGGCAGCGACGAGTTCTTCGGCGGCTCGGGCAGCGATACCGCTGATTTCCGCTACACGTCTTTCGCCGTGGTCGCCTCCATCGAGGAGCAGAGCGTCAGCTTCGTCCAAGGCGGAGCGACCGAGCTTTTCGTCAGTATCGAGAACTTCATCGGCTCCACCGGCTCGGACCAGATCTTCGGCGACGGCGCTGCCAACACGCTCAGCGGCGATCAGGGCAATGACACCCTGACCGGTCAGGCAGGCGATGACGTGATTTTCGGTGGCGAGGGCAGCGATCTGATCTTCGGCAATGCCGGGGCAGACAGTTTGGATGGCGGTGCCGGGATCGACACTGTCAGCTATGCAGGCGCCTCCGGCGGCGCCAGGGCCGATCTGCTCGGCACGACCACGCAGTCGGGAGACGCCGAAGGCGATACGTTCGATGGGATCGAGAACCTGATCGGAACCGATTTCAACGACAATCTCCGCGGCGACAACGCTGATAACCGCCTCTCGGGCGGCGACCGGACCGACCGTCTGTTCGGCCGCGGCGGAGACGACACTCTGCTGGGCGAGGGCGGAAACGACCTGCTCTATGGCAATGCAGGCGCCGATATCATGACCGGCGGCGCCGGAAATGCCCGCTACATCTATTTCGGCATCGCCGATAGCGGAACCGATGACAGCACCCGCGATATCATCACGGATTTCGAGGAGTTCGGCGATGACCGGCTCGAGATCAGCCGTCTCGACGCGGATACCGGGACCAGTGGCAACCAGGACTTCACCTTCATCGGCTCCGCCGCCTTCTCCGGCACGGCGGGAGAGTTGCGATTCGGGGTGGTTGGCGGCAACACCCTCGTGCAGGCCGATCTGAACGGCGACGGGGTCTCGCAGTTCGAGATCGAGCTCTCGGGCATCGTGACCCTGACGGAGGAAGACTTCCTCCTCTGACCCGCGCAGACCCCGGACCGGGGGTCGCGCCTCGCCTTTGCATTCCGCAGTCCTGGCGGTAGACTGGGGCAAAACAGGCCAAAGCATGCCGTTCTCGAAGATCACTGCCGAGAAGATCTCTATCGCCATCGTTCGGCAGATCGAGGGTTTGATCCTGCAGGGCGTTCTGCGCCCGGGCGACCGCTTGCCGGCCGAGCGGGAACTGGCCGAGCAGATGGACGTCTCTCGCCCGACCCTGCGCGAGGCGCTGGCCGATCTCGAAGCCTCGGGACTGGTCGTCGCGCGCCCTGGCGGCGGCACCTTCATCGCGGATGTCCTGGGATCAGCCTTCGCGCCGCCGCTGATCGAGCTTTTCGCGCGGCATGACACGGCCCTGTTCGACTATCTCGATTTCCGCCGCGACGTCGAAGGCATGGCGGCGGCGCAAGCGGCTGAGCGGGCGACCGAGGCAGATCTCGACATCATCGCCAGCGTTTTCGAGCGTTTCGAAGCTGCCACCGGCAAGCGCAATCAGGAAGACGCTGCCCGCATCGATGCCGAGTTCCACATGGCCATTGTCGAGGCCGCGCATAACGTCGTGATGACCCATATGATGCGCTCGCTCTATGGCCTCCTGGTCAATGGCGTCTTTTATAATCGGCGCATCATTTATGGCCTGCGCTCGGGCCGAGAAACGCTGCTCGAGCAGCATCGGATCATCCGGGATGCAGTGCTCGCACGCGATTCTGCGGCAGCGCAGACGGCGGTGGAGAGCCATCTCGATTATGTTGCACATGCGCTGAGAGAATCGGACAGGATTCGGACGCGGGAGGAAATCTCGGACCTCCGCCGACGCCATGAGGAGGTCCGCAACGCCCGGCCTCGGCCAAAGAAAACCTGATCCAAATTGGCACAAGCCTTTCCGGTGGTTGGAATTTCGTTCCGTTTTGATCTGATAGGCCGCCCGATCTGGGTCAGATCCCGTTCGATCCGGGGCATCTGTGACACGATTGCGAAAATCGCTATTCGCGGATGCGAAGGATGGACAATTGGTTGCTCATCCGTTAAGAAAGTCGCCGGGGGCAGTCTGGCGTCACTGACGTCCGGCGCCGACTGTACGGATACAAGTATGGAGCCTGTTATGAGCAAGATCATCCGCGCGGCCATAGCCGCAGCACCGCTGGCCTTCGGCGCGTTCGCCGCACAGGCTGCAACAATCGATCCGGCCGATTTCGACCTGATCACCTCGGAAGGTCAGCGTACCGCCACTGTTGACGGCGCTGACGTGTCTGGCTTGGCTGTTGTCGTCGGCAATCCTGACAATGACAGCGCTGAACTTGGTTCGCTGCGTGCCAATGACGACATCCTGACCATCGGTCGTGTTGTCGAGATGCGCACGCCGACCGCACCCTTCACCGACGAGTACACTTTTGCGTCGGCACGTGGTCAGGTCGACGTGAACGTGATCAACTTCGCCGAGTCGTCGCGCGGTGGCGTGTCGCCCTTCACCGGTCTCTTCGAACTGCTGGTCGACGACACTCTGGTCGAGAGCTTCGAGATCACCTCGAGCTCGCTGGTCGAAAACACTGCATTTTCGACCCTGACCTTCGTGAACAACCAGAAGGTTACCATTCGCGTGTCGGCCCTGGAAGGCATCTCGGATTACGACATCGGCGTCTCGGGCTCGTTCGCAGTTCCGCTGCCGGCATCGCTGCCGCTCTTCCTGGGCGGTCTCGCTGGTCTGGCCGTGGTCGCACGCCGCCGCAAGTCGGCCTGATCTCGCCACATCGTTGGTTTTGGAATCGCCGGCCTCGTGCCGGCGTTTTCTTTTTTGAGATCAGCAATCGGGCTGTGCAGAGAGGTCAGTCGTCGGCCAGCGTCGAACCAGAGAGGCGCAGTCCTAGAGCGCCGCGAATATCATCAGTTCCCGTTCACCGTTCCCGGCAGGATCGACAAGGTGCCAACGGCCCCCGCGGCGGCATCATCATCGTGCTGAGACATCGGTATGACATCGCCGCGCGACCAGGCGCCGGCAAGATAGTCGTACCACTGGCTGAACGGATGCCCGGATTGGCCGGTCGAGATCATCATCACTGACCGGTCGAAATCGCCGAGATCGAACACGACCCTCAGCCCCGCGGCATGGACATTCTCGAACGGAAACGGAGCACGGCCGGTCGACAATCCCCGCATCAGCGTGAAGTTTCCGCCCGAGGTTTCATGCTCGATATTGAACAGGAAGCGCAGCGGACCGGCGAAGCCGAAGGGCTGATGACGATGCACCGCGCGATGCGCGACACCCCAGCGCCACGCCTCGATCTGCCGGCCATACTGTCGTTCCAGCGTCTCGAGCGCATCGTCGAGCGCAGCCTCGGCAATCTCGCCACAGGTCTCGGTCTCGGGCGTCTTGTTCACATCGCACCAGACCGAGGCGCCGTCGATATCGCGGAAGACCCGCTCGACGAAGAGCGGGCGCGGACCCACCACCTCCTCGTGCAGAGGGCCCAACTCGTCAAGCACCAGCCGCCTGGTCAGCGCGCGCATCCACTCGGCGAAGATCAGCGGCTCCGGCATGTGCTGGTTCATCTCGCCGGTCCATTCGCGGAGTAATTCCAGCGCGATTGCCTTTTTGGTGGCCTTTGGCGGCGTGTCGCTCCACCAAAGATCCCGCGCGATCAAGGGCAGGACCGAGCGGGCCATCTCGCTCACCGTGTCGTTCTGCAGCGCCACGAAGCTGTCGCGGGAATGGAATGCCCGGCCCGAGAGCTCCTTCAGCAGGCGTTGGATCCGATAGGGATAGCTCCAATCGAAGGTGATGTGGTCGGGGAATGGCGCCTCGGTGATCCGGTTGTTCGCATTGGCGACCGCCCCCTCGACCGGGCGCAGGATGCGCGGGTTCTCGGCCGCCGGACGCAGCCCCTGCCAATCCGCCGTGGCGACCCAGCCGGGTGAGGGGATTCGCCCCTGGCTGCGGCTGGCCGGGTTGCGTCGCGGCAGGGCTCCGGCAGTGATCATCCCGACCCCGTCCTGATCGGCCAGTGTTAGGTTCTGGGCCGGCGCCACGACCGCCTCGGCCGCTTTGACGGCATCCGAGATCCGCTCGGACTGCATCAGACGGTACATGGCCGAGAAGGTCCTGTCGCGCGGGCTCAGCGCCGTCCAGGCCAGCGCCGCGACATGTCCTTCGGGCGTGATCTTGTCGGCGCCGAACTGCGTGCCGGTCAGCACCGGGCCATGGCGGCTCTTGCGGACTGTCTCGCTCAACGCCGGCTGGCCGGCGACATCGATGCGGATCGAGCGGCTCTCGAACGCCCGCCAGCCATCGGGGGTGAGATAGCGGTTGGGATCCTCGGGGTGGAGACGCTCGATGAACAGGTCCTGGTCGTCCGCCCCTGTGGTCGTCAGGCCCCAGGCAACCTGGCCGTTATGACCGACCAGAATGGCAGGAAGGCCAGGCATGGTGCCGCCGATCGCGTCTATCTCTCCGCCACGGATATCCGCGAGATACCAGAGTGACGGCGCCTGCAGCCAAAGATGCGGATCATTGGCCAGCAGCGGCTTGCCGCTTGAGGTGCGCGTCCCATCAACCGCCCAGGCATTCGAGGCGCCGCCGAGCTCGGGCATCGCCGCTGCCGGCTCGGCCCGCGCGATGCGGGGAAAGACCGCGTCCGGAAACAGGTCCGGCATCGTGGACGAAAAGCGCGGTGCGGTGATCTGAGCGGGTTTGGGGTAGTCGGGCAGGATATCCGCCACCCGCTCGGGCGGCAGGGCCAGCTGGAACTGGCCGCGCCGCACCTCGCTGCGCGCCGCCTGGCTGAGATTGAGCGCCATCATCTTCAGGATTGCGAGACTGTCGACCGGGGTCCAGGGCGTGATCGCATCGCCATAGACGAAGAATTCCGGCGCGCCCCGGCCCCGGGCCTCGGCATTGATATGGCGGATCCAGGCATTTACCCCCTGTGCATAGGAGTCGAGCGCCGCCAGTGCTTCCTCGGTCTGATGCGCGCGCGAGCGGCTGGCCAGCCCGTAAAGGTCGAGCGTCTTGACCAGCCGGTCGAGCGTCACCGTCCGCTCGCCGAAATAGGCCGAGAGGCGGCCCTGGGCTGCCCTCCGGCTCAGTTCCATTTGCCAGAGCCTGTCCTGCGCATGCATCGCGCCCAGCAGGAACCACGCGTCCCGCGTGCTCTCGGCCCGGATATGGGGCACCGCATTCGAATCGCGCACGACGCGGGCGGGCGCCTCCAGCCCATCCAGCCGGATCTTGCCATCATAGTCGGGCAGCGAGCGTGAGATCAAAAACCAACCGATCGCGCCCGCCACCAGAAGGCAGAGACCCAGCACACCCAGCAGCCTGAGCCCAAGGCGGAGAAATAGTGCCATGCGCTCGCTCAACCTCTGCTCAAGCCGGCGGGGCCGCTTGACCGGCCCTGCGTGATCCCTAATCTCGCACCTACCGGTGCTCCTGCCTGTTTCAACCAGAAGGGCGCGCCCGGTTCAACCATGCGCCATGCGACCCGTGGCGCCATCCGGATCGGAGGAGAATGCAATGGCCAAGGTGAGTTTCCTGGGGCTGGGGGTGATGGGCTATCCGATGGCAGGGCACCTTGCCGCCAAAGGCCATGAGGTCACCGTCTATAATCGCACCTTCGCCAAGGCCGAGAAATGGGTGTCCGAGCATGGTGGCCAGGCGGCGGAAACGCCGGCTGCGGCGGCCGAGGGCGCAGAGTTCGTGATGGCCTGCGTCGGCAATGACGACGATCTGCGCTCGGTTGTCCTCGGCGAGACCGGGGCCTTCGCGGCAATGGCGGCAGGCACGGTCTTTGTCGACCACACCACGGCCAGTGCCGAGGTCGCGCGGGAGCTGCAGGAGATCGGCAAAGGGCAGGGGATCGGCTTTGTCGACGCCCCCGTCTCGGGCGGTCAGGCGGGTGCCGAGAACGGGGTGCTGACCGTGATGTGCGGCGGCGCGCCGGCGGAATACGAACGGGCCGAGCCGGTGATCCTGTCCTATGCCCGCGCCTGCCGTCTGCTGGGCGGGCCGGGGGCCGGGCAGCTCACCAAGATGGTCAACCAGATCTGCATTGCCGGGCTGGTCCAGGGGCTCGCCGAAGCCGTGATGTTCGCGCAGAAAGCGGGCCTCGACGGCGAGGCGGTGTTCGACGTGATCGGCAAGGGCGCCGCAGGCTCCTGGCAGATGGACAACCGCCACAAGACGATGCTGGCCGACGAGTTCGATTTCGGCTTCGCCGTGGACTGGATGCGCAAGGATCTGGGCATGTGCCTGGACGAGGCGAAACGAAATGGCGCGAAACTGCCCGTCACGGCCCTGGTCGACCAGTTCTATTCCGAGGTCCAAGCCAAGGGCGGCGGCCGCTGGGACACCTCCAGCCTGCTCCGCCGCATGACGCGTTGAACGGGAGGGGCCGGCAACCCGCAGTTGTTCGAGGGCATGATTCGAAGGTATCCTATGCGCATTGATTGACCGCATGGGAGGCCGTGATGGCAAAAGATTCGAACTCTGAAGACTTCTTCCGACCGCAGATCGACAATCCTTACCCGGAACAGTTCGACCATGTGACCGGGTTTCGCTATCTCAGCCCCCTGGTGCTTGCCCGCATGCCGGAGGGGCTGCACGACCGCAAGAATCGCAAGACCCGCTACGTCGTCGCGCAGGACTATACGGTTGGGTTCGTCGTGGATGGCGTCGAGCATGAATTGACCGTGCCGCGGGGCATGCTGACCGATCTAACCTCGGTGCCCCGCCTGGGTCGGGCGGCCGTGGGGCGCGTTGGCCCGCATCTCGAGGCCTGCATCATTCACGATTATCTGTTCGTCGCCTGGCAGTTGCTCGATGGGCGTGAAGCGCTGCGGGAGGATTGGCGCTTTGCCAATGAGGTGCTGTTCGCCGGGCTGCTCGGGGCAAAAGTGCATTGGTTCGAGCGCTCGGCCATCTGGTTGGCGATGCAATTTCCGTTTATCTCTTGGGGGGTGTTTCGCGAGCGCGATGACCCGCTCTTCTATCACTTGCCGGCGGCGGTCTGTGGCACCTGCGAAGAGCCTGTCGAGGAGCGGCGCGAGGTTCCTCCAGCCGCTTAGCACGCTCCAAGCAGCGCTCCCTCTTTGCCGCGGCAGGCTCCAACAGACCATGTCGCGGCAAATCGCGCCGGGTCGCTGCACATCGCATGGTTTTCCCGGCCCTTCCGCCCTTGTATGACAAGCTCAAGCAGTCGGGAGAGCGCCATGCCCTATGAAAGTTACGACCCGGGGATCAAGATTGCCCCCTCCATCCTCAGCGCTGATTTTGCCAATCTGGGGGCGGAGTGCCGGGCGATCGAAGCGCAGGGCTGCGACTGGGTGCATGTCGATGTGATGGACGGGCATTTCGTGCCGAACATCACCATCGGCCCCGGGGTCTGCGCCGCCATCCGCCCGCATATCGCAGGCGTGATGGATGTGCATTTGATGATCTCGCCCGCGGATCCCTATCTCGAGGCCTTCGCAAAGGCGGGCGCGGATATCATCACCATCCATCAGGAGGCGGGGCCCCATCTCGACCGCAGCCTTCAATATATCCGCAGCCTCGGGGCGCGGGCAGGGGTGGCGTTGAACCCGTCCACGCCGCCCGAGAGCATCGAATACGTCCTGGACAAGATCGATCTGATCTGTGTCATGACGGTCAATCCCGGTTTTGGCGGGCAGAGTTTTCTCGAAAGTCAGCTTCCCAAAATCGCCCGGCTGCGCGAGATGGTCGGCGAACGTGAGATCCATATCGAGATCGATGGCGGCGTCGTCCCGGGCAATGCCGGAAACTGCGCCGCGATGGGGGCCGATGTGCTGGTCGCGGGGTCTGGAGTGTTCAAGGGCGGCTCGGTTTCGGCCGCCGAAATCTATGGAACCAATATCAGAGCGATACGTGAGGCGGCTGAAGCGAGCCTCTAACCGGTCAGGCGCATCGGGGCCGAACGCGCCTCGGCACTGCACCAGACGCCCTCGCCCCGGATCTCCACCGGCCGCTCGAACAGCAGGCGGCAATAGGTGATCTTGCTGGCCGAGACCTGTTCCACTCCACTCAGTTTCAGCAGAGCCGCTGCCGGGGCAGCGATTTCAACCTCACCGAAATGGCGCATAGCGAGCGCGCCCTGCAACAGGACAGGGTGGCCGGGAGAAACGATCAGATCGCGCCAAGGCCGCTCGCCACCCAGACAGCCGGCCCGCAGGCGAACCGGTTTGTGATGCGGATGCCGGACCACATGGCCCATCCAGAATGTATTGATCTCGACGGCGAGAGCCGGAAACGACCCATGCGACCGGGTTTGGACCAGATCGCCCTCGCAGACACGCTCGACGGGGCAGAACCCCATATCCAACTCGATCAGACTGCCCGGTCCGAAGGCCGCGCAAGCCGCAGTCTGCGCCAGTGTCGACATCTCCAGATCCATACTCGCCTCCGTCAGCCCCGAAACTGTCGGAAGATTGCGCGGGAAATGTGAAGAATTATGGAAAGACCTGGGCCTTCAGCGCAGGATCCGACTGTACTTCGCGCCCTCGAGGCTGGCGCCGACCAGCAGCCCATCCTCGCCGAAGACGAAGCCGATCACAGGCTTGTTCAGCGTGGCCGAATCGACGCCCAGATTCACGCCCTTATCTGGAAAGGTCACCTCGGCATCCGCGCCGACCTGCCAGCCATCGGCCCGGCGAAAGCGTTGCAGGGCTTCATCCGTCAGGAAAAACAGCGCGTGGCTGGTCTGCTGCAGCCCGGCCTGCAGCCCGGCTGAGAGCGCGCCGACGGAATAATAGCTGTCGGTCCGGGTGAAGGCGCCCGCGTCGTTCAGGCGCAGCGCGCCCTCGCCATAGGCGCCGCCGACAATGAAGCCGCCCTTGATGACATCCGGCATGACAAGAATGCCCTTGGCCTGTGCGGCCAGATCGCGTGAGCCCGGGATCTGGCGATAGAGCTTCTCGAGCGCGAGATTTACGCGTGCCTCGATCACCTCGCGGTCCTCGGCGGCGGCGGGAACGGCCGCGGCGGCGGTCAGGGCCGCCGCGCCGATCAAGATGTGCCTGCGGCTGGTCATGGGGAAAGTCATCGCACTGCTCCGTTTTGTTTCGCCGAATATGGGGGGACGCCGCGGCCATCGCAACTCACGCTTGCCGGAGACCCGGAGCGGGACTACCCTCTTCGCCATGAGACAGATCGAGATTGAACCTTCCGTCAATGTCCTCGGCGACACGCTCGAGCCCTGTTCGATGGATCCGATGACCGGGTTCTTTCGAAACGGCTGCTGCGACACCAACGAGATGGACCGGGGCAGTCACACCGTTTGCGCCGTGATGACCGAGGAATTCCTGGCCTTTTCGAAGGCCAAAGGGAATGACCTCAGTACACCACGGCCTGAATTCGGGTTTGACGGGCTGAAACCAGGGGATCGCTGGTGCCTCTGCGCCGCGCGGTTTCTGGAAGCCTATGAGGCCGGTCACGCCCCCCGGGTCCGCCTGACAGCCACCCATCGCCGAGCGCTGGACGTTGTGCCGATCGATGCCCTGCGCGAGATGGCGCTGGAGCGGAACTGACGGATCACTCGCCGCGCAACCAATCGAGAAGAGTGCGCTCCTTCGGCGGCTCGGGGGCAGGCTCCGGCGCGGGCTTTGTGGGTGCCTTCTTCCAGCGAGAGGGGGCGGGCTCCGCCTCTGGCATCTCGACACTCACAACCGTTCGCGCGACCTCATTGGCGACGCGCGCCTGATAGAACTGAGAGAATGCGAGCCAACCGATCACGACGATGACCGAAACGACGAGGCTCGCGACGACATGGGAAGAACTCATTTTCGGGCAAAGCCTCAGCAGATCAGCGTGCGGATCGGGAAGCGATGGAGTTCCGCGCCCGACGGGTCTCTGACCTCGATCGAACCCTTCCCGCTTTGCTGGAACAGACGCATCGACAGCTTGTGCGTGCACATCCGGTGGCTGAAGAAGAGCCGCAGGTCAGAGAAATCCTCCTGCGTCATTCCACTGGTGTCGCTGTGAAAGACCAGCGTCACCAGAACGCCTTGCTCGGTTTGTTGCGCTCGGTTGACCGTGACCCGCATCGCATCCGTATTGCCGCGGGCAAAGCCGGGGATCGCCTTGCGGGACGGCTCGTCCGCCTCCGCGCCGGTGAGCCGCGAGGCCGTGCCCTTGCGCAGCACTTTCGGTTCGGTCGGTCCCGCGGGCTTTTCCTCGACCGGGCGTTCGATCCCAGGCATCTCCCCACTGCCGCTGAGATCAACCTCTGGCATGTCCGGCATCTCTGGCAGGTCGATGCCCAGATCGAGCGCGGGCAAGGTCGGGGTTTGGGCCGTGCTGAGAAACAGGCCCAGCACGCAGACGATGCATCCGCTGGCGACACCGCCAAGAAAGGACAAGGTTTTCATGCCGGCCTCCTTAGACCAATCGGCTCTGCTTCACCGCCGCGCGCACGAAATCGTCGAACAAGGGATGCGGGTCCAGCGGTTTGGACTTTAGCTCCGGATGGAATTGAACGCCAATGAACCAGGGGTGGTCGGGGCGTTCAACAATCTCGGGCAGGCGGCCATCGGGGGACATGCCGGAGAAGCTGAGGCCCGCCTCCTCCAGCTTCTCGCGGTACTTGATATCGACCTCATAGCGGTGGCGGTGGCGTTCCGAGATGCTCGGTCCGCCATAGACATCGGCAACGCGGCTACCCTCGGCCAATACGGCGTTATAGGCGCCGAGACGCATGGTTCCCCCCTTGTCGTCGGTCACGGCCCGTTTGACGGTGCGGTTGCCTTCCAGCCACTCCTTGAGGTGATAGACCACCGGTTCAAAGCGTTTTTTCCCGGCCTCGTGGTCGAATTCCTCCGAGCCCGCTTCGGCCAAGCCTGCCGTGTTTCGGGCCGCCTCGATCACCGCCATCTGCATGCCCAGGCAGATGCCCAGATAGGGCACCGCGCGTTCCCGCGCGAATTGCGCCGCGCGGATCATCCCCTCGGTCCCGCGCTCGCCAAATCCGCCGGGGACCAGGATGCCGTGAAAGCCTTCCAGATGCGGGGCGGGATTTTCTTTCTCGAAGACCTCCGAATCGAGCCATTCGGGGATCACCTTGACCCTGTTTGCGATGCTGCCATGGGTCAGCGCTTCGGCGATGCTCTTATAGGCGTCCTCGAGCTGGGTGTACTTGCCGACAATGGCAATCCGGACTTCGCCATCGGGATGATGGATCCGGTCAACCACATCGCGCCAGGGGTCGAGATTAGGGCGCGGGGCGGGCGTGATCCCAAAGGCGTCGAGCACCGCCTGGTCCAGCCCCACCTCGTGATAGGCCATCGGCGCCTCATAGATCGAGGGCAGATCCGGGGCCGGCACCACGGCATCCGCGCGGACATTGCAGAACAGCGCGATCTTCTCGATCTCCTTCTGTGGGATCGGATGTTCCGTCCGGCAGACCAGCACATCCGGGGCGATGCCGATCGAGCGGAGTTCCTTGACCGAGTGCTGGGTCGGCTTGGTCTTCAGCTCGCCCGAAGCGGCGATGTAGGGCAGGAGGGTCAGGTGGACGAAGATGCACTGCCCGCGGGGCCGGTCCTGCTCGAACTGCCGAATGGCTTCGAAGAAGGGCAGGCCCTCGATATCGCCCACGGTGCCGCCGATCTCGCACAGCATGAAATCAGTCTCGTCATCTCCGATGGCGATGAAGTCTTTGATCTCGTTCGTGACGTGGGGGATCACCTGGATGGTCTTACCGAGATAGTCGCCGCGCCGCTCCTTCTCCAACACGGTGGAGTAGATCCGGCCGGAGGACACACTGTCGGTCTGCCGCGCGCTGACCCCGGTGAAGCGTTCGTAATGGCCCAGATCGAGATCGGTCTCGGCCCCGTCATCCGTGACGAAAACCTCGCCATGCTCGAACGGGCTCATCGTGCCGGGGTCGACATTGAGATAGGGGTCGAGCTTTCGCAGCCGAACCGTATAGCCCCGCGCCTGCAACAAAGCTCCGAGCGCAGCCGAAGCCAGCCCTTTACCGAGCGAAGACACAACGCCGCCCGTGATGAAGATATACCGTGCCATGCTCGAGTCCCCGCGGATCGCCATCTTGTCTGACTGGGTGCAGATCTTGTGGGTGCCTTCCCCTGGCACCGCTTATTTTGTCTCCACGGGAGGTGAGGGATACAGGATTCTCGTGGGGCCGGCAAGCATTGCTGCGGCAGGCTTTGCGGGTCCTTGCAAGAAAATCCTTTGCCTTACTAAAATAATCAGCTATTAATGCGGGCAGCCATCTCGGATCCCTGAGCCAGCCAGATCTCGACCCCTGATGGAGAGCATGATGGATAGGATTGACTTGCCTCAAACCCCGACGTCGGGCACCGGTCGCGAAGTGCTGGAGGAGGCCATGGCCGCCCTCGGCCTCGATGGCCTCTGGCACCTCCCTGCGCTCGAGGCGCGTCTCGACGGGAGGGCCGATGATGCGGCATGACCCGCTCGACAGCTTCGCGACTGCCGCTCCCGTGCCGCTGCGGGAAGATCGGGAAATCGACAGTGCCGATCTGATGGCAGGCGCGCGGGTGCTGCATATCCGGCATGGCGATCAGCTCTATACGCTGCGGGTCACCCGTCAGGGCAAGCTGCTGCTGACGAAGTGAGGCCCGTCTTCCCCCGAAGCCACCGCCCACCCCCACCCACCCCCCGGTGCGCGGAGGCCCCGGGGGAAGACGGGCCGGTCAGGCGGCGCGCTTTTCGTTTCGGATCAGCCAGAGATTGCGGCTGTAGATGAAAAATCCCAGCGATTGGCCAAGGATGAACACCGGGTCCTGGCGGTAGATCGCGTAGGCGAGCAGGATTGCCGCGCCTCCGATCGAGAACCACCAGAACGACACCGGGATGACGGATTTCTTCGCCCGTTCGCTGACGATCCACTGCACCAGAAAGCGCATCATGAAGAGGAGTTGGCCCGAGAGGCCGACCAGCACCCAGATCAGCTCGCCGCGGGTCTCGGCGCCCAGAAAGCCCATCAGCCAGGTCATGCCGGGTCCTGATGGGTCACTTCGGCCAGTTTGCGCCGGCGCAGCAGCCACCAGACGCCCAGCAGGTCCTGCACCCCGCTGAGCGCGCGGCCTATATTGGTGTATTTTGATCGCCCCGCCTCGCGCGCCCGGTGCGCGACATCGACCAGCGCGATCTCCAGCCCCTCGCGCCGGACCAGCGCGGGAAGATAGCGGTGGATATGGTCGAAGAAGGGCAGGGACAGGAAGACGTCGCGCGGGAAGGCCTTCAGCCCGCAGCCCGTGTCGCGGGTATCGTCGCGCAGGATCGCGGCGCGCAACCCGTTGGCGAAGCGCGAGGCGAATTTCTTCGACGCGGTGTCCTGCCGGTCGACCCGCTGCCCGGCGACGAGGCCAAGCGGCCGCCCCTCCAGGAGCGGGGCGACGAGTTTCGGGATCTCGGCGGGCGGGTTCTGGCCGTCTCCGTCGATGGTGCAGACAATGGGGGCCGCGGCAGCAATCACGCCCGAGCGCACGGCGCAGGATTGGCCCGAGGGCCGGGCGTGGCGCACCTCGCGCAGCCAGGGGAATTCAGCGCGGAGATGGGCAATCCGCTCGGCCGTTGCATCGGTCGAGCCGTCATTGACGAAGATCGCCTCGAACGGGCCGATCTCGGCACAGGCGGCGGCGATTTCGCGCGCCATGCTTTCGACATTCTCGGCTTCGTTCAACATCGGCGCGACGACCGTAAAGCGCGGCGCATCGGGGGGTGGTGCCATGGTGGTCCTCCGTTCGGCGCGGACCATAGGGGATGGCGCCGGGGCCGCCAAGCAGGTTCTCAACGGTTGGCGCAGGCGTCCCAGCGGGGATCGTCGGAGGTGTAGAGCGTCGCCGTCTCGGTCTTGCCGCGGTTGTAGTTGAAATAGCTCAGCTCGGCTCGGGGGATCAGCTCCGGGCGGCCATCGGGCAGGCTCGGCGCGATCAAGGGCCACCAACGCTCTTCGATCAGCAAGAGCGCGCCGGGCTCCGACAGGCGCTCCGCCACCACGCTTGGGGCGGCGAGCTGGGTGCGGGTCTCGGTCAGGAAGACCAGGCTCGGCTCGCGATAGCCCGCCGAGATCAACGGACCGGCGGCGCAGGGGCGCCACTGCGCCGCTGCCTCGGCAATGCGGGGAGAGGGGAACACGGTCTGCAGTGCCGGCAAGGACAGGCCCAGGATCGCCGGATAGAGACAGACCGCGGACAGCGCTGACGCCATGACCTGCGCCCGGGCTTTGCCCGCCAATGCGGCACGGGCCGCGAGGAAGGCAAGCGCGACAGCCGCCAGCACCAGGGGCAGGGCCCCGGCGATCAGCCGCCCCTCGATCACGATGGGCAGGGCGATCAGGGCGAGGCCCAACGCCAGGCAGGGCACAGCCACCAACCCGGCCGAGACGCGCCGCCACAGCCGGCCGAGGGGGGCCTCGCCCGCCAGCACCCAGGCGGCGAGGGCCATGGCCAGGCCGGGATAGAGCGGCAGGACGTAGTGGGGCAGCTTTGTCGGCACGATCTCGACCACAATCCAGAACGGCACCACCCAAGAGGCCAGCAGGATCAGCCATGCCTCTCGCCGCTGCCGCCACAGCCAGGCCGCGGCCAGCGGGATCAGCGCGGCCCACGGCCAGAAGGTGCCCCAGACCAGCAGCGCGTAGAGCCCCGGCGGGCCCCAATGTTTCTCCTGCCCCTCGGCCAGCTTGCCCGCGAGATCCTTGCCGAGGCTCTCGGCAAAGAAAGCACCGTTCGAGATCTGCCAGATCGCGATCAGCCAGGGCAGAACCAGAAGCGCCATCAATGGCACGCCCCACCAAATTCGCAAAACGCCCAGCCCCGGGCGCTTCGCGATCCAGAACCCGGCCACCGACAGGACGGCGATGAACGGTATGATCGGCCCTTTCAGCAGGATTGCGGCGGCGAGGGCGATCCAAAGGACAAGCGCCGCGCCGATGCCTCCGGCGCCTAGGAAAAGATGGCCCAGCGCGCCGAGGGTCAGCACCCCGGTCAGCATCAGCGCGGCATCGGTCTTCGCTATATTGGCCTCGGCTGCGAAGAGGACACAGGTGGCCAGCATCAGCGCCGCCAGCCCGGCCGCCTGACGCTCCACGAAGGGCACCGCGGCCCAGAGCATCGCCAGAGCCGCAGCCAGCGCGGCGAGCGCCGAGGGCAGGCGATAGGCCCAGATCGGCGCCTCCGCCCCGCCGACGACCGAGGCGCTGGCGGCTTGCAGCCAATAGATCCCTGCGGGCTTCTTCCAGCGCGGCGCCTCTTGCAGGCGGATATCGATCAGGTCCCCGGTCTCGACCATCTGCTTCGAGGCTTGGGCAAACCGGGCCTCGTCACGATCGGTGACGGGCAGACTGGACTGGCCCGGGAGCACCACCAGCAGCGCGGCCAGAAGCAGCAGAACAATGCGCAGACGCCCCTGCAGAGCATCGAAGAGCCGGTCGGTCCATAGGTCTAGAAATGCGTCGCCCGCTGCGCCAACCCCGCTCTTGCGCATCGCCGGGTT
>JBCBIS010000037.1:0-14844 GCA_038524325.1 Pseudomonadota bacterium
AGTGTCTGCATCAGCTTCTCGCCCTGCTGCTCCATATTGCCCTTGAACAGTGGTTCAAGCTCGGGCGCGATCTGGAACAGGCGGGCATAGAACAGCTCGGCGGCCATCTTCCGCATCGGCAGGATCGTGGCGAAGCTGGCCTTCACCAGGCGGATCTGCCTCTCGGTTATCGGGGCGGTCATCACGCGGCCTCCTTCTTCTTGTGCCCGTGCTCGTATTCCTCGAGGAATGTGAGCAGTTCTTCGCGATAGGCGTAGTAGTCAGGATGCTCCAACAGCGCCCGGCGGGTTCGGGGGCGGGGCAGGCCGACATCCATGATCTTGCCGATGGTCGCCTGCGGTCCGTTGGTCATCATCACCACCCGGTCGGCCAGCAGGATCGCCTCGTCCACGTCATGGGTGACGCAGATCGCGGTGACCTTGGTGCGAGACCAGACCTCCATCAGCACCTCCTGTAACTCCCAGCGGGTGAGGCTGTCGAGCATTCCGAAGGGCTCGTCGAGCAAGAGAAGCTTGGGCGACAGGGCAAAGGCCCGGGCGATCCCGACCCGCTGTTTCATGCCGTTCGAGAGTTCGGCGGCAGGCTTGTCCATAGCCTCGGCCAAACCGACCCTTTCGAGGTAGTACTCCACCACATCCTGACGCTCGGACTGCGAGGCCTTGGGATAGACCCGGTCGGCCCCGATCGCGACATTCTCCTTGGCCGTCAGCCAGGGGAACAGCGAGGGCGCCTGGAAGACCACCGCCCGCTCCGGGTCGGCATCCTCCACATGTTTCCCGTCCAGAACGATGGCACCTTTCGAGATCTCGTTCAGCCCGGCGGTCATGGTCAGCACGGTGGACTTGCCGCATCCGGAATGGCCGATCAGCGAGATGAACTCGCCTTTGTTGAGGTTCAGCTCGAAATTCTCGACCACGGTCAGCGGCCCTTTGGGCGTCGGATAGACCTTGTCGAGCTGCGAGAACTGCAGATAGCGGGCGTCGGACTGGCTCCGCGCCGCCTCGGCATAGGCTTTAGGCGCGCCGTGGATCGGGGTGACATTAGGCAGAACCCGCGTCCCCTCGACCTTGGCCGCTATGCCCACATCCATCAGATATTGCGTGACCTTGCCGCGCAGCGCCTTGAACACCGTGTCATGGTTCATCGCCGTGCGTTCGCGCGGGCGGGGCAGGTTGACCTCGAATTGATCGCCCAGGGTCCCGTCCGGGTTCAGCGCGATGATCCGGTCGGCCAGCAGGATGGCTTCGTCCACGTCGTTTGTGATCAGAACGACCGTCTTGCGCTCCGCCTCCCAGATCCGCACGATCTCGTCCTGCAGATTGGCGCGGGTGAGGGCGTCGAGCGCGCTCAGCGGTTCGTCCATCAGCAGCACTTCGGGGCTCATGGCCAGGGCGCGGGCCACGGCGACTCGCTGGCGCATGCCTCCCGAAAGCTCGGCCGGTTTGCGGCCAGTGGCATGGCCGAGGCCCACCATCTTCACGTAATGGTCGACAATCTCGGCACGCTCGGAGGCCGATTTTTTGCCATGCACCGCATCGACGGCCAGCGCGACATTGCCGTTCACGCTCAGCCAGGGCATCAGCGAGTAGGACTGAAAGACCAGCCCCCGCTCGGGCCCCGGCCCGGTGATCGGCTGCCCTTTGAAAAGGGCCTGGCCCCGGTCGGGCAGTTCCAGCCCGGCCAACAGATTGATCAGCGTCGTCTTGCCGGTGCCCGAGAAGCCGAGGATGGCAACGAACTCACCCTCGCGGACCGAGAGGTCGATGCCCTTCAGCACCTCCTCGCGCGCCGTGCCATCGCCAAAGCCTTTCGAGGCGGATTTCAGCTCGAGAATGCTCATGGCGCTCACCGGTTGTTCGTGAAGGTGAACATTGACTGGATGGCGTACATCATCCGGTCGAGCAGGAAGCCGATGATCCCGATGGTGAAGACAGCCACCATGATCTTCGCGAGGCTCTGGCTCGAGCCGTTCTGGAACTCGTCCCAGACGAACTTGCCGAGGCCCGGGTTCTGCGCCAGCATCTCGGCGGCGATCAGCACCATCCAGCCCACACCCAGCGACAGCCGCAGCCCGGTAAAGATCAAGGGCAGGGCCGAGGGCAGCACCAGCTTGGTGATCTTGGTCCAGGTCGACATTTTCAGGACGCGTGAGACGTTGACGAGGTCCTTGTCGATACTCGCCACCCCATGCGCCGTGTTGATCAGCGTCGGCCAGAGCGAGCAGAGCGTTACCGTGATGGCGGAGTTCAGGAAGCTCTTCGAGAACATCCCGTCATTGGTCACATAAACTGCCGAGACCACCATGGTCACAATCGGCAGCCAGGCCAGCGGCGAGACCGGTTTGAAAATCTGGATAATCGGGTTGAAGGCGGCATTCGCGATCGGGCTGAGCCCGCACATGATCCCGATGGGCACCGCCACCAGTGTCGCGATCAGGAAACCGAAAAAGACGGTCTGCAGCGAGGTCCAGATCTGGTCGTAATAGGTGGGTTTGCCGGTATAGGTCCGCTGCTTGACGCGGTCGGCCCGACCCTCGGCGATCAGCTTCTCATTACGCGCGTCCTGGCGGAAATAGAAGGCGGCCTCTTTCTCGCGCTCGCGCAGATGGTCGGCGTGCAGGTTCTCGACCTGCTCCCACACTTCGCTCGGCCCTGGGATGGCGCCCAGCGAGGTTTGCACCGTTGGCGCCAGCTTCGCCCAGAGAAACAGGAACAAGAGGATCGCCAGGACCGGCACGGCCAGCAGGCGCCAGATCTCCTTGGCCTGCGCTTTCGGGTTATCCCCCGCGGCGGCACGCAGGACCGGAGTGATCCAGCTCATGCCGATCACCTGGAAATAAGTGTCCATCTTGTTGATGCGGGTGAACAGCCGGGCGCGGCGTTCGGCGCGGGCTTCGTCCACTGCGAGCGTGTTTTCGGTAACGGCGGTCATCATCCTGCCTCTGCTGCGATCCGTTGAACCAATGCGCGGATGGGCCCCTCCCCATGGCGAGGGAGGGGCCGGGGCGTCAGCCCTCGACGCCGTTGCCCACGACTTTCTGCGCGCCTTTCAGACCGATCGGGAATTGCTCCAGATAGGCGTTGGGGGCGCGGCCGTCATAGGTGACGTCGTCGATGAACTCGGTCTGCGGGGCCTTGTAGCCGTCGCTGTCCCAGGGGAAATCGGCCTCGTTGGCCAGCCCTTCATCCACCAGCATGCGGGCGGCTTTCAGATAGATCCCGGGCTTGTAGACCTTCTTGGCGATCTCGTCATACCAGCTGTCCGGCTTCTGCTCGGCGATCTGACCCCAGCGGCGCATCTGGGTCAGGTACCAGATGGCATCCGAGTAGAACGGATAAGTCGCGTTATAGCGGAAGAACACGTTGAAATCCGGGGCCGGGCGGCGGTCGCCCTTTTCGTATTCGAAGAACCCGGTCATCGAGTTGGCGATCACCTCGTAATCCGCGCCCACATATTCCGAGCGGCTGAGGATCTCGACCGCCTCGGGCCGGTTGGCGTTGTCGTTCTCGTCCAGCCAGATGGCCGCCCGGATCAGCGCCTTGGTCAGCGCCAGGGTGGTGTTTGGGTTTTCCTCGGCGAACTCGGCGGTGATGCCGAAGACCTTCTCAGGGTTGTTCTTCCAGATCTCGTAATCGGTGATCACCGGCACGCCGATGCCTTTGAACACGGCCTGCTGGTTCCAGGGCTCGCCCACGCAGTAGCCATAGATCGTGCCGGCCTCGAGGGTCGCGGGCATCTGCGGCGGCGGGGTGACGCTCAGCAGGACATCGGCATCGATCTGGCCGGTGATGTTCTCGGGGCTGTAAAACCCAGGCTTCAGACCGCCTGCGGCGAGCCAATAGCGCAGCTCGTAATTATGGGTCGAGACCGGGAAGACCATGCCCATATTGAAGGGCTTGCCCTCCGAGATGTATTTCTCGACCACCGGTTTCAGGGCCGCTGCGCTGATCGGGTGCTGTGGCCGGCCATCGTCCATCTTGGGGATGTTGGGCTTCATCTGCTCCCAAATCTCGTTCGACACCGTGATCCCGTTGCCGTTCAGGTCCATCGAGAAGGGCGTGATCACATGAGCCTCGGTGCCGAAGCCGATGGTCGCGGCCAGAGGCTGCCCGGCCAGCATATGGGCGCCGTCCAATTCCCCGTCGATCACGCGATCCAGCAGAACTTTCCAGTTTGCCTGCGGCTCGAGGGTGACGAACAGCCCCTCATCCTCGAAATAGCCTTTCTCGTAAGCCACGGCCAAAGGCGCCATATCGGTCAGTTTGATGAAGCCGAATTTCAGCTCGTCCTTCTCGACGTCCAGGAATTCAGCATGGCCGATCGAGGCAAAACCCAGCGCGAAAGCCGCCGCGTAAGTCGCAAGTCTCATGAACCTCTCCAGTTCTGTCCCGTCCTTGCCACGGCGTTCGACGCAAACACAAAAAGGGCCACACGATCGGTCCATGGGCCTTGAGAGGTCCCTTGGAGGATCGAGCAGCCTTGCCCCGAACCCGCAGCGTTGTGGGTGAAGTTGTGTGCCGGACGTCGTTGTCTGACTCGCGAAAGATTACCGCGCTGCAGCACGAAAGCAATCGGCTTTGCGTAGTTTTTGGCAACTCTTCGGAAGTGGCGAATTTTTAGGCAGATCTCGGGCGTTTACTCGGCCGGGGGCTCAAAAATCAGCCGGTCGAAAAAGCGATCCGGGCCCAGGAACATCTCACCGCGCGAGGAGGCAACGGCGGTCGGCTGGTCCAGAGCGCCTTCCAGCTTCTCCGATGCGTTGGGCAAATCGGCACCGATGGGGCCAAGCGCCTGGCGGTAGAGGTCGGTGCGATAGCACGCCCGGCCCTGCGCCGCGGCCTCGGCGCGGTCAATCCCGGTCCGCGCCGCCCAGCGGGTGGCGATCCAGGCCGCCTGGCTGCGCCAGGGGAAGGTCGCCGCTTTGGCATAGAACTCGACGAAACCCGGCACCTGACGCTCCGTCCCCTGGGCCGAGATCTTCAGCCGGCCGTGCAGCGCACGCTCGATAATCTCGGCCGAGACATCGACATAGGCCGGGCCGGCCAGCATCTCCGAGGCGGTCATCCGGTTCTCTGGATCGCCCAGCCAGCGCGCCGCCCGCCAGACCGCGCGCATCAGCGAGGTGACCAGATCGGGGTTTTCCTCGGCCCAGTCATGGCGCACGGCCAGCACCTTTTCGGGTGCGAATTGCCAGATGGCCGAGCCGGGCAGGATCAGATCCGCCACCCCGGCCTCGACCGCCATCGAGCCCCAGGGCTCGCCCACGCAAAACGCATCGATCTCGCCGGCCGAGATCGCCTGCGCCATATGCGGCGGCGGCACGGTGCGCACATCCAGATCGTTTGGCGCCTGCAACCCCAGCGCGCCCAGCCAGTAATACAGCAGCTCCGCATGCATCGAGAACGGGAACGGCACGCCGACCCGCAGCTTGCCCTCAGCCGCTGTGATCAGGGAGCGGCCCACGGCGACGGCCGAGAGGAAATCGCCCTCGCCCCCGACGCTGCGCATCTTCGCGGCCAGGGCGCGCGAGACGCCGATCACATCGCCATTCACGGACAGGATCGAGAGCGCGTCGATCCGCGTCGGCACTCCGCCCAGACCCATCGACATCGCCACCGGCATCGGGGCCAGCATATGCGCCGCCGCGACCTCGCCAAAGGCGAGCCGGTCGCGGACCGCCGACCAGGAGGGTTGCCGGTGCAGCCGCAGGTCGATCAACTCCTCCTCGGCGAAGCCCATCTCACGCGCCACGGCCAGCGGCGCGCAGTCGATCAGCGGGATGAAGGCGCAGTCCAGACCTCGCGCGCTCATCGCAGCAGGTCCGCCGCCGTCACCAGAGCCGTGGCCACATCCACCACCTTTCGCCCCTGGTCCATCGCCGTCTTGCGCAGCAGCGCATAGGCCTCCTCCTCGCTCAGCCCTTTGGCCTGCATCAGCAGGCCCTTGGCGCGGTCGATGGTCTTGCGCTCGGCAAGGGCGGCCTTGGTGGCGGCCAGCTCTGTGCGCATCCGGCTATACATGTGAAAGCGCGCGATGGCGGCGTCCATCACTGGCTTGATCCGCTCCTTGCGCAGCCCGTCGACGACATAGGCGCTCACGCCCGCCTCGATCGCCGCCTTAGTCGCCTGATCGTCCGAGCGGTCGACAAACATCGCCACCGGGCGGTCCAGCGGGCCCGAGGCCAGGGCGAAGGCTTCAAGCACGTCGCGGTTCGGATCGGCCACATCGATCAGCACCACATCCGGCTTCAGGTCCGAGAGCCGCCGCGCGAGGCCTGCAGCATCTCCGACCACCGTGATGTCGTAATCGCCCGCATCCTTCAGCCCGTCGACGATGAGCAAGGCCCGCTCGCGGTCTTCCTCGACGACGGCAATTCTAAGGGCTGATGACATGCGCGCGGGGGCCTTCCTGTGAACGCAGCCATGTTGCAGCGCAATGCTGCAGCGCACAAGGGGCAATTCCTGCGTAGAGTGGGAGCGTTCGGCCAAAGATCCCATGCCGGGGCGCGCAAAGGCCCCGGCATGGGAGAGGGCAGGGATCAGACGAAGGTGATCCCGCTTTCCGTCATCGGCAGGCGGGTGACCCGCTTGCCGGTCGCGGCATAGATCGCGTTGGCGAGCGCAGGGCCCGCGGGTGGCGTTCCTGGCTCGCCCACCCCGGTTGGTGCTGCGGTCGAGGGCACGATATGCACATCGATCACCGGCATATCCGTGATGCGCAGGGGTTCGTAGTCCGGGAAGTTGGATTGATCGACCTTACCTTCGGTCAATGTGATCCGGTTGCGCATCACAGCGCCCAGGCCGAAGCCGATACCCCCCTCCATCTGGGCCCGGATGACATCCGGGTTGACGGCGACGCCGCAATCGACGGCGCAGGTCACCCGTTCGATCTTGATCGCCCCGCCCTCCTGCACTGAGACTTCGGCGATCTGCGCGACGTAAGAGTTGAAGGATTTGTGCAGGGCAACACCCATCGATTTGTCCGAGCCGCCCCAGCCGGCCTTCTTGGCAGCCAGATCCAACACACCCAGCAGGCGCTGCTGATCCGCGCTGCCGCCCGCGAGCAGAGCGCGGCGGAACGCCACCGGATCGGCCCCGGCCGCCTCGGCCGCCATGTCCATCAAGGTCTCGAACGCATAGGCGGTGTGGGTATGGCCGACCGCCCGCCACCAGAGGGCGGTGACCTCGGTCTCGGCATCGGTCAGACCGACCGCGAGGGCGGGGATTGCGTAATGCGTGTCCTTGATGCCCTCGACCGAGACCTCATCGACCCCGCCATGCACCAGAACCGACTCGAAGGGCGTGCCCTTCAGGATCGATTTCACCGCGATCCGATGGTCCCAACCGCTGATCTTGCCGTCCTTGATCCCGATCTTGGCGCGATGCGCCGCCATCGGGCGATAATAGCCGCCGCGGATATCGTCCTCACGGGTCCAGACCAGCTTGACCGGAGTTTGCCGGCCCATCAGGTCAAAGGCCGACGCCGCCTCGGTCTGATAATCCGCGCTGGGTGTGGCGCGGCGGCCAAAAGAGCCGCCGGCATAGACCGTCGTGACCTCCACCGCCTCGACCGGCAGCCCCAGGACTTGCGCGATCACCGGCTGGGTGATGCCTGGGAACTGGCAGCCGTCATGGAAGCGGACGCCCGCCTCGGTCGGTTCGATCACGCAATTGAGCGGCTCCATCGGCGCGTGGGCGAGGTGGGGGAAGATCAAATCCGCTTCGATCACCCGGTCGGCGGCGGCCAGGGCCTGACCGGTCTGGCTGAAATCGCCGCCCTCGCGCACCTGGTAGGCCGGCTGGTCGAGCAGACCCTGATGATAGGCGATCAGTTCCTGGGTCGAGCGGTTCTCGGCCGCCGAGAAATCCCATTCGGCCGTGATCGCCTCGCGCGCCCGGATCGCGGCCCAGGTCGAGCCGCCATAGACCGCCACGCCCGCGCCGTTCGGCAGCGCCTTGGCATCGAGATACCCCGAGATCCCTGCCGCCTCCGTCGCATCGAACCCGGTCAGACGGGCGCCGAAGCGCGGTGCGCGCAGGATGACCGCCGTGACCATGCCGGGAAGCTTCACATCGATCGCGAAGAGTGCAGAGCCATCGGTCTTGCTGGCCGAGTCCTTCCGCGGCAGGCCGTCGACCCCGATCAGACGGAAGGCGGAGGGCTCCTTCACCGCCGGCTTCTCCGAGGGGGTCAGGGTTGCCGCCTTCGCGATCATCTCGCCGAAATGGGCCGATTTGCCACCGTGGAGCAGGCGGCCCTTCACGATCGTGATCTCGGCAGGCGAGACCCCCCAGCTTTCAGCCGCAGCCTGGACCAGCACCTCGCGCGCGGCGGCCCCGGCCTGGCGGTACTGCATGAAACTGTTGGCGATGGCGGTCGAGCCGCCAGTGCCCTGGCTGCCGAAGAACAGGTTGGCATAGCGGCTGGAATCGCCCGGTGCGAAATCGACCGTGAGCGTCTCCCAATCCGCGTCCAACTCCTCCGCCACCAGGGTCGAGAGGCCGGTCGTGGTGCCCTGGCCCATCTCAAAATGCTTGATGACCACATGAACGGTGCCGTCGGGCGCGATCCGGACGAAGGGATTGATCTCGGCGGTGGCGGGACCGGCAGCGAAGGCGCCGCGTGGGTCGGTGCCGACAACCAGCATGGCGCCTGCCGCAGCAGCGCCCTTCAGAAACGATCTGCGGGTGGTGTGATGTGTCATGATCAGCCCTCCAGGATACCGGCTGCGTGGTGGATGGCCGCGCGGATCCGTTGATAGGTGGCGCAGCGGCAGGCATTGCCGGCCATGGCCGCGTCGATATCCGCATTGGTCGGGTTCGGGGTCTCGGCCAGCAGCGTGACCGCCGACATGATCTGACCCGACTGGCAATAGCCGCATTGCACGACATCAAGCGCGCGCCACGCCTTTTGCACCGCCTGCGCCGCGGGGCCGGAGACCCCCTCGATCGTCGTGACCTCGGCGCCCGCGACATCCTCGAGAGCGGTCACGCAGGAGCGCATCGCGATCCCATCGACATGTACGGTGCAGGCGCCGCAAGAGGCGACACCGCAGCCGAATTTCGTGCCGGTCATATCCAGATCGTCGCGCAGGACCCACAGCAAGGGGGTGTCCGGCGGCGCCTCGACACTGTGGGTCTGGCCATTCACTTTCAGATTGATCGCCATGGGAGGGCCTCCTTTCGGTTCTCGTCGCGTAATCAGGTAGCGCATAGGTTTAGTGCTGCTACCGGGCGGAGTTGGCTTTGGGGGAACGCGGGAAGAGTAAACTGCACCGTGCAGTATACTCGCGCTTGGCGGATTGTAAACCGCCAAGTTTACATTGCCGTTGCCAAAGTCTATGACAACCGCCGAGGAGCAGGGCGATGGATCCGCAAAGCGAGAGTTGCGACGAGAAGACCGGTGGCAAGCGCGGCCAGATCATCGATGCCGCGGTCGCCGAGTTCCGTGAGAAGGGCTTTGCGGGGGCGAGCATGGACCGCGTCTCGGCCCGCGCGAATGTCTCCAAGCGCACCGTCTACAATCACTTCGACTCGAAAGAGGCCCTGTTCCGCGCGATCCTCGAGATTATGGGCGCGCGGGCGAACCGGGCCTTTGACATCGCCTATCAGCAAGGCGCGCCGATCCGGCCGCAACTCATCGCGCTTGGCTGGGCCGAGGGGCAGTTGCTCACCGACGCAGATTTCATGAAGCTTGCGCGGATGGTGGTGGGGGAGACCATGCGCGACCCCGCTCTCGCCGCGGAGATGAACGAGAAGATGGCCCGCGTCGCGGTGTTTCGGGAGTTTATCGGCGATGCGGAACGCGCGGGCACGCTCCTTGTTCCTGATATCGACCGGGCGACCGATCAATTCCTGGGGCTGATCAAGGCGCAGGCGTTTTGGCCGGTGGTGTTCTCCGGCGAGGTTGTCTCGGCCGAGGAGATGGGGCGTATCATCGAGACGACGGTCGACATGTTTTTGCTGCGTTACGCGCCGCCCGCCTGATCGGTACGATCAAGTCAGATCGCCCTCGATTCCGTTGAAATAGGCCCATGTCGCCCGGGTGATGTAATCGCGGATGGCCTGGCGGTCTGACGCGAGCCTCGTCGGTTTGCCGATCAGCAGGCTGGCAAAGCCATGCACCATCGCCCAGAGCGGTGCGCCAAAGGCGTGCGGGTCGAGATGGCCGAGCCCACGGGCGCGCATGATCCCGGTCAGTTCCTCGATAAAGCCCAGATAGGCGGCTTTACCGGCCTCGCGGGCGACATCGACCGTGTCCTCGTGGCGGGCTGCGCTCCACATCAGGTGGAAGAGTTCAGGGTTGTCGGCGCCAAACTCCGTGTAGTTGCAGCCGCCGGCGATCAGCCTTTCGACCGAGTCGCGGGGATAGGCGCCAAAGCCTTGCTCCTTCGCTGCGTTCAGGCGGCGAAACCCTTCGGCTGCGACATGGGCGAGCAACTCGTCCCGATCCTTGAAATGCCGATAGGGCGCACCGGACGAGACCCCCGCCGCCCGGGCCGCATCGGCCACGCTGACCTCCTCGACCCGCTTCGTGCGAATCAGGTCGATGGTTGCGTCGATCAACGCCGTTTTCAGATCCCCGTGGTGATAGCTGCGGGGCGGCTCGGTCTGGGTTTCGGATGCGGTCATGCTGTTCATCTGCGGCCTTCGACGGTCACTCGCAAGCGATTTTGCGATTTTCGTTTGAAGTAAGCGTTTCTTACACTATGTGAAGGCCACTCACATATGTAAGTGACGCTCACGCGGCGCCCTAGGAGAATGACATGTCCGACACGAATGATCTGTCCGACAGTGACGCAAAGACCGGTCTCAGGGCCTGGCTGATGGCGGGCATGGTTGCGCTCGCGGTGATCGGAACCGGGGCGACCGCTGTGCAGAGCCTTTACGCGCGCGGCGCCGAGAAGGAGACGGTCGCCGCGCGTCCGCCCCTGACCGTCGCGGTCGAAACCGCCCGGCTTGTCGATCACTACACGGTCCGAGAGCGTTTTGTTGGCCGGATCGAACCCACGCGGGAAACCGCTCCGGCAGCAGAACGGGCGGGTTTGCTGGTCGAGATGCTGGTCGAAGAGGGCGACCGCGTCGCGCCGGGCCAGGCGCTCGCCCGGCTCGACACCAGACCGCTCTCCCTTGCTCGCGCCCGTCTGCTGGCCGAGCGGGATGGGATCGATGCCGATATCGAACTGGCCGAGCGTACCTCAGACCGCCGTGCACGGCTGGTCGGCGATGGTTGGGCCAGCGGTCAGGCCTTTGACGAAGCGCGCTATTCCGTCTCGGGCCTGCAAGCGCGACGGGCCGCGCTCGCGGCTGAGATTGGGGAGATTGATCTCGACATCGAAAAATCGACCATCACCGCCCCCTTTGCGGGCCGGATCACTGCGCGCCTTGCCGATGAAGGCGCGGTGCTCGCCGCCGGCACCGCTCTGCTGACCTTGGAGGAAATCGACCGGCCCCGCGCGCGGATCGGCATCCCGGCCGATCGCGCCGCCGCCTTGGCAGTGGCGCAGGAGGTCCGGCTCGATGCCGCCGGGGCCGAGGTGACGGGGACCGTCGCCTCGATCACGCGCGCCATCGATCCTGTCACCCGGACGGTGCCGGTGCTGATCGATCTCGCCCCGGATCCCGTGCTGACCATGGGCGAGGTTGTCCGGCTGTCCCTAGAACGGGCGATCCCTGCGCGCGGCGCTTGGGTCGCGCTGACCGCGCTGAAGGAGGCCGAGCGCGGTCTCTGGTCTTTGATGATCGTCACCGAGGCCGGGGTGATCGGCCGTGAGGCGGTGGAACTCCTCCATGTCCAGGGCGACCGAGCCTTCGTCCGCGGCACCTTCGCCGATGGCGCCCGCGTGGTCGCCGATGGCGGGCACCGGATCAGCGCCGGGCAGCCGGTGCGCGTGGCCGGGGAGGGGTGAGGATGGACCGGTTCCTGTTCGACCGCCCGCGCTACCTCGCCCTGACGCTCTTTATCATCGCGGCGCTGGGCGCCTTTGCCTTCAACACGATCGGGCGGCAGGAGGATCCCACGATCACCAACCTCTTCGCCACGGTCGTCACGCCGTTTCCTGGGGCCGATCCCGCCCGGGTCGAAGCGCTGGTCACCGAGAAGATCGAGGCGGAGCTGCGGGAGATTGCCGAGATTGACACCATCGCCTCGACCTCGCGGACCGGCGTGTCCTCGATGCGCATCGAGCTTTCGCAATTCATCTCGGAAGCACAGATCGAGCAGGCCTGGTCCGAGATCCGCGATGCGCTGGGCGATGCGGCGCGCGGGTTTCCGGCCGGCGTCCCCGAGCCGGAATTCGACAATGACCGGGTCGGCGCCTTTACGCTGCTGGTCGCGTTGCAGGCGGCGCCGGGGCGCGAGGTGCCTCTGCCGGTGATCGGCCGCTTTGCCGAGGATCTGCAGCAGCGGCTGCGCCAGGTGCCCAACACCAAACGCGTCGCACTCTATGGAGAGCCGGTCGAAGAGGTCCGGGTCGAGATCGATGCAGACCGGCTGGCGGCGGCCGGGCTGACGCCGGATCAGGTGGCACAGGCGATCGCGACGGCGGATGCGAAGGTCGCCTCCGGCCGGGTCCGGGGTGATGCCCGCGATTACCTGATCGAGGTCTCGGGCGAAATCCAGGCGCTCGACCGGATCCGAGAGATCCCTCTGGCCACCACCGCGGCGGGCAGCGTGCTCCGACTGGGCGATCTGGCCGAGATCTCGCGCACAGGCGAGGACCCGGCCCCCACCATCGCCCTGGTCGACGGCCAGCGCGCGGTCATCGTGGCCGCAAGAGTCGAGGATGACCGCCAGGTCGATATCTGGGCGGCGGCGACGCGTGCTGAGGTCTCAGCGGTCGAGTCGGGCCTGCCCGACGGCCTGCAACTCGCGATCCTGTTCGATCAGAGCGCCTATACGGCCGACCGGTTGGGCGAGGTGGCGGTCAATCTGGTGATCGGGATCGGGCTGGTCGTGGCCGTGCTGTTCGTCTCGATGGGCTGGCGGTCGGCCTTGATTGTCGGCGCCATGCTGCCCCTGACCGCGCTGATGTCGCTGGTGATCCTCGAGAAGCTGGGCGTTGTCATCCATCAGATGTCGGTGACAGGCCTGATCGTCGCCTTGGGCCTGCTGGTCGACGCCGCGATTGTGACCACTGACGAGATCCGCCGACGGCTGATTGAGGGCGTGGCCCGGGGCCGGGCGGTTGCCGGAGCGGTCAGGCGGCTGGCTCTGCCGCTGGCGGCCTCCACGGTGACGACCGTTCTGGCCTTTGTGCCGATGGCCGCCCTGCCGGGCCCTGCGGGCGATTTCGTCGGCGCCATCGCGCTCTCGGTGATCGTCATGCTGTTCTCCTCGCTGCTCCTGGCCCTGACGGTAACGCCCGCGCTCGCCGGTCGGATGCTGCCCGAGCGGGCGGCGGCACCGCGCTGGTGGCGCGACGGGGTGCGGGGCGGCTGGCTCGCGCGTGCCTTCGCCGCCAGCCTGAGAGCTGCGCTCAGATGGCGGCGGTTGGCGATGATGGCGGCCGCTATGCCGGCGCTGATTGGATTTCTCGCCTTTCCGACGCTCTCAGCGCAATTCTTCCCGGAGGTGGATCGCGACCAGTTCCACATCCAGATCGAGCTTGCCGCGGGCAGCGCGATCGACCGGACGGCCAAGGCGGCGGCGCAGGCGGACCGGCTCCTCCGCGAGATCCCTGAGGTCGAGCAAGTGCAATGGGTGGCGGGCCGCAGCGCGCCAGCTTTCTACTACAACATGCTCGACAATCGAGACGGCGATCCGACCTTTGCCGAGGGGCTGGTCACGACCACATCACCCGAGGCCACGGCGCGGATCATCCCGGATCTGCAGGCCCGGCTGGATGCGGCACTGCCCGCAGCGCGCGTGCTGGTGCGCGGCCTGAAACAGGGCCCGCCGGTGGACGCGCCCGTCGAGCTGCGCCTTGTGGGCCCCAGTCTCGAGACTCTGCGGTCGCTGGGCGAGGAGGCGAGGGCGCGAATGGCCGAGGTGCCCTCGATCATCCACAGCCGGGCCACCCTGGCGGGCGGTGCACCCAAGCTGATCTTCGATCTCGACGAGGACAAGGTCCGCCTCGCCGGCCTGACCCTCGCCGATGTGGCACGCCAGCTCGAGACCCTGACCGAGGGCGCCATTGGCGGATCATTGATCGAGGGGCCAGAGGATCTGCCGGTCCGGGTCCGCCTCTCTGGCCCGCGCCGCGCCGCGGCGGACCATCTGGCCGAGCTGACCATCGTGCCCCCTGGCGCGCAGCTCACCGACAGCGCTCCTCCCGGCATCCCCCTGCTGGCGCTGGGCGCATTGCGGGTCGAACCGGCCGACAATGCCATCGCCCGGCGCGATGGCGAGCGGGTCAACACAGTGCAGGCCTTCCTGCGTCACGGCGTCTTGCCCGACGTCGCGCAGAGCGATCTGCAAACCCGGCTCGCCGCTGATCCGATCGCCTTGTCGCCGGGGTATCGCATCGAATGGGGCGGCGACAGCGACGCGCGGGGCGAGACGATCCGCAATCTCATGTCGGTCGTGGGGCTCGTCGTCGTCGGCACCCTCGCGGCGATCGTGCTGACCTTCAACTCATGGCGCCTCAGCGCGGTCACGCTGGTCGTTGCCGTGCTGTCGACCGGGCTCAGCCTGCTGGCGCTCGAACTGTTCCGCTATCCGTTCGGCATCCAGGCCCTGATTGGCGTGATCGGAGCCATCGGCGTCTCGATCAATGCCGCGATCATCCTGCTGACCGCCTTGCAGGAGGATGAGGGCGCGGCACGGGGCGAGCGCGCGGCGATTGCCGAGGTCATCCTGCGCTCCAGCCGCCATATCCTCTCGACCACGGTGACAACCTTCGGC
>JBCBIS010000037.1:14854-26307 GCA_038524325.1 Pseudomonadota bacterium
GGCGCGCCACAAGCCAGCGCTTGCGATTGCGCTGACCGTTCTGCTGGTCTCCGTTTCTGGCTTTCCGCTGGCATTTGGGTTTGTTGGCAAGCTGTCGGTGATTGAAGCGGCCTGGAATGGCGGGTTCCTGCCGCTGATCCTGGCGGGGGGCGGGTTCTGGCCGCCCTTCGCGATGGCGATTGCGGGCGGCGTGCTGCTGTCGGCCATCGTGTCGTTCTACTTCGTGCCCAGCGTCTACAGTCTGCTGACCCCGGCGCGGCGGGCCGAGAAGGCTGCGAAGCCCGGTCGCGCGGGCCCGCTGCCGGCCATGCAGATCGCGGCCGAGTGAGCCTCCCGCCGGGCGTCCACCTGCCCGGTCTGGGGAACTGGGCACATCACGAATATCTGTGGTAGACTCTGGCTGCGCCTCGTTCTCGCCAAAGGGGAGACGACCATGAAAGCCACCGTCGCCAAACCGGATGGAGCCGCCGGGACAGGGCAGCGACTGCCCGCGAGACCAACGGCCCATCGGTCCCCTGCCGCGCTCAGCCCGGGCCAGCCCCGCCTCCAGCGGATGGCGGAGACCGAGGCGGATGAGCCAGCCGGCATGGAGACGATGGAAGACGCCGAACCGATGCTGCAGCGCGCCTGCGCCTGTGGCGGGGGATGCCCCTCCTGCCAGTCGGGCGGCGCGCCCCAGCTCGACCGGCATCCCCTGCCAGGGGCGGCGCGGCAGGCCGGGGTCGCACCTGTCTCGGTCGCGCAGACACTGTCCCGGCCCGGGCGGCCATTGGACGGCGCGACCCGCGCGGCGCTCGAACCCCGTTTCGGCCGCGACTTCTCGCGGGTGCGGGTTCACACTGATGCCGAGGCCGGCCGTTCCGCCCAGGAGGTGAACGCGCTGGCCTATACCGTCGGGCAGAGCATCGTGTTCGCCCCGGGCCAGTACCGGCCCGACAGCGATACAGGGCGCGCGCTGCTCGGCCATGAGCTGGCCCATACCGTGCAACAGTCCGGGACCCGTCCACTGAACCCGAGCGAACCCGTGCGGATCGCCGATGAGAGCTCGGCCGCGGAACATGAGGCCCGTGAGATCGGGGCGCGGATCGGAGGCGGCGGCTCGGTCAAGCCCGGCATGCAGCCCGCCCCCGCACCGCACCGGCTCGCCCGCGCCGATCCCGAAGCGGTCGGACGGATCGAGGCGCTGTCGATCACGCCCGGCAGCGCCATGCAGTTCATCCCGCAGGAGATCACCGACACGGTCGTCGGCCCGCCTCCGCCCGGTGGCTGGCAGGGGGATCGGATGAACCGCCTGAATGTGGTGATTGGCGAGAACATGACGCCGCGGATCCTGGCGCGGCAGCTCTTGCCGCTCTGGACCACGGCGACGCCGTTTACACCGCAGGGTTCCGCCACGGCGAATGCGCTGACACTGATCGATGAGGAGACGCTGGCCAAGGGGCTGATGGTCTATAACCGCTTCTACCTCGGACTGCCGAACATGGCGCAATGGCAGGCGGGTCTGCGCTTTCCGCTGCCGATTGCCCTGGCGCCCGACCCGAACGATGCCTCGCGGATCATCGGCACGCTGCACCCGGATGTGATAGTCTCGCTGGCGGGCACCTATGATGCGGCGTGGAACAATTTGCTGGATCAAGGGGCGACGGCCTTGGTTGCCCAGGGCGCCCCGGCCCAGGACGCCGCCGCCGCTGCCTTTCTGGGCCAGCATAGCAGCATGATGGCGCGCGGCATGGCGCTGGCGCACCGGGCGCTGACCAATATGCCCGAGACCTTTGCGCTCTATCTCGCGCTCAACCGTCAGCTGAACCAGGATCAGCGGTTCGAACTGGTTCTCGCGATTCTGGATGCGATGGTGAACCGTCAGGTCGATATTCTCGCCTCGCAGACCGAGGGCGTGCTGTTCATCTGGGAAATGGCAGGCGAGATGGCCAACGCCCCGGCCTCGCCCTCGGCCGAGTTGCAGGCGCGGATCGATCGGACCAACCTGATGCTGAACCGGCCGACCCTGCGTCTGATCGATACCCCCGCTTCGCGCCGCACCCGGGCCGAGAAGACAATTACCGTCGATACTATGAAGATGGATGGGTCCACGCAGAACCCCGCGACCCAGATCGCAGTGGCCAACGCGATCTTTGCGCAATGCAATATCCGCGTGGTGCAGGGGGTCGATGCCACGGCAACCGCGGCCGAGACAACAGCTTGGCTGGGGCAGGACAAGACCTTGCGCACCTCGTCGAGCTGCGCCTCGGTGACCTCTGAGGAACGTCGGATGGTCACCAATTCCCGGGCGACCTACAATATCGCGACCAATCGCTTCCGTGCCTATTTCGTCATGGATGCCGTCGGGTTCTCGGCGCTTGGCTGGTCATGCACCGCGTCCTCGGCGCATCCGCTGAACCGCGGTCTGATTGTCGTGCTCAACACCG
The DNA here is from genome assembly GCA_038524325.1 of Pseudomonadota bacterium. GTDB lineage: Bacteria > Pseudomonadota > Alphaproteobacteria > Rhodobacterales > Rhodobacteraceae > Thermohalobaculum. Next base: position 17,281 of record JBCBIS010000037.1, read on the forward strand.
GCTGGGGCGATACGCTGGCGCATGAGATCGGTCACCACCTGCTGAACCCGGGAAGCCACCGGTCGACGGGGACAATCCTGGAGTCGCCGGGGCCGAGAACGCGGGTCGGGATCACCGATGCGCAATGCGATCGGATGTATCGCCGGGCCTGAGGATGGGCGTGATCGGCCTGATCCGGCCCGACAACCTCTCTTGCCCAGGAGGTAGAACGCGGTCGCTCTGCTGATCCGGAACCAACGCTCAGCGGTCGTCGAGGGGGCCGCCCGTGCCGGTGGCCAGCATCTCCTCGGCCTGCGTGTCGCCCACCCTGCGGGCGGCGGCGCCGATGGCCTTGATCTCGGCCTCGTTCGGCGGGCGATCCTGAGGCAGGTCTGGGATGCGAACGGTGACCTCGCGATGGGCGAATTTGATGCCCTCTCGATCGAACAGCTCGCGGATCTCCTGATAGACGCGCTTGCGCACGACCCATTGATCGCCCGGTTTGGTCATGAATTTCACCCGGATGATCATGGCCGAGTCGTCCATATGGATGACCCCCTGGCTTTTCAGCGGCTGCAGGAAATTCGGCCCCACCACCGGGTCGTCCATCAATTGCTGGCCAAGTTTCTTGATCAGCTTGCGCACCCGCTCGACATCGGTGTCATAGGTGACGCGCAGCGGCAGCTTCATCATCACCCAATCGCGTGAGAAGTTCGTCAGGTGCTGGATCTCGCCAAACGGGATGGTGTGCAGCATGCCGAGATGATGGCGCAGCTGGAATGAGCGGATCGAGATCTTCTCGACCGTGCCCTTCACCTCGCCGACATCGATATACTCGCCCTTGCGGAACGCATCATCCATCAGGAAGAACGCGCCCGAGAGGATGTCGCGCACCAAGGCCTGGCTGCCGAAGCCGATGGCCAGCCCGACGATCCCCGCCCCGGCGAAGAGTGGGGCGACATTCACGCCCAGCTCGGTTGCGGCGACCAGGACGATGGCGATCAGGATCACTCCCAGCACGAAATTGCGGATCAGGGGCAGCAGGGTGGCGAGGCGGGTCGCCCCCGCGCCGCCGCCCTCGCCATCCAGAGGGCCGCTGTCGCTTTCGTCGACACCCTCTTCCTCGATCTTTTGATCGATCCAGATCCGGGCGGCGTGATAGGTGATGTAGCCGATAAAGAGGATGTCAATCAGATCCTCGGTCATCCCGATAAATGCGTTCTCGGCAAAGAGGCCGATGCCTCCCCAGTAATAGAGCAGCGCCCAGGCCCCGGCGCCGATGGCGAACAGTGAGGCGACCCGGCGGGCCAGATCCTCGAAGCTGCGCATCGAGGCGCCGGGCCGGAACAGGGCCGGGCTGACCTCGGCCTTCGTGGCGCTTTCCTCGTCTCCGTCGCCATCGATATCGCCCGAGGCGCCAAAGCCCGGTTCCGCCTGGCGCTCGGCCTCGGCGGCGGCGTCCTCGGCGGCGCGGGCGGCGGCGGCACGGGCATTTTCCTCGGCGATGGCGCGGCGCTGGGTGAAGACCCGTTCGATCACGTAAGAGGTGGCGGCATAAGCGATCAGGCCGATCAAGAGAACGAGATAGGGGACGATCAGCTCCTCGCCGCGGGTCTCGATCCCCATGATCAGGTCGAAGGTCAACTTGCCCAGCGCCGCGATGAGGTAGAGGACCGACAGCGGCGACCAGAGCCGGCTCGCCGCCAGGGTGACCCAACTGGCCTCATCCGGGCTCCGGCCCGAGAAAATCAGCGCGGTGATCGCGGACCGGTTCACCCGCAGCATCAGGATCAGCGTGACGACCACCGTGATATTGCCCAGGATCGTCACCAGGACGATGCTTTTCTGAGGCAGACCCAGCGCGGTGAGCCAGGCCGTCAGGGCAAAGACCAGGATGCCGACCGCGCTGGCCGCCACCAGCCAGCGATAGAGCCGCCGCGACGGCCGGTCCTCGATCACCGGCAGGCGATAGGCCGGCAGGAACGGGGCGAGCGCCATGCGCCAGATCCCCTCGATCGCCCGGATCGTCCCATAGGCCACGAAAAGCGCGATGACTGTCAGCAGGGTCGGCTCGTGCTGTTGATAGAAGTAGAGGCCGACGGCACTCGCCACCCCGATGGTAAGCAGGATCGAGAAGATCGTGATCAGGATGCGGGAACAGAGCACCGGCAGCTTGTCTCGATAGCCCTTCGGGTTCGGGCGCTGCAGTCCGACAAAGATCGGCCGCGCAATGAATGCATCGAACAGCCGGCTGACAGCGCGTCCGACCATCAACAGCAAGATGGCGAACAGCATCGTGCCGACGAAATAGCCCGAGCGCCCGGTCGGGCTGGCAGCCTGGAGCGTTCCCCAGATCTCGCCGCCGGTCCTGGGCAGGTGCGACAGGGTCCGGATCAGCCGCTCTCGGAACACCTCGACGGCATTCTTCGCCGCCCCCAGCATCGGGCCCGAGGGTTGCGTCAGCGTGGCGTAGTCGGTCGCTGTCGGCCCCTGCTCGGGCCCGCTGGTAAACGGGGCGGGCGAGAAGGGCAGGCTTTGCTGCGACGCCTCCGGCTCGCTGCCGCCGCCGCCCATCAGAGCACGGTAATCGAGCACCTGCGCCCCCGCTGACCCACAGGCGATGGTCAGGAAAAGGCTGATGCAAAGCAGAATTCTGGCCATATCGCTCGCGTCTTCATACGTCGGAACCGGACGGCACCCTAGCAGGTGCCTCGCATCGGCCACAACATGGTGTGGCTGCGTTCACAGGGGCTTGGCATGGTCACTTATTGCGGCGCGGTGCATTCAGGGCTTGCCGCGCCCGGGAAGATCGGGCAGGTCTGGGCGCAAACCCGCTGACGCCTGAGGGGGAGAAGAACGATGAGCGCCACGCGCCGGCTTGCCGTGGCCCGACCTGAGGGAACCGGATCTGGTGGCGCCGGATCCGAGGGGGGCAGGGCCTCGCGCGCCCGAGCGACTGCTGGTGGATCGATCGGCTCTGCCCTTTCCGGGCAGGAAAACCGGGTTCTGCTCTACAGCCATGACACGTTCGGTCTCGGCCATCTCAGACGGTCGCGCACCATTGCCACTGCACTGACAGCGGCCGACCCGGAATGCTCCGCGCTGATCGTCACTGGCTCTCCCATCGCGGGCCGGTTCGATTTCCCCGAGCGGGTCGACTATGTCCGGCTGCCGGGGGTGGTGAAACACGCCGATGGCTCCTACACGTCCTCGAACCTGCGCATGGATATCGACCAGATGGTCGGTCTGCGCGGCGCGATCATCCGCGCCGCCGAGGCCGAATTCGCGCCCGACCTGATCATTGTCGACAAAGAACCCTGGGGGTTCCGCCACGAATTGGCCGAGACCCTGGCCGCCGCCCGCGCCCGTGGGGCCCGGATCGTGCTCGGCATCCGCGATGTGTTGGACGACGAGGATGCGCTTGCCGCCGAATGGGCACGCAAGAACTCGGTCGAGGCGATCGAGACATATTACGATGAGATCTGGATCTATGGCCTGCCCGAGATTTGCCGCCCGCTCTCGGGTCTCGGCCTGAGCGCGGCGATGGAGGAGCGGATCATCTATACCGGCTATCTCAAGCGCGAAGCAGCCGATTGGCCGGCGGAGCAGGCCGGGGAGTTGCCTGCACCGCCCTATCTGCTGGTCACGACCGGCGGTGGCGGCGATGGGGCTGATCTGGTCGATTGGGTGTTGAGCGCCTATGAAAGCGATCCGACCCTCGGGCCACAGGCCATGGTGCTCTACGGGCCCTTCATGGCGGCCTCCGACCGGGTCCGGTTCGATGCACGGGTCGCGGCGCTTGGCGACCGGGTGACGGCGACGGCGTTCCACCCAAGGCTCGAGCGCTTGCTGGCAGATGCCGAGGGCGTGGTGGCGATGGGTGGCTACAACACGTTCTGCGAAATCCTTTCGATGGACAAACCGGCCATCATCTGCCCCCGGACCCGGCCCCGGCAGGAGCAGCTGATCCGGGCCAGCGCTGCCGAGGGGCTGGGTCTGATCCGCATGCTCAACCCGGCCCGGGACGGCCGGTCGCCCGAGGTGATGGCCAAGGCCATCCGCGCCCTTTCCCAGGGTCCCCGGCCCAGCCATGCCAAGATCCCGGATCTTATGGCCGGGCTCGGCACCGTGGCCGAGAGGGCCATGCGCCCGCCCCTGGCCGCCGCTGGCGAGTAGAATGGCCGGGGCACGCGGGGCAAGACGCCGCATTCCATTGGCGGTGGTGGTCAAGGGTTATCCCCGCCTCTCCGAGACCTTCATCGCCCAGGAATTGCTGTCACTGCAGGAGCGGGGCTTCGTTTTCGACATCTGGTCGCTGCGCCAGCCCTATGACAACAAGACCCATCCGATCCACGACCAGATCCGCTCGGGCCTGCATTACTTGCCAGAATATCTGCACAACGAGCCTTGGCGCGTGATCTCCTCGGTGCTCGAGGTCATCCCGCTCGCAGCGTTCTGGTCCGCGCTCCGGCTCTGGCTGGGTGACTTCGCGCGCGATCGCAGTCTCAACCGCATCCGCCGTTTCGGCCAGGCCTGTGTTCTGGCCGCGGAACTGCCCGAGGAGACCCGCTTCCTCTATGCCCATTTCCTGCACACGCCCTGCTCGGTCACCCGCTATGCGGCCCGGATGCGGGGGCTGAGATATGGGTTCTCGGCGCATGCCAAGGATATCTGGACAATCCCCGACTGGGAGAAAGCCGAGAAGATCGCCGACTCGGCTTTTGGTGTGACCTGCACCAAGACCGGGGCGGAGGAGTTGAACCGGTTTATGCCGGGACGGGTGGATCTCGCCTATCACGGGCTCGACCTCTCGCGCTTTCCCCTGCCGCCCGATCGGGTCGAAAGCAAGGGACCGTTCCGGATCCTGTCGGTCGGGCGCCTGGTCGAGAAGAAGGGCTATGACGACCTGCTCCACGCCTTCAGCCTGATCCCGGAGGATCTCGACTGGCGCTTCGTCCATATCGGCGGCGGGCGACTGGACACCGAGATGCGGCGGCTGGCCGGCGAGCTTGGCCATGCCGAGCGGGTGCTCTGGCTCGGCAAACGCGACCAATCCGAGGTCATCGAGGAAATGCGCAACGCCGATCTCTTCGTGCTGCCATCGAAAATCGCCGAGGACGGCGACCGCGACGGCCTGCCGAATGTGCTGATGGAGGCCGCCTCGCAATCGCTGCCGATCCTCTCGACCGAGACGGCGGCAATCCCCGAATTCATCACCGATGGCCAGCATGGCCGCCTCGTGCCGCCCAATGAGCCGCAGCATCTGGCTGAGGCAATCTATACCCTGGCCGGCGCGCCCGACACGCGCGCCCAGATGGCCGAAGCCGCCCTGCGCCGGCTGCGCCAGCGCTTTGGGCATGAGGCGGGGATCGACCTGTTGGCGGCCCGCCTGACCTTTTGGCTCGAGCGCAACGACGACGATCCGATGCCCCCGCCCGACGCGCAGACATGAGGCTCGCCTTCTACGCGCCGATGAAGCCGCCGGACCATCCCACGCCCTCTGGCGACCGGGCAATCGCGCGCCTGCTGCTGGCTGCCTTGGCCGGGGCAGGGGGCGAGGCGGTGACTGTCTCGACGCTTCGCCTGCTGGAGAAAGACGGCTCGACGGCGGCGCAGGACGCGCTGTTGGCCAAGGCTGGCGAGGAGGCGGAGTGGCTGGTCGAGAGCCTGGCCCCGTCCCCGCCCGATGCCTGGTTCACCTATCATTGCTATTACAAGGCCCCGGATCTGATCGGCCCCGTGGTCGCTGGTGCCTTTGGCATCCCCTATCTGATCGCCGAACCCTCGATCGCGCCCCGCCGGCGCCAGGGGCCATGGGCGCGGTTCGCCGCGGCCTCCGAGGCGGCGATTGCCCATGCCGACCGGCTGCTCTGGACCACCGAGCGCGACCGGCCGGCCCTGGAGCAGGCCGGGCATGGCGCCAAGATGCGCCCGCTGCCGGCCTTCCTCGACCCCGGTGCGGCGGTGGCGCCGCGTGCCGCTGGCCAGCGCTTGCGCCTGCTGACTGTGGCCATGCCGCGGCCGGGCGATAAGATGGAGAGCTATCGCCGTCTCGCCGCCGGGCTCGATCATCTCGCCTTGGACTGGGATCTGACGGTGATCGGCGGCGGCGATGGAGAGGCTGCGCTGGCCGCGCTCTTTGCCCGCCACGCCCCCAGGGTCGCCTTTCTCGGCACGCTGACCGACCCGGACATCATCCGCACCCATATGGAGCGGGCCGATCTGATGGTCTGGCCGGGGGTCGGCGAGGGGGTCGGCCTCGTCTGGCTCGAAGCGCAGGCCGCGGGCTGCCCCGTGGTGGCCGAGGACGGCCCCGCCGCGCGTGAGATCATCCGGGGCGGCCTGCTGTCCCCGCCGGAAGACGCCCCGGCTCTGGCCGGGGCCATCACCGAGGCGGCCGCTCTGCGCGCGCAGCTCTCGGCCCGGGGCCGCGCGCATATCGAGGCGCATCACAGCCTCGGTGCCGCCGCCACCCGTCTCCGCGCGGTTCTGGACGAGGTGCTGCGATGACCCGCGTCGCGCTGCTGCGCCACTACCCGACCGACTGGAACCTCGAGCGCCGCCTTCAGGGCCGCACCGACCGGCCGCTGACCGGCGATGCGCATCGGACGCTGGCCAAGCTGAGGCTGCCACGGGAATGGCAGGAGGCGCGGGTCGTCACCTCCACGCTGCGCCGCACCATCGACACCGCGGTGGCGCTGAGCGACCGGCCAACACGGCCCGATCCCGATCTCGTCGAGATCGGCTGGGGCGCCTGGGAGGGGCATCGGGCCGAGGATCTGGCCGCCGATCCCGGCTCGGGCTTCGTCCACACGGGTGAGATGGGGTGGGAGACGCGCCCCCCGGGCGGTGAAAGCCGGGCCGATGCCTGGGCGCGGGTGCAGCCCGCCCTCGCCCGGATCGCCGCCGATCCCGAGCCGGCACTGCTGGTTATCCACAAGGCGATCATGCGCATTCTGCTGGACCTTGCCCATGGCGAGGGCGCGCCGGAGGTTAAGCGGGGCCGGCTCTACCCGCTTACCCTGGCGCCGGATGGGATGCCGGGGGATCCGGGGCCCGTGCTGCGGCTGGTGGCGCGATGAAGCTGGCGATCCTCAGCACGCATCTCAGCGGCACCGGCCATTTTTTGCGCAGCCTGAGTCTGGCCCGCGCGGCGGCCCGAGCCGGGCACCGTGCCCTCGTGATCAATGGCGGGCGCCCTCTGCCCCATATCGCGAGCGGGGATGTCGAGATGCTGCAAATCCCGCCGCTGCTGGTCGAGGGGCTGGACTATAAGACCCTGCGCACAGCAGATGGCGCGCCCGCGGGGGCGGCCTATCTCGCTCGCCGCCAACGCGCGGTTGCCGAGGCCGTCTCCGGGTTCGTCCCCGATCTCCTGGTCACCGAGACCTTTCCCCTGGGCCGCCGCATGCTGGCCGCCGAGTTCGACGCGGCCCTGAGCGCGACGGCGGCGCCGGCCATCGCCTCGCTGCGCGACATCCCCGAGCCAAAACCGAAACGGCTGGACGAAGCCGTCGCCCGGCTGCGCGCGCGCTATGCCGGGCTGATCGTCCATGGCGATGCGGGGGTCGTGCCGCTGACTGAAAGCTGGCCCCTGCCCGAGGATCTGCTGCAACGGACGCGCTATTCCGGCTATCTGTCCTCTGCCCGGGCGGAGGTGGCGGAGCGTGGGCAGACCGTCCTCGTCGCGGTCGGCGGCGGCGATCTCGGCCGGCGGCTGCTTGAGATGGCGGCGGAGGCGGCGGAAAGCTCCGACCGCCCCTGGCATCTCCTGGTCGGCGGGCGCGACGCCGCCCAAGAGGCCGCGCGTCTTGCCACGGCCCATCCCTCCGAAAGGCTGCGTGTCGAGCCGGCCCGCCCCGATTACCGGGCGCTTCTGGCCGGGGCGGCCTGCTCGGTCAGCCTTGCGGGTTACAACACTGTGCTGGACCTGGCCGAGACGCAGACCCCCGCCCTATTGGTCCCTTCAGAGACGGGCGGCGAACAGGAACAGCGGATCCGCGCCGAGCGTGTCGCCATGTTCGAAGGTATCCGCTGGTGCAGCGAGGCCGATCTGGCCCCTGCGCGGCTTGGCCAGATGGTCGAGACACTGGCCCAAGCGCCCCGCCGCCCGCGCCTGCCGCTCCGTATTGACGATGGCAGTGCGGCCATCGCCGCCCTCACCGATCTCGCGCGAGAACCAGCATGATCCGCAAACAGCATATCCACGATGTCGAGGGGCTGAACGCCCGCCTCCAGGCGATCACCCGGCGCGCCAGGGTCGATCTGCGGTATCTGCACGACAACCGGACCCGCGCGCATATCCTGGACGCGGTGGCGGTGGCGGAGATGATCCTCGATGTGGGGGCCTCGATGCGCGAGGACGGCGCCGCCCTTCCAGGCCGGGTCGAGACGATGGATCTGAACGACTTTGGCGATTACCCGGATCTGCTCGGCGATGTCTGCTCGCCCTTTCCGGACTGGATGCAGGGCCGCTATGACGCGGTGATCGCGCTCGCCATCCTCGAACATGTCTATGATCCCCCGGCGGCGGTGGCGAATTTCCATCGCGCATTGAGGCCGGGCGGGCAGCTCTTTCTCTACGTCCCGTGGATGTGGCGCTATCACGCTCCCAAGGACCTGATGTTTCAGGATTATCAGCGCCTCAGCCGCGACGGCATGGCCTATCTGTTGCGTGATTTCGAGGAGGTCACGCTCTATCCTCTCCGCGGCAAATACGCCGCAATTGCCAATATGCTGAAATTCTGGAAGCGGCATGTCGAGGGCCGCTTCGGCGAGCGGATCAACCGCTTGCTCGACGCCCGCGCCAGCGCTTGGCGCAACACCATCCAGACCAGCGGCTTCTTCGCCGAGGCCCGCAAACCACGGCGGGAGGATTGACCATGGATCTCGATCAGAGAGTCACCGAAGGCCTGATCGCGTGGCTCGCCGCGCGAACGCCGGATGACTGGCACAAGGTCGCGCATGCCAAGAGCAAAAACGGATCTGACTGAACCAGTCAGATCCCAGGATTTTGCTCAAAGCTCTGAGTCTGGACCAAAATTCTTT
>JBCBIS010000038.1:0-25876 GCA_038524325.1 Pseudomonadota bacterium
ATACACGATCTTTGGCGCCCGTTCCGGGCGCGCTCCCCTCCCCGGCCCTCCCCAATAGGGGGAGGGGGCGCCCGCGGAGGGGGTCGGGAGGTGGCAATGGGTGTGATGCAGCGGTACTCGGCCTGGTCGGTTCTGCGCGGTGGTTTGACCGGTCAGAAGCATTGGCAGCAGGTTTGGGGGCGGCCCGAGCCGAAGGACCGCTATGACGTGATCATCGTCGGCGGCGGCGGGCATGGTTTGGCCACCGCCTATTACCTCGCGAAGAACCATGGCATCACGCGCGTCGCGGTGATCGAGAAAGGCTGGCTGGGCGGCGGCAATGCCGGGCGGAACACGACGATTGTGCGCTCGAACTACATGATCCCGGGCAACACCGAGTTCTATGAGCACTCGCTGAAGTTGTGGGAGAATCTGAGCCACGAGTTGAACTACAATGTCATGTTCAGCCAGCGCGCCCATGTGAACCTGGTCTTCACCCCGGGACAGCGCGATGCGATGGCGCGGCGCTATAACATCATGCGGCTGAACGGCATCGATGGCGAATATTGGGACCAGTACGAGCTTTATAAACGCGTGCCGCAACTGGCGCGGGGGGAGCGGTTCGAGGTTCTGGGCGCCTATGTCCAGCCCCGGGCCGGGACCGCGCGCCATGACGCGGTGAACTGGGGTTTTGCCCGGGCGGCGACCGCGCTGGGCGTGGACATCATCCAGGAGACTGAGGTGACCGGCTTCATCCGCGAGGGCGGTACGCTGGTGGGGGTCGAGACCGTCTCGCGGAGCGGCACCGCGCGCGAGATCCGGGCGGAGAAGATCGGCATGGCGGTGGCCGGGCATACCTCGGTCCTGGCGCATAAGGCGGGCCTCGGCAAGCTGCCGGTGGAGACGCATAAGCTGCAGGCCTACGTCTCGGAGCCGATAAAGCCGATTCTCGACTGTGTCGTGGTGTTCGGCGGGCCGGGGCATTTCTATATCAGCCAGTCGGACAAGGGCGGCATGGTCTTTGGCGGCGATCTCGACAAATACCCAAGCTATGCCCAGAAGGGGAACCTGCCGGTCTATGAAGACGTGGCGGCAAATTGCATGGCGGTAATGCCCTGCCTTGGCCGGGTGAAGCTGTTGCGGCAATGGGCGGGGGTGATGGACATGTCGATGGATGGCTCGCCCTTCATCTGCAAGACCGAGATCCCAGGTCTCTATCTCAATGCCGGCTGGTGCTATGGCGGGTTCAAGGCGACCCCGGGCTCGGGCCATGTCTTCGCGCATACGATCGCCAAGGATGCCCCGCACGAGGCCAATGCCCGGCTGACATTGGACCGATATTCCGAAGGCCGAATGATCGACGAATCGGGGCATGGGCCATGGCCGAAGCTGCACTGATGCCGCCTCAGACCGAAGAGATTGCGCTGCATCTGGTGGGATCAGAGGCTCTGTCAGAGATGGCGCCGCTCTATGTCCAGCTGGACCGCGCCCATGGCGGAAAGATCACCCGCGAGCAAGCGACGGAGAAGCTGGGCCTGATGCTTCAGGCCGGGCATCGTGCCGTCCTCTTCCGCCGCCAAGGCCTGGCGCTCGGCATGGCGATTTGGATGGATATGGGAGACCATGTTTTCCTTCGCAATTTCGTGATCGACCGCGACCATCGGCGCGAGGGCTTCGGAGCCGCTCTCTTCGCCCGGTGGCGCAGCGACTTGCTGCCCGCGGGCACGAAACTGCGGCTCGAGGTCGGTGCCCTGCATGCCCAGAAATTCTGGGAGCGGCAGGGCTTCTCGATCTGGAGCACCGGGATGCGTCTGGACCCGAGGGAGGGGGCATAATGCTGAGGATACGATGTCCGTTCTGCGGGCTGCGCGACCATACCGAATTCACCTTTATCGGCGACGCAAGCGTCCAGATGCCGGCCCTCGACGCTTCTGAAAAGGCATGGTTCGAGGCGGTGTTCCTGCGCGACAATCCGCGTGGGCCATCGCAGGAACTCTGGCAGCACAGCCAAGGTTGCCGCAGCTACGTGATCGTCGAACGCGATACCCTGACCCACGAAATCACGGCAACCAGAATGGCTCATCCGGGCCTGCAGGAGGCCTGCGAATGAGCGCTGCACAGCCACAGCAGACCCCCCAATGCCACTGGCGCCCCCTCCCCCAATTGGGGAGGGCAGGGGAGGGGAGCGCGCCCGGAACGGGCGCCAAACATCATGTATGCGGGCTTGCCCGCATGCCGCTTTCCAAGCCCTCAGCCAAACCGGAGCTGCACCGATGAGCGGCTATCGCCTGACCGTCGGCGGCACCGGTATCAACCGGGCCCAGCCCCTGCGCTTTACCTGGGATGACGAGGCCTGTTTCGGGGTCGAGGGCGACAGCCTCGCCTCGGCGCTCATGTCCTGCGGCAAGCGCACCATCGCCCGCGGGTTCAAATATCACCGTCCGCGCGGGATCATGACCGCGGGGCCCGAGGAGGGCGGCGCGCTCGTCACCACCGGCTCGGGCGCGGGGCGCGAGCCGAATGCCAAGGCGCCCTGCGTCGAGCTGTTCGAGGGTCTGGAGGCATCGGGCCAAAACGCCTGGCCCTCGGTTCGCTTCGATCTTGGCCAGGTCAACGACCTGATGGGCCGGTTCTTCTCGGCAGGTTTCTACTACAAGACCTTCTTCGGCCTCACCGGCCGCGGCACCTGGGAATGGATGCAGTTCGAGAAGCTCATCCGCCAGGCCGCCGGCATGGGCAGGGCCAGCCATCAGGCCGATCCGGACAGCTATGAATATGTCCACGATTTCTGCGATGTCCTGGTCGTCGGCTCCGGCCCTGCCGGGCTCGCCGCGGCCGAGACTTGTGTGGCGCAGGGGTTGGACGTGATGCTGGTCGAGCAGGATTTCCGGCTCGGCGGCAGTCTCCTGGCGACCAGCGAGACCGTCGAGGGGCAGCCTGCCCCGGCTTGGCTGTCCGACCGTCTGTCCGCGCTCGAAGGCGTCCGGTTTCTGCCGCGCACCACCGCCTTTGGCCTCTACGACAGCAATGTGGTCGGCCTCTACGAGAAAGTCACCGACCATCTGGCCGCTCCAGATCCAGCCCTGCCGCGGGGTCGAATCCGCGTGGTTCGACCGGCCCGCGTGATCCTGGCGAGCGGTGCGCTCGAGCGTCCCGTCGCCTTTGGCAATAATGACCGCCCGGGGTCGATGTTGGCCCATGCTGCACAGACCTATGTCACCCGTTACGGCGTGGCGCCCGGGCGCTCGGCGGTTGTCGCGGCCAATTCTGACAGCGGCTATCGCAGCGCCATGACCCTGGCGGCGGCCGGGATCGACACGATGCTGCTCGACGCCCGCGACAGACCCAACCCGCTGGCCGAGCAGGCCCGCGCCGCAGGTGTTCAGATCCATCGCGGTGCCCTGCCGGTCGAGATCACCGGCGGCCGTGTTACGCACGGCCTTCGGGTGGGACGCCGGGGTCGCCACGGCCATGCGCGGCCCGAGGAGATCCTGGGCGCCGATATCGTCGCTAGTTCCGGCGGCTGGTCGCCTGCGATCCACCTGGTCAGCCATCGCGGCGTGAAACCGGTCTGGCATCCCGAGCTCTGCTGCTTTCTCTCGGGCGAGCCTCCAGAAGGCGTCGCCCTCACCGGTGCCGCCGCGGGACAGTTCTCCACCGAGGGTGCGGTGGACCATGCCCGCGGCACCGCCGATCAAGCGGTGCGCGCCTTGACCGGCAAACGCCGCCGCAACGCAAAACTGCCCGAGCCCGGCGGCTGGGAGACACCGATCCAACCGCTTTGGGAGGTCACGCTCCGCGACCGCAAGCTCAAAAGCTTCATCGACCCGCAGCATGACGTGACGACCGACGACGTGCGTCAGGCCGCCCGCGAAGGCTATGCCTCGGTGGAGCATATGAAACGCTACACCACCCTCGGGATGGCGACCGATCAGGGCAAGATGGGCGGGGTGATCGGGCTTGCCCTGCTGGCCGAAGCGCTCGATCAATCGATCCCGGCGACCGGCATCACCACCTTCCGCCCGCCCTATACCCCGATCCCGATCGGCGCCCTTGCGGGCCGCGCCAAGGGGCATGGCTGGAAACCCATCCGGCGCACGCCCCTGCATGCGGTGCAGGAGGAGATCGGCTTTCGCTTCCTCGATGTCGGCGTTTGGAAGCGCGGCTGGTGGCAAAAGACCCGCAAGACCGAGTATCTCGACAGCGCCTATGTGCGCGAAGCCACCAATGTGCGCGAACGGGTCGGCATGGTGGATGTCACAACCCTCGGCAAGATCGCCGTGCAGGGGCCGAATGCCGGGGAGTTTCTGAACCGCGTCTATGTCAACGGCTTCGGCAAATTGCCCGTCGGCAAGTGCCGCTATGGCGTGATGTTGCGCGACGATGGGATCGTGTTCGATGACGGGGTCACCTGGCGGCTGGGGGAGGAGGAGTTCCTGATGACCTGCACCACCGCCAATGCGGCGGGGGTGATGGCCTGGCTCGAGGAACTGCTCCAGACCCGCTGGACCGACCTGCGCGTTCATGTCGCCAGCACCACCGACCAATGGGCGGGCGTGGCCGTGGCCGGGCCGAAGGCGCGCGAGGTGATCGCCCCGCTGATTGCCGACGATCTCTCGAACGAAGCGGTCCCGTTCATGGGCATCCTGCGGACCGAGATGGCCGTCGCGGGCGGCCGGATCCCGGTGATGATCGCCCGGATCAGCTTCTCGGGTGAGCTGGCCTATGAGGTCTACACCCCCTCCGATTACGGCCCCGCCATGTGGCAGGCGCTTTTGCCCGCGGTCGAGGCGGCAGGGGGCTCGGCCTATGGTGTCGAGGCGCTCGGCGCGCTTCGGATCGAGAAAGGGCATGTCACCGGCGCCGAATTGGACGGCCGCGTGACGCTGGAGGATGCGGGGCTGGGCAAGATGGCCTCCTCAAAGAAACCCTTCATCGGCAATGTCCTGCGCAAACGCCCGGACATGACGCGCGACGATCGCCCGCAACTGGCGCATTTCATCCCCGTCGAGCGGGGCGAGCGTTTCAAGATCGGCGCCATCGTCTGTGATCCCGAGAAGGTCGAGGGCCATGGCCTGGGTTGGATCACCGGGGTGACGGTGGCCCCGGCGCTGGGCGGCAAATGGCTGGGCATCGGCTTTGTCTCGGGCGGCGCCGCGGCCTGGGAGGGACGCGAGGTGATGATCGCCGACCCGGTGCGCGGCAGCCATGTGAGGGCCACCGTCCACAGCCCCCATCAATACGACCCAAAGGGAGAGCGGATGCATGGTTGAGCGGATCAGCGCCCTGGACGGGCTGGAGATGCCCCTGCATTTCGGCCCGGACCTGACCCTGTTCGAGCGCCGGGTCGGCTCGATCTGGCAGATTACCGCCTGGCACGGGCAGGTGGCCGAGGCCGGCGCCGTGGCGGCGGCGGCCTGCGGGGTGGCCGAGGCGCCCGCTGCGCTCTCGGCGCTGACCGGCGCGCAGGGCGATCTGCTGCGCATCGATCCGCTGCGCTGGCTCTGGGTCTCTGAGACGCCGCAACCGATGCCCGGGACGGACGGGGCGGGAACTGTCTTGGATCTCTCGCATGCCCGCACGGTCATCCGGGTCGAGGGCGCGGCGATGCCGGATCTGATGGCGCGGATGGTCCCGCTCGACCTGCGCCCCGCCGCGTTCGGGCCGGGGCAGGTGGCGACATCGGGCATCCATCACGTCGCCGTCATGTTGCAAGGACAGGCTGGGCAGGGACAGGTGGGGGCGGTCGATCTCTTCTGTTTCCGCAGCTTCGGCCGCGCGATCTGGGAGCATCTGGCCGAGAGCGCCGCGCAATTCGCGGTGGCCTGACGACCGCTATCCCGGCTAGAGCGACAGAATGGCCAGCACCATGCAGAGCAGCATGCCCGCGAAGCAGAGCCGCCATTGCATCTGGCAGCCCCGGATCACCGGGTCGCCGCGGAGATCCTTGTGTAGCAGCCCGGTCAGCAACGGGCCGGCCAATCCCCGCCGCACCCGATCAGCATCGCCCGAGAGCCCCTTGATCGGCAATAGCCCGTAATTCGACAGCCGTTTGAACTCGGCCGGATGCGCGGTCTCGACATGCGCTGCCGCCGCCGCGATGGCTGCTTTGCCGAGAAACAGACAGACCAGCAGCGCGACCAGGCAGATGACGGTCAGAACGGTCACGCGGCACCTTCCAACAGGCTGCCCTCGAGCGCCCGGTCGATCAAAGCGACCGTCTCCTCGACACCGTAAAGCGCGATGAAGCCGCCAAAGCGCGGGCCCTGCTTGGCGCCCAGCAGCACCTCGTAGATCGCCGAGAACCAGGCGCGGAGCGGGTCGAACCCGTGCTCCTTGCCCACGGCGAAGACCAGAGATTGCAGCTCCTCCGCGTCCGTCCCCCCGTTCCAGCCGGACAGCCGCTCGCGCAGATCGGTCAGTGCTGCGGCCTCCTGCTCGGTCGGGGCGCGGAATTCCTTGACCACCTTGTCCTTGACATATTGCACCGCATGGGCGGCGGCGGCGTCCAGGCCCGGATGGCTTTCGGGCGTCGCCTCGGGCGCGTATTTGCGGATGAAGCCCCAGAGGACCTCCTTATCCTCCGCCCCCGCCGCCGAGGCGAGGTTCAGGAGCATCGCATAGGGCACGGCCAGATCGCTCTCCGGGACCTCGGCCCCGTGGATGTGGAAGGCGGGATTGGCCAGCCGCGCCGCTGCGTCCTGGTCGGCATAGGCGCGCAGATGCTGGTGATACTCATCAACCGTTTTCGGGATCACGTCCCAATGCAGCCGTTTCGCCGTGCGCGGTTTCTGGAACATGTAGAGGCTGAGGCTTTCCGGCGAGGCATAGGTCAGCCATTCCTCGATGCTGAGCCCGTTGCCCTTGGATTTCGAGATCTTCTGTCCCTCGCCATCCAGGAACAGCTCATAGACATAGTGATCCGGCGCAGGCACGCCCAGGATCCGGCATATCTTGTCATAGACCACGGCGTTCGAGCTGTGATCCTTGCCGAACATCTCGAAATCGACGCCCAGCGCCGCCCAGCGGGCGCCGAAATCGGGCTTCCACTGCAGCTTCACGTTGCCGCCGGTGACGGGCAGGGTCGTCTCGGCCCCGTCTTCGTCGTCGAAGGTCACCGTGCCCTCGGCGGCGTCCACATGCTTCATCGGAACATAGAGGACCCTGCCCGTCGTGGGACTGATCGGCAGGAAGGGGGAGTAGGTCTGCTGGCGCTCCTCTCCCAGTGTCGCCAGCATCACGTCCATGATCTGATCATAGCGCTCGGCGGCGCGCAGCAGGATCTCGTCGAACCGGCCCGAGGCATAGAATTCGGTCGCCGAGATGAACTCATACTCGAACCCGAACCGGTCGAGAAACGCGTTCAGCCGCCCGTTCATATGCGCGGCAAAGCTGTCGGCCGTGCCAAACGGGTCCGGCACCCGGCTGAGCGGCAATTGCAGATAGGGTTCCAGCGCTGTCTTGTCGGGCACGTTGTCCGGGATCTTACGCATCCCGTCCATATCGTCCGAGAAACAGATCAGCCGGGTCGGGATGTCCGAGATCTGCTCGAACGCCCGCTGGACCATCGTGGTCCGCGCCACCTCGCCAAAGGTGCCCAGATGCGGCAGGCCGCTGGGACCATAGCCGGTTTCGAACAGCACATAGCCCTTGGCCGGCGGTGATTTCTCGAAGCGTTTCGCGAGTTTCCGGGCCACCTCGAATGGCCAGGCCTTCGACTGCATCGCGGTCTCGCGCATGTCGCTCATTGGGTCGCCCTTTCCGTCTGATCTGGGCAGAGCTAGGCGAAGGGCCGGGATCGGTCAAGCGGCGGACGTCCTGCACGCGCGTTCCTCGGTCTCAGGCCACGCTCGAGTATTGCGGCGCAGTATCCCCGCCACTAGGGTGCGCGGGAGCAGGTGAGAGAAAGGCCAATGCATGAGCACGGATAGCCTCAGCCCCCAAGACGCCCTGGTTGCGGTGATGATCGCCGTTT
The DNA here is from genome assembly GCA_038524325.1 of Pseudomonadota bacterium. Taxonomy (GTDB): domain Bacteria; phylum Pseudomonadota; class Alphaproteobacteria; order Rhodobacterales; family Rhodobacteraceae; genus Thermohalobaculum. Next base: position 7,955 of record JBCBIS010000038.1, read on the forward strand.
CCGTGGCCGATGGCGAAATGACCGACAGCGAGCTCGACACGATCCGCGGGGTCATCGGGCATTTGCCGGCGTTTCTGGGCTATGATACGGATCGGATTGGCCTGGTGACCGGCATCGTGGGCGAGATCTTCGATGACGAGGATGGGATCGATGCGCTGGTCGGTCTGGTCGCACAAGCCCTGCCGGAGCATCTCGCCGAGACCGCCTATGCCGTCGCCTGCGATGTGGCTGCAGCCGATGGGGCGGTGGCGATGACCGAGCTGAAACTGCTCGAAATCCTGCGGCACGATCTCAGCGTTGGCCGGCTGGCCGCGGCGGCAATCGAACGGGGCGCACGGGCGCGGTATCAGAAGATGACCCCGCGCTGAGCGGCGGGTGAAGCTGTCTCCCGACCCGCTTGCTCTAGCTCTTTCCGTCAGCCATCAGCACCCAGTTGCGGATCAGCGCGCGTTCGAAGCCGCGGGCGCGGCCCATCCAGCGCCGGTCCAACCCCTCTCCGAACCCGCGCCGCGGCAGGTCATTCGAGAAGACGGCAAAGGCCAGCCGTCGCCCGCCCGGGGTCGCGACATAGCCGGCGAGGCCGCGGATGAAATTCATTGTCCCGGTCTTCGAGACCACCTCCAACCGGTCATAGTCGAGCGGCAGATCCTCGCTGGCCACGTTATGGCGCTTGAGCAGGCCCGCGGCAGCTCCGGGCAGGCGCGCATGGGTGCCACCGCTCCGGCGCGCCAGGGCCTGCAGCAACGCGACCATGCGTTGGGGCGAGACCCGGCTCTGCGTCGACAATCCGGAGTGGTTTACGAAGGCAAAGCCCGGATCGCCCGACGCAAAACCGGCTTCCCCGGCGGCCCAGGCGTTCATCTGACCCGCCGAGTCGGCCGCAGATCCGGCGCCCGAAGCCGCCGCCCCCACGGCCTCGGCAGTGATATTGGTCGAGAAGCGCAGCATATCTCGCAGCATTGCCGCCAGCGGGCGGCTGCGGTGCCGGGCGATGACCCGGGCACCCTGGGTTGCGGCCCGCTGCGGGCCGGGCAGGGCGATGCCATAGGTCTGGGCGAGGTGGCGAAAGGTTTCTCCGGCATAGAGCGCCGGGGCCTTCACCGGCAGCCAGCGCTCGCCCGGCCGGCGCAGCGCGCGGCGTGACATCTGCCACAGCTCGCGATTGCCCTGGAACCGGTGGCTGAAGAGCCGCGCGTCCTCGGCCGCTGCCGCCACCACTTTGAGGCTGTTGGCCGGGGTCCGCAGCCGTTCGGCCCAGGCGAGCACATCGATCCCCGATTTCCCCCAGCGCAGCCGGGCCCGGTTGAAATTCAGGTTCAGGCCGGAGAGGCCGGGATTGTACGGCGCCTCCGCCGGCTGTGCGGGATCGATCTCCGGGAAGGCGAGGATGGCGCTGTCATCGACCAGAAACGCGCCGGAAACCTCCCGAATACCAAGCTCCTTCAACGCCAGCACCAGAGGGACGAGCGCGTCCGAGTCGAGCTCGGGATCGCCCGCCCCCTTCAGCACGACATTGCCCGCGAGGCCCTCGCCCCGCACCTCCCCGGTGATTTCCAGCGTGGTCTCGAACCGGTGCCCGCCGCCCAGCTTGTCCATGGCGAACAGCGCCGTCGGCAGCTTGGCGACCGAGGCGGGGGCGAAGCGCTCCTCTGCCCCGAAACCATCGAGCACCCGGCCATTGTCGAGATCCACCGCCAGCCATCCGCTCTGCCCGCTCAGCCCGAAACGTGCCCTGACCTCGCGGCCCGCGGCAGGCGGGGGCAGGGGGATCTCCGACGGCCGGATGGCGGGGATCGGCACCCGACCTTCCGGTGCCCGTTTGAACTCGGCCGCGAGGCCCGTGACAGGCGCGGCCAATGCTGCAGATGCTCCGAAAATCAGGTCCCGACGCCGCATCCCAAACCCCCTACGCTCCCCAAGCTTAACCTTTGGTTAAGACCGCTTGCCACTCAAGTCTGTTGCCTCGAGCCGCGGATCGCCGTGGAGGAATGCGGCAGCATCGGCCCGGTCAGGAGCACCCAATCCGGCTCTCCCCCTTGGCCTAACCCGCCGGCCTGCGCCTCGCGCCGGCGCCAGCGGGCGAACCGGCGCGCTGCCGGCGACAGCCCGGCCCGCAACTGCTCGCCCGGACGCGCCAAAACACCCACCGGCACATGTGCGAAAATCCACTCCCAACGCTCCCAATAATGCATGGTTGCCAGGTTATCGGCTCCCATCAGCCAGACAAAGCGCACGTCCGGGTTGCGGGCCATCAGGGCGCCGAGTGTGTCCGCCGTGTAACGGGTCCCAAGCCGCGTCTCGATATCGGTAATCGCAACGCGGGGATGCTGCATCACCCGCCCGGCCGTCGCCATACGTTCCTGCAAAGGCGCCGGCCCCCGCGTCTTCAAGGGATTGCCGGGGCTGACCAGCCACCAAACGCGGTCCAGCCGGAACGCCCGGAGCGCGCGGAGCGTGACATGCACATGCCCCTGATGCGCCGGATCGAACGATCCGCCCAGCAGGCCAATGCGCTGTCCGGGCAGGGCGTGTGGGATTGCTGGCATCGACGGGTCTCGCAGTTGAACGCTTACCGCCCTTCTCGGGCCAGAGCCCGCCGGGGTCAAACGCAATCTTACCCGGCCGGCGGCCCGGTGCTGTGCTCTGACGGGCGCGCGAGCGAGAGGCACGGCTATGGTAACCAAATCCGGTTTTCGGACATCAGTGATGCATTGTTGCCTTCCCGAGGTGCATCACGCGCTCAATTGTTCTTGCCGGTATAGCCGCTCTCTCGCTCTTCGCTGCCCAACCGGCTTCGGCTGTCGATTTGTCCTTCAGCGGGTCGTTCAGAGCCAATGACGAGGTGCAGTTCTTCAACTTCATGCTCGCCGGTGGCCAGACGGTCCGGGTCGAAACCTTCAGCTATGCCGGAGGGACCCAATCCGACGGCAAAGTGGTCTCGGCTGGCGGGTACGACCCGATCCTGACGCTGTCCAATGCAGATTCTGGGGCGTTCCCGCAAAGCAATGATGACGGCACCGACCGGATTGATCTCGACACGTTCTCGTCCTCCGACTCGAGGTTGGACGTGTTCCTGACGCCCGGCTCCTGCGCGGTGGCCATTTCGCAATTCGGCAATTTCGCGCTGGGGACGTCTCCGACGGGTTCCAAAACGACGGGGACGGGACCTTCACCTCGGAGTTCGGCTGCTCGAACGGAATCTTCTGCGATGTCGGCGCAAATAACTGCACGGGCGATCTCGCCGTTGACATAACCAATGCGCAGGTCGTGCCGCTGCCCGCCAGCCTGGCGTTTCTGCGGACCGGTATCGCGGCCTTTGGCGCGCTGCGACTGCGCGCCCGCGCCTGACTCGCCACGCAGCGACAGAACCAACGGACCCGACCGAGGCCGTTTTTCTTTGAGTTGCGCGGCCATCCTCCGGCGAGTAGGACAGGGCATCCATCCACCCGGTCAGGAGGCGGACCGCCATGGCATCCTATCAATATGTCTATCACATGGACGGGGTCTCGAAGACCTATCCTGGCGGCAAGAAGTGCTTTGAGAACATCCGGCTCTCGTTCCTGCCGGGCGTCAAGATCGGGGTCGTCGGGGTCAACGGTTCGGGCAAATCCACGCTGATGCGGATCATGTCCGGCCAGGACAAGGATTTCACCGGCGAGGCTTGGGCGGCCGAGGGGGCGCATGTCGGCTATCTGCCGCAGGAGCCGCAACTGGACGACAGCCTCGATGTCCGCGGCAATGTCATGCTGGGCGTGGCGGCGAAGAAGGCGATCCTCGACAAGTATAACGAGCTTGCCATGAACTACTCGGACGAGACCGCGGACGAGATGGCAAAGCTGCAGGACGAGATCGACGCCCAGAACCTCTGGGATTTGGACGCGCAGGTCGATGTCGCGATGGAGGCGCTGCGCTGCCCACCGGACACCGCCCCGGTCGCCAGCCTCTCGGGCGGGGAGAAACGGCGCGTCGCGCTTTGCAAGCTGCTGCTGGAAAGTCCGGACATGCTGCTGCTGGACGAGCCGACCAACCACCTGGATGCGGAAACCATCGCCTGGCTGCAAAAGCACCTGATCGAATACAAGGGCACCTGCCTGATCGTCACCCATGACCGCTATTTCCTCGACGACATCACCGGTTGGATCCTCGAGCTGGATCGCGGCCGGGGCATCCCCTACGAGGGCAATTATTCGGCCTGGCTGGAACAAAAGGCCAAGCGGCTGGAGCAGGAGGCGCGCGAGGACAAGACCCGGCAAAAAACCCTGACGCGCGAGCTGGAATGGATCCGCCAGGGCGCCAAGGCCCGCCAGGCCAAGCAAAAGGCCCGGATCAACGCCTATAACGACCTCGCCAACCAGTCTGAGAGGGAACGCGTCGGCACCGCGCAGATCGTCATTCCCAACGGCCCGCGCCTCGGTAACCGGGTGATCGAGGTGGAGGGGCTGCGCAAGGGCTATGAGGATCGGCTGCTGATCGACGGGCTCAGCTTCAGCCTGCCTCCGGGCGGCATCGTCGGCGTGATTGGCCCGAACGGCGCGGGGAAATCCACGCTGTTTCGCATGTTGACCGGGCAGGAGACGCCGGATGACGGCTCGATCGAGTTCGGCGACACGGTGGATCTGGCCTATGTCGACCAGTCCCGCGACGATCTGGATCCCGAAAAAACGGTGTGGGAGGAGATCTCGGACGGGCTCGACATCATCCAATTGGGCGAGGCGGAGATGAACTCCCGCGCCTATTGCGGCGCGTTCAACTTCAAGGGCGGCGATCAGCAGAAGAAGATGAAGCTGCTCTCGGGTGGGGAGCGCAACCGGGTCCACATGGCCAAGCTCTTGAAACGCGGCGGCAATGTGCTGTTGCTCGACGAGCCGACCAACGATCTGGATGTGGAAACCCTCCGCGCCCTGGAAGACGCGATCGAGAGCTTCGCCGGCTGCGCCGTGGTCATCAGCCACGACCGCTTCTTCCTCGATCGCCTCTGCACCCACATCCTCGCCTTCGAAGGCGACGCCCATGTGGAATGGTTCGAGGGCAATTTCGAAGACTACGAAGCCGACAAAATCCGCCGCCTGGGCCCGGATGCGGTGGAGCCGAAGCGGATCAAGTACAAGAAGTTCTCGAGATGAGATGGCGCTCGGGCGGCAGACGATAGAGCGTTAACCACCCCACGCACTGGCAATCTATCGGTGTCAGTCGCTCGACGCGCAGAGCCGCATCTATGCGAACTGGTCGTACGGGATTGGGTCGGATGAAAATCGGCGGCTGGCTAGCGGGGTCCTACGCTCCGCAGGTCTACAGGACGAAATTAAGATGTTTGTGCAGGGAGCCGAGTGGTTCTCTCGCGTTGATGCATACCTAGATAGCAGAACGACGCGGATGCAGGAGGCTCGCATGACCGATACCTATACACCCCCGAAAACCTGGACCTGGGAGACGGAGAGCGGGGGGAAATTCGCCTCGATCAACCGCCCCATCGCCGGGGCGACGCGTGACAAGGACCTGCCGGTCGGGGCGCATCCGTTGCAGCTCTATTCGCTGGCGACGCCCAATGGCGTGAAGGTCACGGTGATGCTCGAGGAGTTGCTGGCGCTCGGCCATGCCGGCGCCGAATATGACGCCTGGCTGATCAAGATCGGCGATGGCGATCAGTTCGGCTCGGGCTTTGTCGAAGTCAATCCGAACTCGAAAATCCCCGCCCTCTTGGACCGCTCGGGCCCCGAGCCGGTGCGGGTCTTCGAATCAGGCGCGATCCTGATGCATCTGGCCGAGAAGTTCGGTGCATTCCTGCCGGCCTCGGGCCCGGCGCGAGCCGAGACACTCTCGTGGCTGTTCTGGCAGATGGGCTCGGCGCCCTATCTCGGCGGCGGGTTCGGGCATTTCTACGCCTATGCTCCGGAGAAGTTCGAATACCCGATCAACCGGTTCGCGATGGAGGCAAAGCGCCAACTCGACGTGCTCGACCGTCGGCTGGCAGAGAGCGCGCATCTGGCGGGCGCGGATTACACCGTGGCCGATATCGCGGTCTGGCCCTGGTACGGGCAATTGGTGCTGGGCCGGCTCTACAGCGCGGCGGAGTTCCTAGATGTCAAAAGCTACACGCATGTCCAGCGATGGGCGCATGCGATCGACGCGCGCCCGGCGGTGCTGCGCGGGCGCATGGTGAACCGCACCTTCGGCGAGCCGGAGATGCAGCTCCACGAGCGCCACGCCGCGGAAGATTTCGACACCAAGACCCAGGACAAGGTTGCGGTGGAGTAGCCTCAGGCGGTGAAGGGGGCGTTCAGGCGCACCACCGCCCAATTCAGAATGGCCGCGAAGCTGACCCAGGCGAGATAAGGGATCAACAGCTGCGCGGCCAGGCTGGAGATCGGCCAGATCAGCACGATCATGGCCAGAACCGACAGCCAGAGCAGTGCGACCTCGTAGAGCGCCCAATCTGGGCGACGCATGGTGAAGAAAATCCCGCTCCAAGCCGCGTTGATCACCGCATTGGAGAGGTAGAGGACCAGCACAAGGCTCCGCTCGCCCCCCTCCGCCGCCTGCCAGGCCAGATAGCCGGACCAGGCGGCGAGGCCGAAAATCACCGTCCAGGCCGGGGCAAAGGCCCAATCCGGCGGCTGAAAACTGGGCTTGGTCAGGCTGTAATACCAGGGCCCGATCCGGGTCAGTACCCCGCCCGCCATGGCGCAGGCAAAGGCAACACCGCCGGCGACCAAAGCCACGTTCCAATCAATCCCGTTCATCCCGTCCTCCCGCTCACCGCTTGCCCAGCACGGCGGAGCCACCGCAAGCCGGGGGGTGGGTGGGGGCGGGCGGTGGCTGCGTTGTGCTGGGCAAGCGGTGCTCCAAACTCAGATTAAGCAGGCACGATGCCCATGAGATGCGCGATGTTTTTGAAGAAAATCCGCACATGCGCCAACGGCTTTGCCTTGACTAGTTCCTTGTTCATATAGGCGTCGAAGGTCAGTTCCTGCACGTCCTTGTCGCGGCAGATCGCCACAAAACGCTCACGGCGATTGTCGTCGCAATACCAGTAGTCCTGCATCTTGCGCAGGATCCAGAACACGCCGCCATGCTGGCGCAGAAAACGGCTGCGGGCGCGGGCCAGCGCCTTGGCGCGGGCGCGGTTGGTCTCGGCGATCAGGGCTTCGGCCACGGCTTCGGCGGCGCAGCGCCCGGCATACATCGCATAGAAGATCCCTTCGCCCGAGGAGGGCGCCACCACCCCCGCCGCATCTCCGGCCAGCACCACATCGCGGCCATTGTCCCATTTGTGGAGCGGTTTCAGCGGGATCGGCGCGCCTTCCTTGCGGATCGTCTCCTGCGCGCCCAGCCCCGCCACGCTGCGCAGATCCCGCGTCGCGTCCTTCAGCGAGAACCCGTCGATCTCGGTGCCCATTCCCACCGAAGTCTGCGCGCCATGGGGGAAGACCCAGCCATAGAAATCCGGGCTGATCCGGCCGTCGTAATAGACATCGCAGCGATCCGGCTCGAACCCTTCCGCGCTGATGGTCTCGGGCGAGCGGACGATCTCGTGATAGGCGATCACATAGGGAATGGTGTCGCCGCCGGGCACCTCCTGCCGCGCGACATTCGAGCGGGCGCCATCCGCACCGATCACGAAACGGGTCGCGACGCGGATCGGAGCCGCGCTGTGGCCCGCATCCTTTGGCCGGTAGAGCACATAGGTCTGCCGCCCCACGCGCTCGATCCCGACATAGGTGCCGGTGGCGCGCTCAGCCCCGTTCTCGGCCGCACGGACGCGCAGATATTCGTCGAAATGCTCGCGATCGACCATCCCGACATAGCCGCCATTGATCGGGATATCGACATGCTTGCCTTTGGGCGAGACCATGCGGGCGCGCTTGATCTTGGCGACGAGTTGCGCCTCGTCGATGTCGAACATGTCGATGGCCCGGGGCGGGATCGCGCCGCCGCAGGGTTTGATCCGCCCGGCCTTGTCCAGCAGCAGCACCCGTTTGCCCTCGCGGGCCAGGTCATCCGCCGCCGTGGCGCCGCAAGGGCCGCCACCGACGACGACGCAATCATAGAGGATCTCGGTCATGGCTATTCTCCCGGAACAAGCTGTGTGCGGCCGAGGGCGAAGGCGCCTGCGGCGCGGGCGGCCAGAAGGGCGGCGACGAGGAAGACGATCCCCTCGGCGATGAAAACACTGCCATAGGCCAGCGTCAGGCGCTCGGTCACCGCGCGCATGGCATCGACCGCGGCAGTGCCGGCGAAGCCGCCCAAGGCAAAGCCGATCGATTGTGCCGCGCCGAAGACCCCCATCTTGGTGCCCGCGCGCGCGGTTCCGCCCTGGCCCGCCAGCCCCATCATCGAGCCAATGGCGGCCACTGCGAAAGTGCCGTTGGCGAGGCCCAGCAGGAAGACATTCAGCTTCAGCGGCCAGTCAGGGCCCGACATCCCTCCCAGCCCCAGCATCACCAGTGCCGCACCCGAGGCAACGCAGCCCCCTACGGTCCAGAGCCGCATATTCCCCAGGATCGGCCCGCCGATCACGCTGCCCAGCAGGGCGACCGCGATCATGCCCAAGAGGGCGCCCGAATGTTGCACCCCGGCCAGCGCGGTCGATTGGCCCGGCGTCATGCCGAAGACATGGCCGGCGAAGGGCTCGAGGATCAGATCCTGGGTGTTATAGGCCAGCATCGCGACGAAGACGAAGATCGAGAAGGCGCGCATCGTCGGGTCGGACCAAACCTCGGCGATGGCCTCGCCAAAGCTCTGTGCGGGGCGGTTTTCGGCCGGGGGCAGGGCGGCCTCCGGCTCCATGCCCCAAAGCGCCAGGATGGTCAGCAGGACGGCGCCGGCCGAGACCACGGCGCTGACGGCGATCAGCCGCTCGGGCGAATAGGGGTCGAGCTGGATGCCCGCGACGATCCCGGTGATCGCCAGGCCGGCGATCATCATGATCCAGACAATCGAGGCTGCGGCCGCCTTGCGCGAGGCCGAGACCCGCACCGCCAGCAGCGCCAGCAGATTGGTGGCCGAGGCGCCCAGGCCAAGGCCGATCAGCGTGAACGACACCACCGCGGCGATCAGCCCCGCGGTCATCGCCGTCTCCATCCAGGCGACCGAGATGGCCGCGCCCAGCCCGCCGGCGGCCAGCACCGCCATGCCGCCGATGATCCAGGGCGTGCGCCGGGCGCGCTGATCGGCGCCATAGCCCCAGCGCGGGCGCAGCATCTGAAAGGTGTGATACATCACCACCAGCGCGCCGGGGATCATCGCGGCGAGGCCCAGTTCCACCACCATGATCCGGTTGATGGTCGAGGTCGTTAGCACCACGATCGCGCCCAGCGCGGTCTGCACCATACCCAGGCGGACAATGCCGAGCCATGAGAGCGGGGGCATACTCATAAGATCCCCTCCAATACACCGTGGCCGCCCAGGGCGGCGGCGGCGGCCAGCATCCCCAGCACATAGAGCACGACGCCGGTGCCATTATACCAGGGTGCCAGGCGGCGTGGATCGCGCAGCATCTTGCGCATCGCCAGCACCTGCATCGCCAGCGAGAGCGCGATCAGCGCGGCCTCGACCGGGGCGTTCCAGAGGTCAAGGCAGACAATCACAGCGATTTGCGGCAGAGCCATCACGGCGCAGGCGACCTTCGCCGCACGCTCGGGACCCAGCATCACGGGCAGCGAGCGGATGCCGCAGCGCCGGTCGCCCTCGACCGCCTTGAAATCGTTGAGCGTCATGATGCCATGCGCGCCGATGCCATAGAGCAAGGCGATCACGATCACCCGAGTGTCGGGCAGGCCACCGGTCAGGATGGCGGCGGCGGTGATCCAGGGCAGGCTCTCATAGGCCAGCCCGCAGGTCGCACATCCCAGCCAGCCATTCGCCTTCAGCCTGAGGGGCGGGGCGGAATAGGCCCAGGCCAGCGCGACGGCGAGGCAGGTGGCGACCAGCGCCGCCGGGCCGATCGCCGCGCCCAGCGCCAGCGACAGCACCGTCCAGCCGAGCGCGATCCGCAACCCCCAGCGGCCCGGAATGCGGCCCGAGGGGATCGGGCGGTCCGGCTCATTGATCGCGTCGACATGCCGATCATACCAATCGTTCACCGCCTGGCTCATCGCGCAGACCATCGGTCCGGCCAGGATCACCCCGGCGAGGACTAGGCCCCAGCGGCCCTCCAGCGGCTGGCCCGAGGCCAGGATGCCGCAGAAAAACGCCCACATCGGGGGAAACCAGGTGACCGGCTTCAGCAATTCCAAAACCGCGCCCGGCTGGAAGCGGCCAGGGGTGGGGAGTTGCGGCTGTAGTGAGTCTTGGACAGACATGATGTCAATAAAACATGACAGTCACGGCTGGGCCAAGCGGTTTTTCGTCGTTTCGGGTGTTTCGCGGGAGGAGACGCCGTCGGGCCCGGCTCAACCGCTCTCGTCTGGCCCCTGCAGGTCGTAGCGGCGCAGCTTCACATAGAGGCTCTGCCGGCTCAGCCCCAGCATCTCGGCTGCCGAGGCGCGGTTGTCGCCGGTGAGTTGCAGGGCTGTCTGGATGCACATGCGCTCGATCACATCGGTGGTCTGACGCACGACCTCCTTCAGCGGCATGCGGCCGATCAGCTGTGTCAGTTGCTCGGCCGATTGCGGAAGTTCGTCCGCGCCATTGCCCTTTTCCGGCGTGCGCAGCGAGATATTGCGGATCACAAAGCCATAGCCCGGCGGCGCGCCGTTCGGCATCGACACGGCAGACAGCTCGACATCGGTCGACAGCCCGCCGGCCCCGCGGATCTTGGTCAGGAAGCTGCGGATCCGACCATGGCGCCGGGCGTTGCCGAGAATCACGCTCATATCGATCTCGGTGCGCCCGACAAAACTGCCGAGGGCGATGCCCTCGATATGTTCGGCGATGGCCAGTTGGGTCATGTCCAGGAACGCGTCATTGGCCCAGAGGACGGCGCCCTCCATATCGGTCAGCACAATCCCATCCGTAGCGCGGTTGATCAGGCGCTGCAGATTGGCTTCGGCATCCGGGCCGAGCTCGGCGCCCGGTTCGGAGCGTGCGGTCAGCCGGACCAGGAACAGCGTGGCATCGGCGGCGCGGAACAGGCTGGCCTCGACATCGAAGGGCGCGTTTCCACCCGCCGGGGTCGCGGCCAGGCTCTCGGTCCGGGCCGAGGCGAGCACGCCGGCCAGCATCTGTTCGATTGGCGTGCGATGGGTCTTGTCGAAGAACTGAGAGAAGCGGCGGCTGCTGAACTCTTCGGGCTCGCGCCCGAACAGGGCGGCGGCCTTCGGGTTGGCTTCCAGCACCCGTCCATCGCCGGCATCGACAATCACAAAAGCATCCTGCGCGTTCTGGAACAGGATGCGATAGCGCGCCTCCATCTGCCGCGTGCGCTCGTAATCTCGCTCCATCGATTGCTGGGTCGAGACGAGGCGGGACTGGAGCTGCGAGATCGTGCGCAGGTCGCGCCCCATCAGCACCACCTCGCCCTCCGACCCGATGGCCGCGGCGCGATAGCTGACGGGCAGGTCCTCGCCGCCTTCGATCGGGTGATTGACCTGACGGGGCCGCGAGGGACGGTTATCGCGCGCCGCGGCGATCAGCTCGATCGCTTTCGAGACGCTCTCGATGGTCAGGATGTCGTCAAGCCGCTGGCCGACCCAGCCCAGGCGCAGGCCCTCGGGCAGATCGTCGGCCGAGATGATGGCGTCGCGCACGACCCGGTCCGCGTCCAGGATCAAGGCGATATCGCAGGCATGCGCGAGGATGGCTCCGACGGGCGAGGCGTCGAGCTCGACATTCGCGATATCTGAAAGGCTCGTGCTCGACGACATTTACTTCTCCGGACCCCTCTTGCTGCCGTTAACCAAAGTTAAGGTGCGCTGTCTCCCAAGTGGATCGCGCTCAGTCAATAAGACTGCGCGCTGTCTGCACGGCTTGTTCAGGATCGGTGGCGATTGAGTCCGCCCCGACCTGTCTTGCGGCTGCGTCGCGATCCTCCAGCCGGTCGAACGCGGCGCCGCCGGCCATGATGGCGATGGGGCTGTCCGCGCGCGCCCGGCGCAGGGCCGAGATCGTCTCGGTCATCACCGGCAGAAACCGCGAGGCACTGGCCGAGAGCCCGACCAGCCGCAGCTCAGGATCGCGCAGATGGTCGAGCAGGTCGTCCAGCGTGGGCGCCAGCTCGACCCGCGTGGCGAATCCCGCGCGGGCGAAGAAATCGGCGGTGATGACGATCCCCAGTGCATGGGTCTCGCCCGGGGTCACGGCCAGCAGCGCCGTCGGCCCCGCCGCAGTCCGGTCCTTGCCAAAGCTGGGCGAGAGGCGGCGCAGAAGCATATGCAGCCGGCTCAATCCCATCGAGACCTCGGCGAACGAGATCGTGTCTTCCTCCCACAGCACCCCCAGGCGGCGGGCGGCACCGGCGACCTGACCGAGATAGATCCGATCCAGCGCCTGACCGCGGCGCACGAGATCCTCGACAAAATCGATGCTGTCTTCCAGCGTGCCGCCGAGCAATATGGCGCAAAACCGGTCGAGATCGCCCGGGTCGCCAATGGCGCCTGCGGGTTCGGTGTCGCTGGCGCGCGATGCGGCGAGCAGGCGCGGGACGATATCCGTCTCGACCGCCTGGGCGAGGCATTCATGGGCGTCCAGATCGCCGTCGTCTAGGACAAAAGCGCTTTCGTTGTCGCGAGCCGAGGCTCCGCGCAACGATGAGTGGTCCGTCTCTTCTGCAATGCTCATTCCCGATCCTCCCCGAGAATGCGGCCCCTTGCATTTCCGAGCCAGTTAAACCCAGGGTTTAGGTGTCGAGGTGGGCAATCGCCCAAACCGGACACTCCCTTTTTCGGGTCACTCCGCGACGTGATCTGTCAATTTTTCATGACAGCAATCGCGACGCTATCACTATACGGAATCTCATTCTACTTTCAAACCGCCACTTTCAGGCGAAAAGCGCGTTTTCGATCAAAACCGTTGCTCCGTTCTCCGGATGTCGCAGTTTTGTTGCGTGAGTGTCTCCATCGGCTGATGTAAAGTAAAGTTGACATATCTGACGCCCCCGCGCTACCTTCGACTTCCGATCGCCAACAGAACACAACAGGGAGGAGAAATGGCTGATCTCGGCGCAACATTACGGCCGCGCCCGCCGCTCTATTCTCCCGAGGAACGGGCCCGCCGCGACGCCACGGTCTGGACCGTTGTGCAGGGGGTTCTGGCCCCGCTGCAATTCCTCGTTTTCGCAGTCAGCTTGGTGCTCGTTCTGCGTTATCTGACCAGCGGCGCGGGGTATGAGGCGGCGACCCTCTCGGTCGTCGTGAAAACGCTGATCCTCTACACGATCATGGTCACCGGTGCGATCTGGGAGAAGGTCGTCTTCGGCCGCTATCTCTTTGCTCCGGCGTTCTTTTGGGAGGATGCGGTCTCGATGATCGTGATCGCGCTCCACACGCTTTACCTCTGGGCGCTGTTCGCCGGATGGCCGGCTGAGACGCAGATGATCATCGCGCTGGCGGCCTATGCGACCTATGTCGTGAATGCCGCACAATTCCTGTGGAAACTGCGCCAGGCCCGGCTCTCGGCGCCGGTGGCGGGGCAGGGGGTGGCGGCATGAACAAGCACACGCCCCTCCCCTCGCGCGGCTGCGACCGGCCTGTCCTGCGCGAGGATGGCCAGCGCGAGGTGTTTTGCGGGCTGACGGGAATCATCTGGCTGCATCGCAAGATCCAGGATGCCTTCTTTCTCGTGATCGGCAGTCGAACCTGCGCCCATCTCATCCAATCCGCCGCCGGCGTGATGATTTTTGCCGAGCCGCGATTCGGCACGGCGATCATCGACGATCACGATCTGGCCGGACTGAAGGACGCCAATGACGAGCTGGACCGGGTGGTGGCTGAGCTGCTGGCCCGGCGGCCCGAGATCAAGATGCTGTTCCTCGTCGGCTCCTGCCCGTCGGAGGTGATCAAGCTGGACCTGTCGCGCGCGGCGCAGCGGCTGAACGCGCAGATCCCAGATTGCCGCATCCTGAACTATTCCGGCTCGGGCATCGAGACGACCTTCACCGAGGGCGAGGATGCCTGTCTTGCCGCCCTGGTCCCGGAACTGCCGGAGACGGACAGCGCCGATCTCTTGATCGCGGGCGCCTTGGCCGAGGTAGTGGAGGATCAGTTCCAGCGCTATTTCGCCGATATGGGGATCAAGGCAGTGTTCCTGCCGCCCCGTCGTGCCGCCGATCTGCCAGCCGTCGGTCCGAACACCAAGGTTCTGCTGGCCCAGCCCTTCCTGCGCGACACCGCAAGGGCATTGGAGGCGCGGGGCGCTGAGGTTCTCATCGCCCCCTATCCGCTGGGGGCGGAGGGCACGACGCTGTGGATCGAGGCCGCGGCCCGCGCCTTCGCCATTCCCCAGGCCAAGGTCGACACCGCCATCGCCCCCGCCCGCGCCCGGGCCGAGGAGGTGCTGGCCGCAATCCGCGCCGGGATGGCGGGCAAGACCGTGTTCTTCTTCCCCGACAGCCAGTTGGAACTGCCCATCGGCCGGTTTCTGACCCGCGAGTTGGGGATGGACCCGGTGGAGATCGGCACGCCCTACCTCCACCGGTCGCTCAACGCGGCGGAGCTGGATCTGATCCCCGAGGATATCCGCCTCTCTGAGGGCCAGGACGTCGAGCGGCAACTCGACCGCTGCCGCAGCGCCCGGCCCGATATCACGGTTTGCGGCCTCGGGCTCGCCAACCCGTTGGAGGCGGAGGGGATGACGACCAAATGGGCCATCGAACTGGTCTTCACCCCGATCCAGGGCTTCGAGCAAGCCGCTGATCTGGCCGGGCTGTTCACCCGCCCGCTCGACCGGCGCACGAGGCTCGCGGTATGAAGCTGACCCTCTGGACATATGAGGGCCCGCCCCATGTCGGCGCCATGCGCATCGCCACCGCGATGAAGGGCGTGCACTATGTTCTGAACGCGCCGCAGGGCGACACCTATGCCGATCTGCTCTTCACCATGATCGAGCGGCGCGACCGCCGCCCGCCGGTGACCTATACCACCTTCCAGGCCCGCGATCTGGGCTCGGACACCGCGGAACTCTTCAAGCGCGCCTGCACCGATGCCGTGGCGCGGTTCCAGCCGCAGGCGCTGTTGGTCGGATCCTCCTGCACGGCGGAGCTGATCCAGGACGATCCGGGCGGGTTGGCCGAGGGCATGGATCTAAGCGTGCCGGTCGTGCCGCTGGAGCTCCCCGCCTATCAGAAAAAGGAAAACTGGGGCGCGGCGGAGACCTTCTATCGCATTGTGCGCGGTTTCGCGCAGCCCCGGCAACGGCCTGTCGGCGAGATCCGCGCCAATATCCTCGGCCCCGGTGCGCTGGGTTTCCGCCATCGCGACAATCTGCGCGAGATCAAGGCGCTGCTGGCCGAGATGGGCATCGCGATCAACACCATCGCCCCGTGGGAGGCGACCCCGCAGGACATCGCCGCCATCCCGGAGGCGGATTTCAACATTTGCCTCTACCCAGAGACCGCCGAGACCGCCTGCCGCTGGCTCGAACGCGATCACGGGATGCCCTATACCAAGACCATCCCCATCGGTGTCGGTGCGACCTGCGATTTCATCGAGGAGGTCTGCACCCTGGCCGGGATCGACCCGGAGGAGGTGCTGGACGATGGCGAGAGCCGGCTGCCCTGGTACTCCCGCTCGGTCGACTCGACCTATCTGACCGGCAAGCGCGTCTTCGTCTTTGGCGATGCCACCCATGCCATGGCCATGGCCCGGGTATGCCGCGAAGAGATGGGCTTCGAGGTCGTGGGTCTCGGCACCTATGCCCGCGAGTTTGCCCGGCCCGTCCGTGCCATGGCGAAGGAGATGGGTCTCGAAGCGCTGATCACCGACGATTATCTGGAGGTTGAGGCCGCCATCGCTGATCTCGCGCCTGAAATGGTGCTGGGCACGCAGATGGAGCGGCATATCTCCAAACGCCTCGGCATGCCCTGCGCTGTGATCTCCGCCCCTGTCCATGTGCAGGATTTCCCCGCGCGGCATTCGCCGGTGATGGGGTTCGAGGGGGCGAATGTCCTGTTCGACACCCTAGTCCATCCACTGGTCATGGGGCTGGAGGAGCATCTGTTGGGCATGTTCCGCGACGATTTCGAGTTCAACGACGGCGCGGGCGCCAGCCATCACGGCCATCTGGCGGCGAAGGCAGAACCGCAGCCGGAGAAACGCGACGGCCCCATCCTGTGGGACGCCCCGGCGGAGAAAGAGCTGAAAAAGATCCCCTTCTTCGTCCGCGGCAAAGCGCGGCGCAATACCGAGAGCTTCGCGAGCGAGCGGGGCCTGACCACCATCACAGTCGAGACGCTCTACGATGCCAAGGCCCATTTCAGCCGATAGCACCCCCGTGAAGGTGTGCCTGCTGACCCTCGACCGGCATATCGCCGGGGCGGTGGAGAAGGCGCGCATCGATCTGGCCCGCGACCTGCCGGGGCTGGAGCTGTCGCTGCATATCGCCTCGGACTGGAACGACAACGAGGTGGCGGCGGAGGCCGCAAGGGCCGATATCCGCCAGGCCGATATCATCATCGCCACGATGATCTTCCTGGAAGACCATATCAAAGCCGTCCGCCCGGCCATTCTGGAGCGCCGCGAGGAGTGCGATGCGGTGCTGGCCGCGGTCTCGGCCGGCGAGATCATGAAGACCACCCGCCTCGGCCGTTTCCGCATGGACGGGCCGGACAAGGGGCCGATCGCGCTCCTCAAACGCCTGCGTGGTAAGTCGAAGGAGGGGCGGCCGTCCTCTGGTGCCAAGCAGATGAAGATGCTGCGCCGCCTGCCCAAGATCCTGCGGTTCATCCCCGGGACAGCACAGGACGTGCGCGCCTATTTCCTCTGCATGCAGTATTGGCTGGCGAGCACCGATCAGAACCTCGCCAATATGGTCCGCTATCTGGTCGACCGCTATGCCGCTGGGGAGCGCGCTCATCTGCGCGGCGCGCTGGATGTCAAGGCGCCCGAGGAGTTTCCGGAGCTTGGCCTTTATCACCCCGACATGCCGGGCCGGGTGGATGACCGGATCGACCGGCTGCCCCGCCATGGCCGCCCGCAGGTCGGGCTGCTGCTGATGCGCTCCTACATCCTGTCGGGCGATACCGGGCATTATGACGGCGTGATCCGGGCGATGGAAGCGGCGGGGCTGGACGTGATTCCGGCTTTTGCCAGCGGGCTGGACGGACGCCCGGCGATCGATGCCTATTTCAAGGAGAACGTGCAGGCGGTGGTCTCGCTGACCGGGTTCAGCCTGGTCGGCGGCCCGGCCTATAACGACAGCCCCGCGGCCATCGAGGCGCTGGAGGCGCTGGATGTCCCCTATCTCTCCGCCCATGCGCTGGAGTTCCAGACGCTGGAGGCCTGGGAGGGCTCGACCCGCGGCTTGATGCCGATCGAGGCGACCATGATGGTGGCCCTGCCCGAGATCGACGGCGCCACCTCTCCCACCGTCTATGGCGGCCGGCTGGCCGAGGGCAATGCGCCGGGGGCCTGTGTCGAGGGCGCGGGCGCCATGGTCGCTCATCCCGAGCGTGCCGCGATGCTGGCCGCGCGGGTCGCCAAACTGGTGCGTCTGGCCGAGACCCGCCGGAGCGAGCGCAAGCTGGCTGTGGTGCTCTATAACTTCCCGCCGAATGGCGGGGCCACGGGCACGGCCGCCTATCTCTCGGTCTTCGAATCCCTCCACAACACGCTGAGATCGCTGGGCGAAGCAGGCTATCACGTCGCCCTGCCGCCAACCGTCGACGCGCTGCGCCAGGCGGTGCTGGGCGACCAGATCGTCACCGAGGCGCGGATCGCGGACCGGATCTCCGCCGACACCCATGTCGCGTGTGAGCCGCATCTGGCCGAGATCGAGGCGCAATGGGGCCCCGCGCCGGGCAAGCATCAGAGCGATGGCCGCGACATCCAT
>JBCBIS010000039.1:0-25500 GCA_038524325.1 Pseudomonadota bacterium
CCGGTCAGGCGCATCTCGAACTCACGCGCTCGGTCGCCGCCATGGACCAAATGGGTGTGGCAATCGATCAGCCCAGGCGTGACAAGGCGGCCTTCGAGGTTCTCTCGCGGCCAATCCTGGAACTCTGGCGGGATCCTGGCGGCTGGTCCGACCCACGAGATTTCGCCCCCCGCAAGTGCCACCGCGCCCGTGTCGATCAGACCATAAGGGTCCGCGTCGGGCCGCATCGTTGCCAGGCGCGCGCCGGTCAGCACGCACGCTGTCATTCTCGCCCTCTGGAATCTTTGCCCATGGCGGCATGATGTGCTGAGTTGCCGGGAATGGAAAGTCCGATTCAAACAGTCTCGGCGGCTTGGGCGTTGCTTCCGGTTGGATGGCAGCGCGATGTCTCCGTGACCATCGGCGCAGATGGCCGGATCCAGGCTGTGACCTTGGGAAGCGCCGCCGGAGCGGCGGGTGTCCTCCTCCCCGCGCCTTGCAATCTGCACAGCCACGCTTTTCAGCGCGCCATGGCCGGATTGACCGAGCGTAGCGGCCCTGATCCCAAAGACACGTTCTGGACTTGGAGGCGGGCCATGTATCGCTTCCTCGACCTTCTGACGCCGGATCAGGTCCAGGTGATTGCGGAACTGGCCTTTCTCGAGATGCTCGAGGCGGGGTTCGCGGCTGTCGGCGAGTTTCACTATCTCCACCACGGGGCGGGCGGGGCGCTCTATGACGACCCCTCCGAGATGTCTGGCCGGATTAGTGCTGCCGCGGAGCGGGTGGGACTCGGGCTGGCCCATCTGCCGGTGCTGTATATGCAGGGCGGCGCCGATGGCCGTGGGCTGGCGGGCGGTCAATTGCGCTTTGGCACGTCCCGCGATGGGTTCGAGCGGCTGGTTGAAGGGGCCGAGCGGCATGTCTCGAACCTCCCTCCGGATTCGTCCCTGGGTCTCGCCGCACACAGCCTGCGCGCTGTCGGGCCCGACGCCCTGACCTGGGCCGCCGGGTTGCGGCCGGAGGCGCCGTTCCACCTGCATATCGCCGAGCAGGTGGCGGAGATCGAGGAAATCCGCGCGGTTCACGGGACGACGCCGCTGGCATGGCTGCTGGATACCCAAGAGGTCGACCATCGCTGGTGCTTGGTCCATGCCACCCATATAACGGCGGAAGAAACGGCGGGTCTGGCGAAAAGCGGTGCCGTGGCTGGGCTCTGCCCGGTCACCGAGGCCAATCTCGGCGACGGCGTGTTTCCGGGCGTGCCCTATCTGGCCGAGGGGGGGCGTTTCGGCATCGGGACGGATTCGAACATTCGCATTGGACTGACCGAGGAATTGCGCTGCCTCGAATACGCGCAGCGCTTGCAGCACAAAGCCCGGGCGGTCATGACCAGCGATGGCCGCTCCACCGGAAGAACGCTTTTTGCAGAGGTTCTGGCCGGTGGTGCGCAGGCCATCGGCCGGGATGCGGGCGGGATCGCCACGGGCCTCTGGGCGGACCTTGTGCTGCTGGATGACAGGGATTTGGACCTTCAAGGGCTCGGCGGCGAGGTCCTGCTGGACAGCTTCATATTCGCCGCCGGCGACACCGTGGTGCGCGATGTTTGGTCGGCGGGACGCCATGTCGTCCGCGGCGGACGCCATATCGCGCGAGACGCCGTAGAGAGCGCCTATCGACAGAATATCGCTGAACTGCGCACGATGATCTGACAACCGCGCATCGTGGGCCTCAGAGCAGCTGCTCGGCGACCCTTGCTGCGCCTTCGGTCAGATCCCTGGCGATCACGTCGAAACGGTCGGGCCCCAGTCGGCTGGCAGGGCCATGGGCCGCCAAGGCGCCCAAGAACTGCCCGTCCGGTCCTATGACAGGCACGGCGACGGCCATCATGCCTTCGATAAACTCCTCGCGGTCAGTCGCATAACCGCGTGACCGGATCCGTTTCAATTCGGCCTTGAGGCTCGGCACATCCGCGAGGGTCGCTTCCGTGCGGGGCGAGAGATCGAGGGCGCTGAGCAGGCGTCCCAGCGGCCGGTGTGCGAGATGGGCCAGAAAGCACTTGCCACTCGCTGTGCAGTGAAATGGCACATGGGTGCCGATCGGCAATTGCACCCGCAGCGGCCAATCCGCCTCGACCCGGTCGAGATAGCGCATCCCGGCTTCCTCGGGCACCACGAAATTTACCGTCTCACGGAGCTGTGCCGCCAGCCGCTGCAGCTCCTGATGGCGCCCGATCCTGAGATGATCGGTATCGAGAATCCGGCTGGCCGTCACACGCATCCGGCGCGACAGACAGAGTTTCTTCGGGTCGGTGTCGCGGACGACATAACCTTCATCGATCAGGGTCTGGCAAAGCCGGTGGATCGAGGCTTTGGGCAATCCGATCGAGGCATTGATTTCGGACGGGCTCAAGGGCCGGCCCGCCTCGGCCATTCGATCGACAATGCGCAAAAGGCGCAGATTCGTTGGCACACGCTCCGTCTGACTCATCGATCCTCCCAGAAAGGCCTTGCACAGCCCAGATTGTCATGTTTTCATCTTATTAGAACAAAAAGTCTCATTTTTCAAGAAATGAGAGCGGGATGGATGCGGCGACCAGGAAAAGCTGAGGGCTCGTTGGAAGCAGACATTGTCATCGTCGGAGCGGGATCGGCCGGGTGCGCGCTGGCGGCCAGGCTGTCGGAGCGGGCGGATCTCTCCGTCCTTCTGATCGAGGCGGGGGGGCGCGACTGGAATCCGTGGATCCATGTGCCGGTTGGCTATTTCAAGACCTTGGACAATCCGGCGACCGACTGGTGCTACGTGACCGAGCCCGATCCGGGGCTGAACGGCCGGGCGATCAAATGGCCGCGGGGACGGGTCCTGGGCGGATCCAGCTCGATCAACGGGCTGCTCTATGTGCGGGGGCAGGCCGAGGACTATGACCACTGGCGGCAATTGGGCAATCCGGGTTGGGGCTTTGATGATGTGTTGCCTGCCTTCATCCGCTCGGAGGCCTGGGAAGACGGCGCCAGTGACACCCGCGGTGACGGTGGCCCCCTGAGCGTCAGCCATGGCCGTCTGTCGCGCCCGATTGTCGATGAGTGGATGGCTGCGGCGGTGGCCTCGGGCTATCCTGCCAATCCCGACTATAACTCCGGCGATCAGGAGGGTGTGGCACCCTTCCAGTTGACGATGCGCAAGGGGCTGCGGTGCTCCTCGGCCCGGGCCTATCTCGCCCCCGCCCGGCGCCGCCATAACCTGACTGTCGTGACCGGTGCACAAACCCGCCGGATCGTGATCGAGGACGGCCGGGCCACGGGTGTGGAGATCGTGCACGGCAAAGGCGCGCTTGAACGGGTCGAGACGGTGCGGGCGCGCAAGGAAGTGATCCTCTCCGCCGGCGCGATTGGATCGCCGCATCTGTTGATGCTCTCTGGCGTGGGCGAGGGAGCCGCGTTGCAGTCGGCAGGGGTCGACACCCGCCACGCGCTGCCGGGCGTGGGCAAGAACCTGCAGGACCACCTGCAGGCGCGGCCTGTCTTCAGATGCGCGTCCTCGACCATCAACACCGAGTCGCGCAGCCTGCTGCGCCGGATCGGCATGGCGGTCGAGTTCGCGGTGAACCGGACCGGGCCGATGACCATGGCCGCCTCGCTGGGCGCGGCCTTCCTGAAGACCCGGCTCGAGGTCGAGACACCCGATATTCAGTTCCACATCCAGCCCTTCTCGGCCGACAGCCCGACCGAGGGACCGCATCCCTTCGATGCCTTCACGGCTTCGGTCTGTGTCCTGCGGCCCGAAAGCGCGGGGGAGATCCGCCTGAAATCCTCGGACCCGATGGCGCATCCCCGGATTCATCCGAACTATCTGGCGACGCAAACCGATTGCGATGCGCTGGTCGAGGGGATCCGGATCGCGCGGCGCATCGCCAAACACGACCCGCTGGCCGGGCAGATTACGGCAGAACACGCGCCCGGGCCCGATGTTCCCGATGCCGATGAAGCCTTGCTGGACTGGGCCCGCAATACCGCCACAACGATCTATCACCCGACGGGAACCTGCAAGATGGGCCCGAAAGAGGATCCGAAAGCGGTGGTGGATTCTCGGCTTAGGGTGCATGGTGTGGGCAATCTGCGGGTCGCGGATGCCTCGATCATGCCGCGTATCGTCTCGGGCAACACCAATGCGCCAGCGATCATGATTGGCGAGCGGGCGGCCGAGTTCGTGAAGGAGGACTCGACGGCATAGGTTGAGCAGACAGGCCGGGTCGCCTGGGCCAGGAGGCCGACGACCCGCGGCGCGAGACCCGGCAAGCGGGCCGCCGAGAGATCGAGAATAGGACAAGGGAGGAAACGATGTCCGTATTGAAAAAGCTGGCCGTTGGCGCGGCCGTAGCGACCATCACTCTGGCCGGTCAGGCCTGGGCCGAAACCGTCATCCGTGTGCAGTCGGTGATCCCGGCCAAGGCGGATGAAGTCTTCATGCTGAACGAGTTCGGCAAAGACGTCGCGCGTCTGACCAATGGCTCGCTGAAAATCGAAGTGTTGCCCGCCGGTGCGGTCGTCGGTGTCCGCGAGACGCTCGATGCGGTCGACAAGGGCCTGATCGAGGGTGGCTTCGCCTGGACCCACTACTGGTCGGGCAAGCACCCGGCGGCCATGCTGTTCGGCTCGCCGGTGGCCGGTGCCGGTGTCGGCATCGACAACATCGCTTTCGTCAGCTGGTTCCAGTATGGCGGCGGCAAGGAGCTTTACGACGAGCTCTGGGACGAGATGGGCGTGAACGTCAAAGGCTTCATGCTGCAGCCGGTCGGCCCCGAGGCCCTGGGTTGGTTCAAAGAGCCGATCACCTCGATGGACGATTTCCGCAAGTATCGCTTCCGGACCCCTCCGGGCATTCCGGGTCAGACCTATAAGGATATCGGTGTGGCCTCGGTCGCCATGGGCGGCGGTGACATCCTGCCCGCGCTGGAGAAAGGCACCATCGACGCCGCCGAGTGGTGCTGCCCGAAGCCTGACTCGGTGTTTGGCTTCCAGAAGGTGCTGAAGCACTATTACCTGCAAGGCCTGCACCAGGTCGTCGTGAACGCCGATCTCTACATCAATGGCGATGTCTACAACGGTCTGACCGATTTGGAGAAGGCGGCTCTCGAGGTGGCGGCGAACGCCTCGCTCTCGAAAGCCATGTCCTATCGGATCTACGAGAACGGCAAGGCGCTGAAGGACCTGGTCGACAACCACGGCGTGATCCTGCACGACACTCCGGCCGATTACTTCCCGGCCTATATGGGGGCCGCCAAAGCCTCGCTCGAGAAGAACGCCGCCGAGAACGCGTTCTTCGCCAAGGTCTGGCAGAGCCAGAAAGACTTTGCCGAGATCGCGGTGCCGTTCTGGGCCGGTGCGCAAGCGTCGAACGCAGCTCTGGGCAAGGCCTTCGCTGACAGCCTGAAGTGAGACTGACCCGTCTCGGAGACGACTACGCGGTGGCCCGTGCGGCCCCCGCGACCCCCATCCCCGCCGGACTGTTCGACGGGGATGGGTTCGTCACGGTCAGCCGGACGGAGGACGAACTCTCGATCGTCGCCCCAGCCAAGCGCCTGCCGATGATGGAGAAGATCGAGACCGGATGGACGGTGTTCAAGCTCCATGGCCCTTTCGCGTTCGACGAGGTCGGTATCGTGGCGGGACTGTCACGGGCGCTGGCCGAGCGTGAGATCGGCATCTTCGTCATCTCGACCTACGACACGGATTACATCCTGGTGAAAGCCTCGGACGCCGAGGCAGCAACAACAGCCTGGCGCGACCAGGGCCACGACGTCGGATAAAAGACGCAACAGAACAGGGGGGACGCATGGCCGAGGAACCCAAACCCGGTGATCTCGACATCACCGACGAGATGATCGCGGAGCGCCGCGGCGATGGCCCGATGCCGCCCGATATGTGGCTGGGCGGCGTGGCCGAGACGATCGACACGATATCGCTGTGGATCGGGCGGCTGACATGCCTGCTTCTGATCCCGATGATGACCGTGGTGATCATCGAGGTCGTGAGCCGCAAGGCGTTCAGCTATATGGCCGCCTATGGCATGGATGATGTGGCCCGCTCGATCGGCCTCGGCCCCACGGATTACGCCTATGATGTCAGCCGCTGGACGATGGGGGCGATGTTCATGCTGGGGGCCGGCTATGCTCTGATGAAGGGTGTGCATATCCGGGCCGATTTCCTCTACCGCACCATGTCGGTGCGCTGGCAGGCGCGGGTGGATTTGTTCCTCTATCTGGTCTTCTTCTTCCCCTCGCTGATCCTGTTCACCTGGGTCGCGGGCGAGTATTTCTGGAAAGCGTTCGATACGCAGGAACGCAGCATGGACACCGCCTGGATGCAGGTGGTCTGGCCGGTCTATTCGACCCTGCCGCTGGGCGGGGCTTTCCTGGTTCTGCAAGGCATCTCGGAGAGCCTGAAATGCGTCTATGCGGCCAAGCGGGGGGTGTGGCCGTGATCGAATTCTTCACCACCATGCCGAAGGAGACCATCGGCTTTTTGATGATCGCGGTCATGTTGTTCGCGATTTTCGTCGGCTTCCCGATCTCGTTCACGCTGATCTTCCTGGGCGTTGTCTTCGGCTATTGGGCCGGGGGGGATCTGGTCTTCTTCCTGATGACCCAGAAATTCTCGGGTGCGATCCAGGAGCAGACGCTGGCCGCGGTGCCGCTATTCGTCTTCATGGGCATCATGATGGAACAGGCGGGCCTGATGGAGCGGCTGTTCCGCGCCGTCCAGATGATGCTCGCCTCGACCCGCGGCTCGCTTTACGTGGCGGTTCTGTTCGTCTCGACGATCTTCGCGGCGGCAACCGGGATTGTCGGGGCCTCGGTGACGATCCTGGGGATCATGGCGGCCAAGACGATGAACCGCTCGGGCTATGACGTGCAGCTTGCGGCGGGAACGATCACGGCGGGCGGGACGCTGGGCATTCTGATCCCGCCCTCGATCATGCTGGTCGTGATGGGCCCGGTGCTGGAGGTGCCGGTCACCGATCTGTTCGCCGCCGCGATTGTCCCGGGCATCATGCTGGCCTTCCTCTACATGGCCTATGCGCTGGTCCGCTGCTGGTTGAACAAGGAGCTTGGGCCGCCCTTGCCCGAGGAGGAGCATGTCAACGACTGGGGCCTCTTGGCGCGGGAGTTTTTCCTGGGCCTCGTGCCGCCGGCGGCGCTGGTGGCCTTCGCGCTCGGCTCGATCCTGCTCGGCTGGGCGACCCCGTCCGAGGGAGCGGGCTGCGGGGCGTTCGGTGCGCTGATCCTGGTGCTCGCCTATCGCAAGTTCAAGCTGAAAGGGTTCTACACCGCGCTGATCAAGACGCTGGAGATCTCGGTCCTGATCCTGTTCCTGGTGGCGGCGTCAGACTTCTTCGGCGCGGTCTTCGCCTGGCTCGGCACGCCGACGCTGATGACCAACTATCTGCTGGGGCTCGACCTGGCGCCGATGGTGATCCTGCTGTTGATCATGGTCTTCATCTTCCTGTTGGGCTGGCCGCTGGAATGGGTGCCGATCGTCCTGATCATCGTCCCGATCCTGCTGCCGGTGATCGAGCAGTTGGGGATCCTCGAAGATCAGAACGACATGCTGCTCTGGTTCGGTATCCTGGTGGCGGTGAACCTTCAGACGGCTTGGCTGTCGCCGCCGGTGGCGCTGTCGGCCTATTTCCTGAAGGGCGTGGTGCCGGAATGGGATCTGAAGGACATCTATCTCGGCATGATCCAGTTCATGGGCATCCAGCTTCTGGGGCTGATCCTGATCCTTTCCTTCCCGGGGATCGTGCTCTGGCTGCCGAACTATATCTATGGTGGTGGAGGGTAGCGCGGTGCGCTGCCCGTCTTGAGGCTGGCGAGGGGATATGAAGGCACTTGTCTACGAAGGGCCGCGCCAGATCGCGGCCCGCGAGGTTGACGACCCGGTGGCTGGCCCGGGAGAGGCCCTCGTGCAGGTGGCGGCGGTCGGGCTCTGCGGCTCGGACATGCATGCCTGGGCCGGCCATGATGCCCGCCGTCCGGCGCCGCTGATCCTCGGTCACGAGGCGGCAGGCACGGTGCGGGGCTCGGGCCGGCGGGTGACAGTGAACCCGCTGGTCAGTTGCGGCATCTGCCGCGATTGCCGGGCGGGGTGGACCAATCTCTGCGCCAAGCGCCAGATCCTCTCGATGCCGCCTCGCCAGGGATGTTTCGCCGAGGCTGTCGCGGTGCCGGAGGGCAATCTGATCGATGTCCCCGATCACGTGCCTTTGGAGAAGGCTGCCCTGGCCGAACCTTTGGCTTGTGGCTGGCATGCGGTTGCGCTGTCGCAGCAACGGATGCGCCATGCGCTGGCCGAGGCGGAGTGCGCGGTGATCGGCGGCGGTGCAATCGGGGTTGGCGCGGCGCTGTCGCTGCAGGCGCAGGGCGCCGAGAAGGTGACCGTGCTGGAGACGAACCCGCTCCGGCTGCCGGTGCTCGAGGCGCTGGAGGGGATATCCGCCATCCATCCCGACGCCTACACCGCTGCGCCGGATCTGGTGATCGACTGCTATGGCGGGGCCGCGACCCGCGCCTGGGCGTCGGAGCATACAAGGCCGGGCGGTCTGATCACCCATATCGGTCTCGCCTCGGGCGAAGGCGGCCTCGATGCGCGCCGCATGACGCTGCAGGAGATCGGGTTCCTCGGCACCTATACCTACACTGCCCAGGCGTTTCGCGAGACGGCTCAGGCGCTGTTCGATGGCCGCCTCGGCCCGTTGGACTGGTTCGATGAACGCCCGCTGGATGCCGGGCCGGAGGCGTTCCTGGCCCATGCCGAGGGCCGGGTCTCGGCGCCCAAGACCGTGTTCCGGCTCTGACCGCATCGCTTGCCCCGGCGCGGCGCAGCATGCACCACTGACATCACCGATTCCAGCAGGCGAAGAAGGGGCGAGGCATGGACGATATTCTCTACGAAACGCGCGAGGGTGTCGGGCATATCACCTTCAACCGGCCCGAGGTGCGCAACTCGATGAAGATCGCGATGTATGCGCGGCTGGCCGAGATCTGCCGCGATCCCGGCGATGTGAAGGTTCTGATCCTGCGGGGCGCGGGGGACCGGGCCTTTGCCGCCGGCACGGATATGACCGAGTTTCGCGGCTTCTCCGAACCGCAGGACGCCTTGGACTACGAGGCGCGAATGGATCAGGTGCTGGGGGATGTCGAACGCTGTGGCGTGCCGACGATTGCCGCGATCACAGGTGCCTGCACCGGGGGTGGCGCCGCGATCGCCGCGGCCTGCGACCTGCGGATCTGCGACCACCGGCTGAAGTTCGGCTTTCCGATTGCGCGGACCTTGGGGAACTGCCTCTCGATCGGCAATCTCAACCGTCTGGCGGCGCTGCTCGGCCAGGGGCGGCTGCGCGAGATCCTGTTCACCGCACGCCTGATCGGGTCCGAGGAGGCGGAGCGGATCGGACTGGTGGCCGAGATCTGCGACGACGTGCACGCCCGTGCCGCCGCGCTTGCGGATACGCTGAAGGGACACGCACCCCTGACGCTGCGCGCCACCAAGGAGGCCTTGCGCCGGCTGCGCGTCGACGGCCCCGCAGCTGAGGATGCCGATCTGATCACCACCACCTATATGAGCCGCGATTTCAAACATGGGATGGAGGCCTTCCTGGCAAAGCGCGCGCCGGAATGGGCAGGAGAATGAGCGGCCCTCTGACCGGCTGCCGGGTCATCGAATTGGCGCATATCATGGCGGGCCCAGTCTGCGGGCGGATGCTCTCGGACATGGGCGCCGATGTTGTGAAGGTCGAGAAGCCGACCGGCGACGACACCAGGCGCTTTGTCCCGCCCTGGATCGAGGATGAGAGTGCCGCCTTCATGATGCTCAATCGCGGCAAGCGCGGCATCGCCCTCGACCTGAAGACCGAGCCGGCCCGGATCGCCCTGCGCCGGCTGCTGCGGGACGCCGATGTGGTGATCGAGAACTACCGCAAAGGCACGATGGAGAAGCTGGGCCTCGGCTATGAGGCCCTGTCCGCCGACAATCCGGGCCTGATCTATGCCGAGATCTCGGGCTTCGGGCGCACCGGGCCCTATGCGGATCGGAGCGGCTTCGACCTGATCGCCCAGGGCATGTCGGGCCTGATGTCGGTCACCGGCGAGGCGCCGGGCCGGCCGCCGGTGAAGGTCGGCCCGCCGGTCAGCGACATCACGGCGGGGATCCTCGCGGCGATGGGCGTCGCGGCTGCCTGGGCGCATCGGGGCCAGACCGGGCAGGGGCAGAAGGTGGATACCTCGCTGTTCGAGGCGGCGATCACCCACACCTTCTGGCAATCGGCGATCGCGTTCGCCACCGGCGAAGCGCCCGGCCCGATGGGCTCGGCCCATCCCCTCAGCGCGCCTTATCAGAGTTTCGAGACCGCCGATGGCTGGATCAATATCGGCGCCGCCAATCAGTCGAACTGGGAACGCCTGGTGGCGCTGCTCGACGCGCCGGATCTGGCCGCGGATCCTCGGTTTGTCAGCAATGACACGCGGATCGTGAATCGCGAGGCGCTGGCCGAGGAGATCAATCTCCACACCCGGCAGCGCAATACAGCGACCTGGTTGGAGATCATGGAGGAGGCTGGGCTGCCCGCCGGCCCGGTCCTCGACATCCTCGGCATGCAGGCCGACCCCCAGGCGCGGGCCCGAGGAATGGTCACCCAGGTGACCCATCCGACCGCCGGGCGTGTGGAAACCCTCGGCTGCCCCGTGAAGTTCAGCGCGACACCGTCCAGCGTGAAGGGGCCCTCTCCGCGATTGGGCGAGCATTCGCGCGAGGTGCTGGGAGAAGCCGGTTTCTCGGACGCCGAAATCGCGGATCTGGTCGCGTCGGGCAGCGTGATCGCGCAACCGGTATGATCCGGTCTGCAGCGGTCGCGGTGCTGGAAGACCTCGGCGCACAGGATGGTGCGGGCGGCGGGAGTCGAACCCGCACGGGCCAAGCCCTAGCGATTTTAAGTCGCTTGTGTCTACCGTTCCACCACGCCCGCACAGCGTTTCAAAAGACCCTCGGGGACGGAGCCCCGTCCTAATCATCCCGCGTGCGGAGAACAATGAATTTTCAAAACGGAGCGGGGGGTGTCGAACCCACGGCTCCGACAGCGCACGCGATAACTCTTTGGTAACCATTTCCTTTCACTCATCGTCGATGTTGTTTGAGCGGGCGGACCAGGGCCATGAGCAAAGATGATCGGATCGATGCGGGCTGGCCTTATGGCACCACGGGCAGAGCTGCCTCCGCTGGGACGCGGGCTCATGCGTCGGATTTTTCCTATGCTTTCGAAGAGCCAGAGGCGCCCGCCGAAGATGGGTTCCGAGAGGGTGGCCTGCCTGGGCTGCTAGAGCCGGTTGATACCCCACCCTTGCCCAACCGTGGCCTCACAAAAAACGGGAGCCCATCGCAGGAGGCTGCCAGTAAAGCCCGGAAGGGGCCGCATCATCTCAATCACAGGACCCGCCTGCGGCAACGTTTTTTGACCGCGGGCTCCGCGGCTTTGGCTGATTACGAGATGCTGGAGATTGTCCTCTTCCGCGCCATCCCGCGCCGCGATGTCAAACCGCTGGCAAAGGACCTCCTCGACCGTTTTGGGGATTTCAACTCTGTCATCTCGGCACCGGCCGCGCGGCTGGCGGATGTTCCTGGGGTGGGGGATGCTGTCATCTGTGAGCTCAAAGTGATCGAAGCGGCCGCGCATCGCCTCGCCCGGGCGCGGGTGATCAACCGCCCCGCTTTGTCGAGTTGGTCCGCGTTGATGGAATACTGCAAGACAACGATGGCCTATCGTGAAACCGAGCAGTTTCGGATCCTCTATCTCGACCGGAAAAATATCCTGATCGCCGATGAGGAACAGGCCAAGGGTACTGTCGACCATGTCCCGGTCTATCCGCGCGAAGTCGTCAAACGGGCGCTGGAACTCAACGCAAGCGCTGTGATCCTCGTCCACAACCACCCCTCGGGCGATCCCACACCATCCGAGAGCGATATCTCGATGACCAGACAGATCGAGGATGCGGCCCGCGCCGTCGGCCTTGTCATCCACGACCATGTGATCATCGGGAAAGAGCGGGACACCAGCTTCCGCGCCGCCAATCTGCTCTAGGGCATGCTCTAGCCTCACCAGAGGGATTGCACCCAGCCCCGCCCCGATGTAACACACCGGCAACGCACCCGTAGCTCAGCTGGATAGAGCGCTGCCCTCCGAAGGCAGAGGCCAAAGGTTCGAATCCTTTCGGGTGCGCCACTTACGCGCATTGTCTCACATTTTTCCGGGTCGACGACCTGTCGAGTTCAGAGAGCTCGCTGTTGGTCGATCAGTACCGAGGCAGCAGTTCCCTGTGACACGCCCAAGCGTGTCCTGGTGCTAGAGACAGCAATCACCCGAGGCCGCTGGAGGCGACGCCCGGAATCGAACCGGGGTACACGGATTTGCAATCCGCTGCGTCACCACTCCGCCACGTCGCCAACAGGCTGCCGTGATTAGATTTCGCCCGATCTGACGTCAAGGGGGATCTTTCGGAGCGCCTGTGCGCAAGAGCCATCCGCGGCTGGTGGGGCTGCGTCTCAGGGGGGCGATCAGCAGGCGGCTATGGACACTGGGCTGGTACGTTCCGCATCGCTTATTACAATTGCGCCTTGGCAAGTCGTAATGTTTCCTCGGCCGGGCGGTTCGTTGCCGCAGTCGATGATAAGCCGTTGCCTCGCTTGCGCAGGTTTGGTCATTGTGTCAGCTAAACGAGGGCTCCGAAAAAATATGGGTGGCATATGATGGTCGATCCGGTGGCGGCACGCCAGGCGATGGTAGATTGTCAGATTCGCCCTTCAGATGTCACCAATTACGCAGTTATCGAGGCGATGCTCTGGGCACCGCGCGAAATCTTCGTGCCGCATGGTCGCCGCGAAGTCGCCTATGCCGAGGCTGAGGTTGAGCTGGCCCCTGGACGCGCCTTGTTGATGCCGCGTACGTTGGCCAAGATGATCGAGGCGGCGGATATCGGCAGCGGGGACCTCGTGCTGGATCTTTGCCCCGGCACCGGCTACTCGACTGCCCTGCTTGCGAGGATGGCCGAGGTCGTGGTCGCTGTGGAGCCCGATGCGACCTTGGCCGCGCGGGCCGAGACGCTCCTGGCCGAGCTCGAGGTCGATAACGCGGTCGTCTCCACCGGTGATCCGGCATTGGGGGATCGGGAGCATGGCCCCTATGACGTGGTGTTCCTGAACGGATCGGTCGAGCGGGTGCCGGATGCGCTGGTCGATCAGATCAAACAGGGCGGGCGGCTCGTCACCATCATGCAGTCCGGCGCCACCGGTCACTGCCATCGGATGGTGCGCGCGGGCGAAGGCGTGTCTTCGCGGGCGATATTCGATGCGGACGGCCCGCTGTTACCAGGCTTTGCCCGTGAAAAACAGTTCACGTTTTGATAGAACTGTGTAATGTAAGCGCCTGACGGGAAAGGCACGGAACGACATGAAGCGGGGATACACACTTCATAGACTGGCGCGGCTTGGGTGCCTGGCGGCACTTCCCGTTTTCGGCGCGTCCGGAACGGTGTCTGCCGAAAGCCTGGCGGATGCTCTGGTCGACGCCTATCTCACGAGTCCCGAGATCGCTGCCCAGCGGGCGACGATCCGGGTCGCGGGCGAGGCTGCGGCGCAGGCCCGGGCCGGGGGGCGTGTCAATGTCACCGGTCAGGTCGATATCGAGCTGCAGACAAACGCGTCCTCGGATGATGCCTTCACAATCCCGAACAGCCTGAACCTGACCATTGTCCAGCCTCTCTATACCGGCGGGCAGGTCGAGAATGCGACGACGGCTGCCGAACGGCGGATCTCCGGCGCTGAGTCCGATCTGGTCGATGTCGAGCGGGACATCCTGTTCAATGCGGCATCGGCCTTTCTCGATGTGCGGCGGGACATCTCGCTGGTCCGCGTCGCGCGGAACAACGTGAAGGTTCTGTCGAACCAGCTCGACGCCGCCAACGAGCGTTTCGAGGTGGGCGAGGTGACCCGGACTGACGTCGAGCAGGCGCGGGCGCGCCTCGCCGCCGCGCGGAGCACCTTGGCCGCGAACCAGGGCGCTTTGGAAAACTCGCGTGACGCGTTCCGTCGGGCGGTCGGACGCGACCCAGGCAAGCTCGCGCCGCCGCCGCCCGTCCCGGATCTGCCCAAGTCCGAGGACGAAGCCGTCGCGATCGCGCTGCAGAACGACCCGACCCTGCGCGCCGCGCGGATCGAGCGCGAGGCCGCCGGTTTTGACGTAAAGGCGGCCATTGGCAGCCTGCTGCCCCAGGTCGATCTGCGCGGCGAGGTCAACCAGTCAAACACGGTCTTCGATGAGTTCGACGAGACGCGCAACGCCAGCGTCGGGCTGCGCGTCACGATCCCGTTCTATTCAGGTGGTGCGAACTATGCCGCCGTCCGTCAGGCGCAGGCTGCGGCGGATAACGCGGCTGCCGATATTCTGACCCAGGCGCGCGATGTGAAACAGGCCGTGGGCCTTGCCTGGGCCAACCTTCGGGTCGCGCGCGCACAGATCCGCGCCGGCCAGCTTGAAGTCAAGGCGGCCCAACTCGCCTTCGAGGGTGTCGAAGAAGAGGCCAAGGTTGGCGCCCGGACCACGCTTGACGTGCTCGATGCCGAGCAAGAGGTCCTCGACGCGCGCGCTGGTCTGATCACCTCTCAGCGAGATGAGTATGTTGCGGCCTATCAGTTGCTTCAGGCCATGGGGTTGCTCACGGTCGAGCATCTGGGGCTGGATACCGGCAATGCGCCGACCGAGGCCGATTACTACGAAACTGTCCGAAATCGGTATTTCGGATACGATCAGTCCGATGATACGGTCTGGTCTCTGGACTGGCGCCCCTGAAACCGCGATAACCCAGCGAATGGGAAGCGCGCCCTCTGGGGTGGGCGACGCTCGGCACGGGACCAGAGAACGGGATAGCATGATATGAGCAACGAGACGGAACGGCGATCGATGGACGATGTGCTGGCCTCGATCAGACGCATCATCCGGTCGGACAAGGGGCCGGCTGCGGAGGCGGCCTCTCCCGCGAAACCGTCCAGTCCCGGGCCGCAATCGCCGCCACCCTCTCCTGCGCGGAATCCTGCCGTCGAGGTCGCAGCCGCCGACTCCGCCAGCGAGCCGCTGACGCTGACACCCGACATGATGGTCGGCGGGTCCTCGACCGACCCGGCGCCGACCTCGGCTCAACCCAGCATGCCGTCGCCGCCTAAGCCGGCCCAGGATTTGCCGCCGCGCGCGCCAGAACCCGCCGCCACCGTCGCGCCGCTGCAACCCGCTCAGCCGGCATCCGCAATGCCCGCAATTGCCGAGCCGCAGCAGGCTTCAGCGCCGCTGGTGCTCGACGAAGCCGCTGTTGAAGGAATGGTCCGCCGCGTCCTGCACGAGGAACTGATGGGCCAGATCGGCCAGAACATCTCGGCAAATGTCCAGCGCATGATCGAAGCCGAGATCGCGAAACACGTGAAGTCGGGCGGTAAGTGACGGCCTCCGGCGCCTGAGCCGCGCCGGACAATACCCGCTCTAGCGCTTCGCTAGATATCGTCGCCCTTTTCGAGCAGGTCGTCGATCAGCGCACGGTGGATGCCCTCGCTGTCGCCACCACGGAAGGTCATCGCTCCCCCGGTATAAAGCGAGCCGTAGGTCTTGGCCAAATTCACGACCTGACCCAGCGCGGAGATGAACTGATCTTTCTCCAGCGGGCTCAGCGGGTGGATGAAAGCGCTCCACAACCGCCCTTGCGCGATGGCATAGCGTGCATCCAATGCGGTGTCGAAATTCGCCTGCATCATGCGCGCCAATTCCTCCGGAGCCAGCCCGGCGGTCGAGCGGATGGGAACCATCGCGCGCATCCGATCTGCACCGGCATCGGTGACGATCAGCACTGGCACCTCGTTGATGGTCATCTGGAACATCGTGCCATTCGATTGCGCTTCTGGGTCGAGACCGAGAACGATCTCGCCAAGGCGATCCAGCGTCATCGACGCTTCCTGGGCGGTCAAGGGGGTCTGCATCGTCAGGACACCAGCGATCAGGGCGGCGAAAAAACGTGTCATCAAGCTCTCCTATCTCTCTGGGGGAATCGTAGACCCATGGCCCGCGATGCTCCAAGCCCCGATCCGCAAGTCGCCCCTTTTCGTGATCGCGGAGCCGGGCTAAGACACGGCCTTCAAGACGAGGTGCGAGATGGACAAGACATTCGATGCGGCCGCCGAAGAGGCGCGGATCTATGCGGAATGGGAGACGGAGGGCTGCTTTGCCGCCGGGGCGAACGCCTCGCGCGCCGAGACGTTCTGCATCGTCATCCCGCCGCCGAATGTCACGGGCTCGCTCCATATGGGCCATGCGCTGAACAACACGGTGCAGGATATCCTGATCCGCTGGCACCGGATGCGGGGTTTCGACACGCTGTGGCAGCCGGGCACCGACCATGCGGGGATCGCGACTCAGATGGTCGTCGAGCGAAAGCTGGCGGAGGAGGGGAATATCCGTCGCACCGATATGGGTCGCGACGCTTTCATCGAGCGGGTCTGGCGGCAGAAGGCCGAGTCGGAGGGCGTTATCCTCGGACAGTTGAAACGCCTCGGCGCCTCCTGCGATTGGAGCCGGACGGAATTTACCATGTCCGACACCCTGTCGAAGGCGGTGCTCAAGGTCTTTGTCGATCTCTACAACCAGGGCCTGATCTATAAAGGCAAGCGGCTGGTCAACTGGGACCCGCATTTCGAGACGGCGATCAGCGATCTCGAGGTCGAGAATATCGACCGCGACGGCAGCATGTGGCACTTCAAATACCCGCTGGCGGGCGGCGAGACCTATGAATATGTCGAGAAGGACGAAGACGGCACAGTCACGCTGCGCGAGACCCGTGATTATATCTCGATCGCCACGACCCGGCCCGAGACGATGCTGGGCGACGGGGCAGTTGCGGTCCATCCCGGTGATGAGCGCTATGCGCCGATTGTGGGCAAACTCTGCGAGATCCCCGTCGGGCCGAAGGCGCATCGCCGCCACATCCCGATCATCACGGACGAATATCCGGATCCCGATTTCGGCTCGGGCGCGGTCAAGATCACCGGCGCGCATGACTTCAACGACTATGCGGTGGCCAAGCGCGGCAACATCCCCTGCTATCGCCTGATGGACACCAAGGCAGCGATGCGGGCCGATGGCGCGCCCTATGCCGAGGAGGCGGCGAAGGCTCAGGCGATTGTCGAGGGCAAAGACTTCACCGAAGCCCAGATCGACGCGATCAACCTGGTGCCGGACGCGTTCCGCGGCCTCGACCGCTATGACGCCCGCAAGAAGGTGATCGCCGAGATCACGGCCGAGGGGCTGGCGGTCATGATCCCCAACCCCGATCACGACGCCGAGGCTGAGGAGCCGGGGCCGGAGCACATCCCGCTGGTCGAAAACAACAAGATGACGGTTCCAACGGGCGACCGCTCGAAGGTCGTGATCGAGCCGATGCTGACCGATCAGTGGTTCGTTGATGCCGAAACCCTCGCAAAACCGGCGTTGGAGGCGGTGCGCAAAGAGGATACGACCTTTGCACCCAAAGCCTGGGAGAAGACCTATTTCCAATGGCTCGACAATATCGAACCCTGGTGCATCTCCCGCCAACTCTGGTGGGGCCACCAGGTGCCGGTTTGGTATGGTCTACCCGTTGTTTCATTGTCTGATGCGGAAGGTTCAAACACTGGTCTTCCCAGAGTCTTTAACTCTCAACGCCTTGTTGGAACGGATGCAGGTGATCAAGCAGGTATCTCTACAGGATACGACGATTTTTTGACTTGCGTTGTGCGTCAAGATGAAGCTGCGCCAGTGGCAAGTGCGTTTGTTCGGCAGTTTTTGTTAGATGAGTACGTTGATGTCGAAATCGACACGGTTTTCGTGGCCTCGGAAGATGAGGCTATCGACATGCTATACACGGAGATCAACTCAGGCCGCCGAGTTTATCCGATTTGGCGTGACCCCGACGTCCTTGACACCTGGTTCTCCTCCGCCCTCTGGCCGTTTTCGACGCTGGGGTGGCCGGATGAGACGCCGGAGTTGGAACGTTACTACAAGACCGATGTTCTGATCACCGGGTTTGACATCATCTTCTTCTGGGTCGCCCGGATGATGATGATGGGGCTGCATTTCATGAAGGATGCCGAGGGCAAGCCCGAGGTGCCGTTCCGCGATGTCTATGTCCACGCGCTGGTCCGGGACAAGCACGGCAAGAAGATGTCGAAATCGCTCGGCAATGTCATCGACCCGCTCGAGCTGATCGACGAGTATGGCGCCGATGCGGTGCGCTTCACGCTCGCCTCGATGGCGGCGATGGGGCGGGACATCAAGCTCGATACCGGGCGGGTCGCGGGGTATCGGAACTTCTCGACCAAGCTCTGGAACGCCGCGCGCTTTGCCGAGATGAACGGCTGCTACGCCGCACCGCCGCCCTCCGGCGCGCCAGAGGCCAGCCGGATGATCAACAAATGGATCATCGGCGAGACGGTGCGGGTCGCGGCCCAAGTGGATGAGGCGCTGGCGGGCTATCGCTTCAACGACGCGGCGGGGACGCTTTACGCGCATATCTGGGGCACGTTCTGCGACTGGTATGTCGAGTTGTCAAAGCCGCTGCTGCAGGGCGAGGATGGGGCGGCCAAGGCCGAGACACAGGCGGTGATGGCCTGGGCACTGGATCGCTGCCTGGTGCTGCTCCACCCGATCATGCCATTCGTGACCGAGAGCCTGTGGGGCGGGCTGGCGACGCGTGAGAAGCGCCTGATCCATGCCGATTGGCCGGATCTGAACGCGGATCTGATCGACCCGGCGGCGGATGCGGAGATCGGCTGGGTGGTCAAGGCGATCGAGGGGATCCGCTCGGTCCGGGCCGAGATGGGCGTGCCGCCCTCGGCCAAGATCGAGATGGTCCTGACAGGTCACACGCCAGCGGTGGCGATGCGTCTCCTCAGAAATGCCGAGCTGATCCAGCGGCTTGCGCGGCTTTCCGAATGCGCGGTGGCAGAGCATGCGCCCGAGGGAAGCGTGACCGTGCCGATGGAGGATTGCACCATCAACCTGCCGCTGGCCGGGGTGATCGACGTGGCCGCCGAACGGGCGCGGCTGACCAAGGCCCGGGACAAAGCGGCCAAAGAGGTCAAGAGTTTGCAGGGCAAACTCTCGAACCAGGGTTTCCTAGCCAAGGCCCCCGAGGACGTCGTTGAGGAGCAGCGCGAACGTCTGGCTGTGGCCGAGGCCGAGTGCGAGAAGCTGGAGGCGGCGCTCACCCGTCTCGCCGCGCTGGAGTAAAGGGCGACCAGCGCGAGGCGACCAGGATCAGCACCAGCAGAAAGAACAGCCCGCCAGTCGCCAGGGCGGCGAGCGTTACGCCCTCGCTGCCCTGCGCCCCGGTGATCTGGCCGGCGAGATCCTGTGGGTTGGTGAGGGCGAAGGTGATGAGGTTGTTGCCGAAATGCAGCCCCATCGCCCCGGCCAGCGACCCTGTGCGCCAAGTGATCAGCGCCGCGGTCAGACCAAACAGGGTCGTGACCATGACATAGACCAGCCCATAGGTGCCCTGCCAATGCAGCAGCCCGAACAGGAGCGAGGGCAGCACCGCCCAAACGAGCGGGTTGCGGCAGCGGGCGACCAATTGCTGCTGGAGATAGCCACGGAACAGCACCTCCTCGCCACAGGCCTGCAGGATGGTCATCGGGATCAGGGGCAGCAGGTACCAGCCCCAGCCGGAGAGACTGTCGCGGATCTCCCGCAGCGTGCCGGTCGACCCGCCCGAAAGCGCGTTGCCGGTGAGGAGATCGAGAACCACCGCCAGGCCGAGCGCTGAGAGGGCGATGCCGATCCCGATCCAGACATGCCGCCAGGCCCAGCGGCCCGGCCCGGCCAGAAGGCCCCAAAATCCCCGGCGATGCAGCAGGGTCAACGCGAGCCACGGTCCCAGCCACATGCCGGCGAACGTCGCCAGCAGGATCAAAACCGCAGCGGGGATTGGCAGGCTCTGCAGCAAGCGCTGCGGGTCGGGCATCGCCAGCAAGCTCTCGAGCCGCGCACCCTCGGCGAGGGCGAGCCCCCCAAGCGCGCCGCCAAGCACCAGCATCAACAGCGCGAGATAGGTCAGGCCGCAGATTACGACACCAAGGATCAGCCGCCACAGCGATTTGCGCCTCCGGCCCGCCCCGACCCAGCCACGAAAGGCGGGGTGGAACCGGGGCCGGCCGAGCAGAAGCTGTGCGAAATCCGGGGCGTACAAGCGAGCAGTCATCGTGGGCCTGAGACTGCCTTTCTGCCAGGTTCTCCGCAATCGCGAAGATTGGGTTTCGACCGATTGCGTCATGCAGACGCACTGGCTATGAAGGCTGAACGATTTTTTCAGGGAGACACGCCGGGGATGGACGCCAAGACTTTCGACAAATCCAAACTGCCGAGCCGCCATGTGACTGAGGGTCCGGCGCGGGCGCCGCATCGCAGTTATTACTATGCGATGG
This sequence comes from Pseudomonadota bacterium, assembly GCA_038524325.1. GTDB lineage: Bacteria > Pseudomonadota > Alphaproteobacteria > Rhodobacterales > Rhodobacteraceae > Thermohalobaculum. The sequence goes on from JBCBIS010000039.1 coordinate 20,520, forward strand.
GTTTGACGGAGGAGGAGATTCACCGGCCGTTCGTGGGCGTCGCGACCTGCTGGAACGAGGCCGCGCCCTGCAACATCGCGCTGAACCGGCAGGCCCAGGCGGTCAAGCTGGGGGTCAAGGAAGGCCGCGGGACGCCGCGTGAGTTCACCACCATCACCGTCACCGACGGGATCGCCATGGGGCATGAGGGGATGCGTTCCTCGCTGGCCAGCCGCGAGGCGATTGCGGATACCGTGGAACTCACGATGCGCGGCCATGCCTATGACGCCATCGTCGGCCTTGCGGGGTGCGACAAGTCCTTGCCCGGGATGATGATGGCGATGGCGCGGCTGAACGTGGCGAGCGTGTTCCTCTATGGCGGCTCGATCCTGCCCGGCCGCGCGACGGCTGGGGCGGATATCCCCGAGGAGTTCCAGGGCCGCGACCTGACCGTGCAGGACATGTTCGAGGCGGTTGGTCGGCATCAGGGCGGCAACCTGTCGGATGCGGCGCTGGAGATCCTGGAACGGGTGGCCTGCCCCTCGGAGGGCGCCTGTGGCGGGCAGTTCACCGCGAACACCATGGCCTGTGTCTCGGAAGCGCTGGGTCTTGCATTGCCGAATTCGGCCGGGGCGCCCGCGCCCTATCAGAGCCGTGACCAGTATGCCGAAGCCTCGGGCCGGGCGGTGATGAACCTGGTCGCGCAAAACATCCGCGCGCGGGATATCGTGACGCGTCAAAGCCTCGAGAACGCGGCCCGCGTGGTTGCCTGCACCGGAGGCTCGACCAATGCCGGCCTGCACCTGCCTGCCATCGCCCATGAGGCTGGCATCGAATTCACGCTGGAGGATGTCTGCGAGATCTTCAAGGAAACGCCCTATTTCGTCGACCTGAAACCCGGCGGGAAATATGTGGCCAAGGACCTGTGGGAGGTCGGCGGCGTGATGGTCGTGATGAAGGAGCTGATGCGGGGCGGGTATATCCATGGCGACTGCATCACTTCGACAGGGCGCACCATGGCCGAGAACCTCGCCAACATCGCGGGCGAGGCGGATGGCAAGGTGATCCACCCGGTCGACAAGCCGATCACCCCCACCGGTGGGGTCGTGGGTCTGAAGGGCAATCTGGCCCCCGAAGGCGCGATCGTGAAAGTCGCGGGCATGAAAAAGCAGCGCTTCGAGGGTCCGGCCCGGGTCTTCGAATGCGAGGAAGACGCCTTCGCCGCCGTCCAGAACCGCGAATATCAGGAAGGCGAGGTCATTGTCATCTCAATGAGGGGCCCAAGGGCGGCCCCGGCATGCGCGAGATGCTGGCGACCACGGCGGCGATTTCGGGCCAGGGGATGGGCTCGAAGGTCGCCCTGATCACGGATGGCCGGTTCTCGGGCGCGACGCGCGGTTTCTGCGTCGGCCATGTGGGACCCGAAGCGGCTGTCGGTGGCCCCATCGCCCTGATCCAGACGGGCGATATCATCACCATCGATGCCAAACGCGGCATGATCAAGGTCAAGCTGAGCGCGACCGAGCTGCGCCAGCGCAAGAAGGCGTGGAGCGGTCCACGCCAGACGATCTATGGCGCGGGCGCCCTGTGGAAATATGCGCAGCTCGCCGGACCGGCCGTCAAAGGCGCAGTGACCCATCCCGGGGGGAGCGAGGAAGGCCACTGCTACGCGGATCTCTGATGGGTCTGAAAGGGGAGTAAGAAGGGGGTGTTTGTGTTCTGGAAGCGTTGTGTCTCGGTGATCGGCCTCGCCTGCCTGGCGGCCGGCTGCACGGGGTTGGGGGAAAGCGGGCTGGAAGCCGAACTGAAACGGGTCAAGTCGATCAAGGGCTTTGCCGTGCTCAATCAGGGCGCGCAATCCGCCGATATTGCCGCGAGGGGGCGGCGGGTGCGGATCGAACCCGCGACGGGGCTCTGCATCACCGAGGACTCGGTCGCCGTGGTCGAGGATGGGGCCTTCGCGATGATCGCTGAATGCGGCCCGCAGGCCGGGGCGTCCAGCGAGCGCTTTCCAGGAGTGTTGACCATCTCGGTCTCCGGACAGGAAGGGTTCGGTGGCAACCGGATCGACAGCGAGCAGATAGATCGGCTGAAGCGGTTCCTGCGAAGCCCTTCCGGGCGTGCCTCGCTCGGTCGCAGCGGCACGGCGGAGGGGGTCGAGATTCTCGAGATGCGCAAGATCGGCGATGCGCTCTATGTGCATTTGGAGGATCAGGGAGAGGACCAGCTTTCGGTCTTCGCCCCCCGGTTCTGGCGTGCTTTTGTCCGGGTGAACGAACGTCTCGTTCTGGCGACCGCGAACGGGTTTTCCAAGCGGCGGTCGCAGGATGACAAGCTGCTGAGCCTGCTCGCTCTCCAGGTCACGCGGATGCGTCAGGCGAATTTGGCCCCGGTGCATTCCGAGGAGGTGCGTCTGGCCCGCGAGGCCGATGAGGATCTCCGCGTTCTCGCAGGGGCCGTCGCTCCGAGCACGCCGGTTGTCCAGGTCTCCCACGCGCCGGAGAGCGCCCCCAGGCCGAACCGCAGACTGGCACGCGCAGAGATCGAGGTTGCGCTGGAGGGAGAGCCGGAGGGAACGCCCGTCGCCAAAGCGCTGGTCGATGAGAATGTGATGACCGCTCAGACCAGCGCCGTCACCACACCTGCCGAGACTGCCGAACAACTTGCTGTCGGAGGGCCCGAGCAAGACGCGCTGCCGCCCCCCGGCGATGCCGGAAAATGGGCGCCGAGCACAGCGCCGGGCGCGCCACCACGGCCGAGCTGATCTCGGTCAGATCGCGAGGTCGACCCAGACTGGCACATGGTCCGAGGGTTTCTCCCGCCCTCTGACCGCGCTGTCGATCCCGGCACCGCGCAGCAGGTCCGCGGCTTGCGGGCTCAGCAGAATATGATCGATACGGATGCCGTTGTTCCGCTCCCATGCCCCGGCCTGATAGTCCCAGAAGGTGAAGACCTCGTCCGCCTGTGTCACTTCCCGGGTGGCATCATGCAGACCGAGTTGCACGATGCGCCGCCAGGCCGCCCGGCTCTCGGGCCGGAACAGGGCGTCGCCCTCCCAGTTCTCGGGATGCCTTGCGTCGCGGGGCTCGGGGATGACGTTGTAATCGCCGGCCATCAGAAACGGCTCCTCCGCGGCGAGGAGTGCGCGTGCCCGGGCCTCCAGCCGCTCCATCCAGGCGAGCTTGTAGTCGTATTTCGGGCCGGGGGCCGGATTGCCGTTCGGCAGGTAGAGACCGCAGACGCGCACCGCCCCGGCCTCGCCCATCACCGTCGCCTCGATCCATCGCGCCTGCTCGTCGTTGTCATCACCGGGCAGGCCGCGCGAGACATCCTCCAGCGGCTGTTTCGACAGGATCGCGACGCCGTTGAACCCTTTCTGGCCATGGGTCGCGACGGTGTAGCCGAGATCCTCGATCTCCAGGGCAGGAAACGCCTCGTCGACCGATTTGATCTCTTGCAGAACGGCCACATCGGGCGCGGTTTCGCGCAGCCAATCCAGCAGGGCCGGCAGGCGGGCCTTGATCCCGTTGATGTTGAAGGTCGCGATTTTCATCAGGTCACTCCCCGGCGGCGTCGATCAGATTGAGAAAGGCGGGGCCGAACCGCTCGACCCTTTGTTCGCCCATGCCCGGGATCTGTGCAAGCGCGTCCCTGGTGCGGGGTCGTTCCCGCGCGATCGAGGCGAGGGTGGGTTTGGAGCAGCTCAGATACTTCTCGGTGCCATAGGGGCCGCGGGTCAGGGTGGCATGGGTCTCGACCAGGGCATCGAACAGGGGGCCCTCGGGCGTGCCGGAGAGTTTGGCCCGGGCCGGGTGCGGAACCTCCGGCGTCTCGCCCAGCAGGACCTCAAGAAAGGCCTGCCCATAGGTCTTGAGCTTCTTTGCGCCAACGCCATGGCATCCGGCCAGCGCGTCCAACGTGGTGGGTTTCTGCGCGCACATATCCAGCAGGGTCGCGTCGGGAAACACCGCATAGGCCGGCACCCTTTTGGCCTTGGCAAGCCGCGTGCGCAGCCCACGCAGAGCGTCGAACAGCTCGACATCCTCGGGGTCGGGGCCGGCGGGACGGGGGCGGCCCGATTGGCCTGAGCCTGAGCCTGACCCTGCCGCGCCCAAACCTCGCGCCGGGCGGGCGGTGTCGGTGCGCAGCATCACCGGGGCATTGCTGCGCAGCACCTCCCACCCGCTCTCGGTGGCCTGCCACGAGCCGGTCTCGGTGACGCTGGCATGGCCGAGCGCGTAGAGCTGGCGGAATATCCCACGCCAGACGCCTTTGTCCGTATCGGCGCCGACCCCAAAGGTCGGCAGGCGGTCATGGCCGAGGCTGACCACCCGCTCCGACGCCTCGCCGCGCAGCACCGCGGTCAGATGCTCCACCCCGAAGCGCTCGCCGGTCCGCAGCATGGCCGAAAGCGCCTTCTGCACCTGGGTCGTGCCGTCATAGAGATCTGGCGGCGTGCGGCAGAGGTCGCAATTGCCACAGGGCTCGGTGCCTTCGCCGAAATAGGCGAGCAGGGTCTGGCGGCGGCATTTCGGCGCTTCCGCAATGGCCAGCAGCGCGTTCAGGCGCTGATGATCCGCGCGTTTGCGCTCGGCCGGGGCGTCGGTCTCGTCGATCTGACGGCGGCGCAGCTTGATATCGTCGATGCCATAGAGGGTCAGCGTATCCGCCGGCAGCCCGTCGCGGCCCGCGCGCCCGATCTCCTGATAATAGCTTTCGACTGTCTTGGGCAGATCGGCATGGATGACATAGCGCACATCGGGCTTGTCGACGCCCATGCCGAAGGCGACGGTGGCCGCCATCACCACCCCGTCCTGCCGGGTAAAGCGGTCCTGGCGCTCGCTGCGGGTCTCGGCATCCAGCCCGGCATGATAGGCCAGCGCGTCGATCCCCTTGCCCTGCAGGGCGACGGCCAGGGTTTCGGTGCGTTTGCGTGAGGAGCAATAGATGATGCCCGACTGATCCTTTCGCCGTTCGACGAATTGCAGAATCCGCGCCTGTG
>JBCBIS010000040.1:0-24771 GCA_038524325.1 Pseudomonadota bacterium
GACGAAGGTGCCGTTAAATGGCGTCTCGAGACGCCATTTAACGGCACCTTCGTCTCGGACCTTCGCCACTACCAGAACCAGGTGATCGACGTCCCGACGGCGACCGCGAACGCGGTGCCGATGATCTTCAACGACGAATTCGCCCAGACCTTCAATCGCCAGCAGATGTTCGCCGACCGGATGATGCTGGCATTCGACCTGCAGACGTCGATCGGCGGCACCAATTTCGACGCCGACCCCGCCTTCCTCGATGACAATGGATATCCGACCGAGCTGGCGCCAGGCTTCGACGATTACAACACGCTTTTCGCCTGGGACAATGTCGGCACCATCGGCCCCTCGCACTACACCGACCCGGCCGATGCCAGCACCCGTTACGTCCTGCGCTGGGATGGTGACGCGACGTTCAGCCTGGAATTCGGCGCCTCGAACATCGACATGTCGAACGCCGCCAACGGCGAAATTCAATTCGACTGGCTGACGAACCAGAAGGTCCGCGTCCGCTGGGTCCCGACGCCAGGCAACCCGGCCGTGAACATCCGCCTGCATATGGAACGCCACCGCGCCCTGATCGATGAACGCGGCCGCCAGGCGCTGCACCCAGACTTCGAGCGGATCTTCGCGAACTGCGACACGTTCCGCGTGATGCAGGGCCACCAGACCAACAACAGCTTTCGGCGCACGGCCGCCGGCTTCAAACCGCTGGGCAGCTTTTCCGTCAACAAGGCGATGTGGATCGATGTCTGTTGCGCCGTCGCGAACCAGCTGAACACGGACCTTTGGTATACGTTCCACCACGATCTGACCGACGCGACGATCACCCAGATCGCCGAGATCGCGCGCGACCAGCTGGCGCCGCACCTGAACTTCCTGATCGAACTGTCGAACGAAGTCTGGAACCCGAATTTCGGCCAACAGACCTATGTCGTCGAGCAATCGATCGCCGATCGCGCGCGCACCCTGGCCGACCAGCAGGGGACCGTTCGGATCGACAACGACACCCGCCGGGTGTTCGGCATGGGAACCAATTTCACGGCCTTCTCTGGGTCGACCCAGAACGGCATCCTGGTGACCGATGACGCCGGGAACGAGCGGGCGCTGTTTATCACGAACATCGTCAGCGACACGATCATGGATCTGCCGGCGAAGTATTTCGGCCCGGGGGTGACCGACGCCACCTTCAAGCGCACCGAAGCGGCCCGAGAGAATTGGTATGCGAAGGGTTTCGTCCGCATGACCCAGCTGGTGGTCGCGGCGTTCGGGGCCCAGGCGAACCGGGTGCGGCCGCTGCTGATGTGGCACCAGCAGAACCCCGACAACCTGCGCGACATCCTGTGGCCGACCGTCTGGGCCGCTTTCGATCCTGACGGTTATGTCGACCCGAAGACCCTGGTCTGGGCGGTGGGGACGTCGACCTATGTCGGCAACAAGCTGGAACAGAACGAGGCGATCTGGGACGAGCTGGTCGCCCTGGCCGACAACGTCGCCGCCGGCACCCAGACGCAAGACGAATTCAACACGCGCTTCGCCGAGGTGGTGCGGGATCGGACCCGGCAAATCTCGATCCACGAGGCGTTCAAACGCCTCCAGCAATATGACGCCATCCGGCAAGAGGCGTCGACGGAAGCGGGCCGGTATATCCGGCTGATCTGCTACGAGGGGCCGCTGCATTACTTCATCCAGCTGCCCGCGGAATATGGAAACATCTCGCAAGCCATCCACGCCTATATCCGATCGGACTTTGGCGCCGACGATGTCGAGACGATCTGGCGCGCGGTGCAGACCTATTCGGACGGCGGATTCGTCCAGTTTGTCCCGATCCGGCCGCGGACCCGCGACGGCACCTTCGCCGCCATGGGCCACCACAGCGACGACGTGCCCGCTAACGCCTACTGGCAGCGCCTGCTGACCCTGTCGGCCGAGGGGCCATGGTATCGCCCCCAGGACCCGCCGATCGTGGTGCCCGCCGCGCCGTCGCCGCTGCACGACCTGCGCGATCCGATCGAGCTGACAACGGCCGACACGGGCGTCGATGTGCGCGACATCCGCCCGCTTTTCTCGGCCGGGGTCGACGCCTTCCAGGTGGTCGATCCCCAGGGCGGCGCCACCCTGTCGGGCAGCCAGCTCCAATTCGACACATCCGCCCCGTCGCCCCAGCGTAATATCCAGGTGTCCGCTTCGAAGGCCGGCATCCCCACCGCCGAGACCCTGGCGATCCCCGCCATCGTCGCGCAATTCGTCAAACCGGAATGGTGGACCCTGCCCGGCGCCCTGGCGGGGTGGCGCAACGATGACCCGGCCGGGGCTGGGATCACGCTCGACGGCATCCGCGTCGACCGTGTCGACGACGCGGTGGACCCCGCCGAGGGCTTCGTCCCGTCCGGTGGCGTGGCCAGCCGGCGGCCGTTCTATGACGCGCAGGCAGCCGGGGCCGACGCCGTCACGCGGACGTTCTTCCGCTTTGCGGGCGAGCAACACATGCTGCACACCGACGGCGCGATCGCGACGTCGATCACGAACGAATTCCTGATCGACTTCGTCGGCCGGAAGGACTTCGAGACGACGATGTATTGCGTCCTGGGCGCGCGCGGCACGCCCGGCTCGATCGAGATCCGCCAGACCGGCGGCAACCTGCAATTCCAGGCCCAGACGGCGGCCGCCTCGGCGACGATCTCGATCCCGATCGTCGACGGCCACCCGCTGATGGGGCTGCATTTCTACCTGCGCAACGGCCGCATGGGCGCCGGCCGGAACGGGTTCACATCGGCCGAGGTGAACCTGGCCGGAACCTTCGACTGGTCGGGCGGGGCCCAGCTGCGCATCGGGTCGCGTGAAACCGGCTCGAACCGGCTGACGGGCGAGATGGCCGACTTCAAGCTTTTCAACCAGGTGCCCGCCGATCTGGGCCTCGATATCCGCCGCGGCAATGCCGAGAACTATGGAGTGATCGTGTAATGAAACTGCGCCTTGTGACCCAGCCCCCGACCCAGCGCCAGACGAAACCGCTGCCCGAACCGGAAAGCGACACCCGCGAATTGCCGCGGGAGTTTGTCGAGCTGCAAGTCGAGCCCGAGGACTTCGAGAACCCGAACGTCAGCCCGGCCGAGGAACGCCTGGAAGCGCTCTACCAGGCCGCCCGCAAACGCTTTGGCCAAGAGTTGCCCCCCGGCCTCGACGCCGACCAGGCCCTGGCCGCCTATCGCGAGCTGGCGGCGAAAGGGGGCAAGCGGTGAACGACCTTCGAGACTGGCTGGCCACCCCTCACGAACTTGTCGCCCAGATCAGGGGCGAGCTGATGCGGCTTGAACATGAAGACCGGGTCGCATCAGAGTATGGTGGAGAAGCTAGAACCCCAACCCAGCTGGCTGCCCAAGAGGCGCGGATCGATGCGCTTCGCGACGTCCTGCGCTGGGTCCGCGATGCTGAACTGAGCATTCACGCCAAGCGCATCGATAACCAATGGGGACTGGACGGGGTCACCGCTGTTGCGAAGGATCTCAAACACCTTTCGAGCGGTGATAAACAACCGCCTAACGAGCCATCAAAGGGCGTTTAAACCCGGAACGAAAGCGAAGGTCGCCCCTTGCCGAGCGCGGGAAAAATCGATTTGCTGCAAAAATGTGTGTCGGACACTGCAAAAATCGTTGTCGCACTACAGCAGCGCGCTCCGGGGGGTGGGTGGGGGAGGGCGGTGGCCTGCGGGCGCACCGGCCGTCCCGCCTCAGAAATGGATCGGCCCAGTGCCGCAGGCCAAGGCGGCCTCGCGCATCGCCTCGGAATAGGTCGGATGCGCGTGACAGGTCATTGCCAGGTCTTCCGCCGCCGCACCAAACTCCATCGCCACGCAGACTTCGTGGATCAGATCCCCCGCCGCGGGCCCGATGACATGGCAGCCGAGGATCTTGTCCGTCTCCTGATGCGCCAGCAGTTTCACGAACCCGTCCGAGGCGAAATTCGCCTTCGCCCGGCCATTGGCCATGAAGGGAAACTTGCCAACCTTGTAAGGCGTGCCCGCGGATTTCAGGTCTTCCTCGGTCTTGCCGACTGAAGCCACCTCGGGCGCGGTATAGATCACGCCCGGGATCACGGCATAGTTCACGTGGCCATGGCGCCCGGCGATGTGATCCGCGACGGCCATTCCCTCATCCTCGGCCTTATGGGCGAGCATCGGGCCAGAGATCACGTCGCCGATCGCGTAGATCCCCGGCACTGTGGTCTGCCAATGGCCATCCGTCTTCACGACGCCCCGTGTGGTCTCGACCCCGACCTTCTCGAGCCCCAGCCCCTCCGTATAAGGCCGGCGGCCAGTGGCCAGCAGCACGACATCGGCCTCGACCTCATGCGCACTGTCATCCTTGCGCGACATGTATTTCACCGTCAGCGCGTTGCTCTTGACCACCTCCTGCACGGCGGAGTTCAGGATGAAGGTCATCCCCTGTTTGGTCAGGATCTTCTGAAACTGTTTCGAGACCTCGGCATCCTGGCCCGGGGTGATGTGGTCGAGATACTCCACCACCGTTACCTCGGCCCCCAGACGCCCCCAGACCGAGCCCAGTTCCAGGCCGATCACGCCCGCACCGATGATCACCAGCCGCTTCGGGATCTCTGCCAGATCCAGCGCGCCGGTGGAGGTCACCACCCGCTCCTCATCCACGTCGACACCGGGCAGCGAGGCCGGTTCCGACCCCGTCGCGATCACGATGTTCTTGGTCGAGAGGGTCCGGTCGCCAACCTTCACCGCGCCGGCCGAGACGATCTCGCCCCAGCCCTGCACATATTCGACCTTGTTCTTCTTGAAGAGGAATTCGATGCCCGAGGTGTTCGCGTCGATCACGCCCTTCTTGTAGTCATGCATCTGCGGGATATCGACCGAGACCTCCTTGGCCACGATCCCCATCTTGGCAAAGTTCCCGCCGGCTTCATGCACCATCTCCGAGGCGTGGAGCAGCGCTTTTGACGGGATACAGCCCACATTCAGACAGGTCCCCCCCAGCGCGCCGCGCCCCTCGACACAGGCCACCTTCAGCCCGTTCTGTGCCGCTCTGATCGCACAGACATACCCGCCCGGCCCGCCGCCGATCACAACAACATCATAGTCGCTCATCAGGTTCTCCTTGCCGCAGTATTATGGCGGTCAATCATCGGTTATGCGCGTCTGAGGTTGGCCGCAGCCGCAAGTACGATTGCGAGATGGAGGGTGAGGATCAGCGCCAGTGAAATGAGATGCTGAACAATCCCCGCATGCATCAGTTCCGAGAGCAGCATTCCTCCCAACGGCAGGAACAGGAGAACCGCCGTGATCAGTCCCGGATTGCTCCGCCGCATCGCAATGGCTTGCGCGATATGGATCAGGCCATTCACGATCAACAGATAGGCAGCGAACAGACCCCAATCAGCATCGACGAGAAAGGTCAGCCAAATCACCGCTGCCATCAGCATCCACACACCGAAAAAGTTCACAGTGAACACAAAAGCGGGCGACATGATCTCGTTGCCGCCACCCAAATTCGTGTTCACCCAGATCCGGAACCTGTCTGCGTCATGCTCCTCATATTGGTGCAACATGTAGATGGGCAGCGCCAGAAAGGTCAGCACCTCCACCCGTGACCAACCGGTTGCCAAGACGGGGGTGAGCGTGAGCAAGAGCAACCCTGATAACAGCCCGCCATAGACCCAGTTCTGTTGCAGCCGTTCGATCATCTGGTCAGAGATCCATCAGCAGACGTCGCGGATCTTCCAGTGCCTCCTTAACACGCACCAGGAACGTGACAGCCTCCTTGCCGTCGATGATCCGGTGGTCATAGCTCAGCGCCAGATACATCATCGGCCGGGCCACGATCTGGCCGCCCACGACCATCGGGCGTTCCTGGATCTTGTGCATCCCCAGGATGCCCGATTGCGGCGGGTTCAGGATCGGGCTCGACATAAGCGAGCCATAGACCCCGCCATTCGAGATGGTGAAGGTCCCGCCCTGCATATCCGCCATGGTCAGCTTGCCGTCCCGCGCTTTCTCGCCGAGACCTGCGATGGTTTTCTCGATATCGGAGAACCCCATCTGATCGGCATTGCGCACGACTGGCACCACGAGGCCGGTCGGCGTGCCGACCGCGACGCCGACATGATAGTAGTTCTTATAGACCAACTCATCGCCGTCGATCTCGGCATTGACCGCCGGGATTTCGTGCAGCGCGTGACAGCAGGCTTTGACGAAGAAGCTCATGAAGCCCAGCTTCACGCCATGCTTCTTCACGAACTCTTCCTTGAATTCATTACGCAGCGCCATGATGCCGGACATGTCCACCTCGTTATAGGTGGTCAGCATCGCCGCGGTGTTCTGCGCGTCCTTCAGGCGGCGCGCAATGGTCTGGCGCAGCCGGGTCATCTTCACCCGCTTTTCGCGGGTGCCGTCATCCGCGGCAGGGGCCCTGGCAGCAACCGGTGCCGGCGTGCCCGAGGCGGCCCGCTGCACATCCTCCTTCATCACCCGGCCATCCTTGCCGGTGCCCGTGACCGAGCTTGGGTCGATCCCTTTCTCGGCCATCATGCGCGCCGCCGAGGGCGCGACCGGGGCCGAGCCGTTTCCGCCTGTGGGCGCCGGAGCAGCCTGGGGCGCCGCCGGTGCTTCGGGGGCCGGGGCGGCTTTTGCCGCGGGCGCGGCGGCCCCGGCCTCGATCGTGGCCAAGAGGGCGTCGACGCCGACCGTGTCGCCCTCCTTCGCCACATGCTCTACCATCACGCCATCGGCGGGGGAGGGCACCTCGACCGTCACTTTGTCGGTCTCCAACTCACACAGCATCTCGTCCACCGCGACTGGCTCGCCCGGCTGTTTGAACCAGGTTGCGATCGTGGCTTCTGTGACCGACTCACCCAGCGTCGGCACGCGCACTTCGGTTGCCATCACGCGTCTCCTTCCAGATCCAGCGCGGCCTCGACCAGCGCGTTCTGCTCATATTTATGTTGCTCGGCCAGGCCTGTGGCAGGCGAGGCCGATGCTGCACGTCCGGCATAGCGGGCGCGCGAGGCCTTGCCGCCGAGGCGGCTGAGCACCCATTCCAGATTGGGCTCGACAAAGAACCATCCCCCCTGGTTCTTCGGTTCCTCCTGACACCAGACCACGTCGGCATTCTTGAAGCGGGCCAATTCGCGGGTCATCGACAGGGCGGGGAAGGGATAGAACTGCTCCAGCCGCATCAGATAGACATCGTCGATGCCTTCTGCATCGCGCCGCTCGAGCAGATCGAAATAGACCTTGCCCGAGCAGATCACGACCCGCTTGATCTGCTCGTCCGGCTTCAGCGCAGTCTCGGAATTGCCGAGCTGCGCATCATCCCACAACACGCGGTGGAAGCTGGACCCCTCGGTGAAATCCGACCGTTTCGAGATGCAGAGCTTGTGCCGCAGCAGCGATTTCGGCGTGAACAGCACCAGCGGCTTGCGGAAGCTGCGATGGAGTTGCCGGCGCAGGATGTGGAAATAGTTCGCCGGCGTCGTGCAGTTGGCGACGATCCAGTTGTCCTCGGCGCTGAGCTGCAGGAACCGCTCGATCCGGGCCGAGGAGTGTTCCGGCCCCTGACCCTCGAACCCGTGCGGCAGCAGCATCACCAGACCCGACATGCGCAGCCATTTCCGCTCGCCCGAGCAGATGAATTGGTCGAACATGATCTGCGCGCCATTGGCGAAGTCGCCGAACTGCGCCTCCCACAGAGTAAGCGCGTTGGGCTCGGCAAGGGAATAGCCGTACTCATACCCCAGCACCGCGTATTCCGAGAGCATCGAGTCGATGACCTCGTATTGCCGCTGCCCCTCGCGGATATGGTTGAGCGGGTAATACCGCTCCTCCGTCTCCTGATCGGTGATGCCGGAATGGCGCTGCGAGAAGGTGCCGCGGGTGCAATCCTGGCCGCTCAGCCGGACCTTGTAGCCCTCGCAAAGCAGCGAGCCGAAGGCCAACGCCTCGCCCGTAGCCCAGTCGATGCCCTGGCCGGTCTCGATCGCCTCGCGCTTGGTCTCGAGCAGGCGTCCGACAGTGCGATGGGCGTTGAAACCGCTGGGCAGCTTGGTCAGGGCGCTGCCGACTTCCTGGAACAGATCGTCCGAGATCGCGGTTTGCCCGCGCTGGTACTCGCCCTCCATCCGCTCCATATCGGACCAGCGCCCGTCCAGCCAATCGGCTTTGTTGGGTTTATAGCCGCGGCCTGCCTCGAACTCCTCGCTGAGGAAGTTCTGGAAGCTGGCGCGGTTCTGGTCGACTTCTTCCGCCGAAATCAGCCCGTCCTCGACCAGCCGGTCGGCATAGAGCTGGATTGTCGTCTTCTGCTTCTTGATCGCCTTGTACATCTTTGGCTGGGTGAACATCGGCTCGTCACCCTCGTTATGGCCAAAGCGGCGATAGCAGAACATGTCGATGACGACGTCTTTCTGGAACTTCTGCCGGTATTCGGTGGCGACCTTGGCGGCGTGGACCACCGCCTCCGGGTCATCTCCGTTCACGTGGAAGATCGGGCAGTCGACCATTTTCGCGATATCGGTCGGGTAGGGGCTGGAGCGGCTGTGATGGGGGGCGGTGGTGAACCCGATCTGGTTGTTGACGATCAGGTGGATCGTGCCGCCGGTTGTGTGCCCGACCAGCCCCGACATGCCGAAACACTCCGCCACCACGCCCTGACCGGCAAAGGCCGCGTCGCCGTGCAGGAGCAGCGGGATCACCGCCGTCGCGTCGTGGTCGTAAAGCTCCATCTTCGCGCGGCATTTGCCCAGGACGACGGGGTTCACCGCCTCCAGATGGCTGGGATTTGCGGTCAGGCTGAGATGCACCTTGTTGCCGTCGAACTGCCGGTCCGAGGAGGCGCCGAGATGGTATTTCACATCGCCCGAGCCATCGACATCGTCTGGCTTGAAGCTGCCGCCCTGGAATTCGTTGAAGATCGCGCGGAAGGGTTTGCCCATGACATTGGCCAGGATGTTCAGCCGGCCGCGGTGGGGCATGCCGATCACGATCTCCCGCGCGCCCAGGGCGCCGCCGCGTTTGATGATTTGCTCCAGCGCGGGGATGGCCGCTTCGCCGCCATCCAGACCGAAGCGTTTGGTGCCCATATATTTGACATGCAGGAACTTCTCGAACCCCTCGGATTCGACCAGCTTGTTGAGGATCGCCTTGCGCCCCTCGGCCGAGAAGCTGACTTCTTTGCCATAGCCCTCGATCCGCTCCTGCAGCCAGCGTTTGGCGACCGGGTCGTCGAGATGCATGTATTGCAGCGCGAAGGTGCTGGCATAGGTCCGTTTCAGCAGCGCCTCGATCTCGCGCAGCGGTGCCTCGGTCAGGCCGAGCAGGTTGTCGATGAAAATCGGTCGGTCCAGATCGCCCTCGGTAAAGCCGAAAAAGGCGGGATCCAGCTCGGGATGCCGGTCGCGGCCCGCGATCCCCAGCGGGTCGAGATCGGCCGCCAGATGGCCACGGATGCGATAGGACCGGATGAAATTGATCGCGCGGATACTGTCGAGCGTGGCTTGCTTCAGCCGCTCGGGATCGATCGTCTCGCCTTTCGCCTCGGCCCGGCCGTTGATTTTCTTGGCGAGTTTCTTCGGGTCGGGCAGCGCGTCCCAATCGCCGTCCAGCGCCGCCAGCTCCTCGGTCGGGCGCGCGGGGGGCCAATCTGCCCGGGCCCAGGGGGCGCCGGCGGCTTCGTCGACCACCTGACCCATATCGTCACCGAGGCTGCGGAAATACTCCGCCCAGCTCGGATCGACCGAATTGGGGTCGCGCATGAACCGCGCATAGAGCTGTTCGACATATTCGGCGTTATGGCCTTGCAGGAAGGAGGAGGCGTGGAACGGCTCGTTCGAGGAACCAGGAGCCCTCATATCGTTCATATGACTTCGGGGGAGCATTGCGGCCCCCCTGTCCCTTCTGGAGCGCACCTCTCAAACGAGGCGTTCGGGAATCGAACGGGCCGGTGTTGACCCGCGGGATTACTATAACGAGTGCAACTCTTAAGGAAACCTTCACCGCACCTGCGAAGCGGCGGGGCTGCTGCGTGTCGGTGACGCAGCAGCCCCGGTCGCATTCAGCCGATCGCCTCGATCAGGGCCTGGCCCAGATGCGCCGGGCTTTCCGCAACCACGATACCGGCGCCCTTCATGGCCTCGATCTTGTCTTCGGCGCCGCCTTTGCCGCCTGAGATAATCGCCCCGGCATGGCCCATGCGCCGACCCGGAGGGGCCGTGCGGCCCGCGATGAAACCGGCAACGGGTTTCTTGCGGCCTTTGTTCGCTTCGTCGATCAGGAACTGCGCCGCGTCTTCCTCGGCCGAGCCGCCAATCTCGCCGATCATGATGATCGATTGCGTCTCGTCATCGCCCAGGAACAGCTCCAAAGCGTCGATGAACTCGGTGCCCTTGATCGGGTCGCCGCCGATGCCGATGCAGGTCGATTGGCCGAGGCCCGCCGCCGTCGTCTGCCCGACGGCCTCATAGGTCAGCGTGCCCGAGCGGCTGACCACGCCGACCGAACCGCGCTTGTGGATATGGCCCGGCATGATGCCGATCTTGCACGCATCCGGCGTGATCACGCCGGGGCAGTTCGGGCCGATCAGACGGCTGGTCGAGCCCTCCAGAGCGCGTTTCACCTTCATCATATCCATCACCGGAATGCCCTCGGTAATGCAGACGATCAGCGCGATTTCGGCATCGATGGCCTCGAGGATCGCATCGGCGGCGAAGGGCGGCGGGACATAGATGGCGCTGGCATTCGCCCCGGTCTTTGCCACCGCTTCATGAACCGAGTTGAAGACCGGCAGGCCGATATGCTCGGTCCCACCCTTGCCCGGAGTGACACCGCCGACCATTTGCGTGCCATAGGCCAGCGCCTGTTCCGAGTGGAAGGTCCCCTGCGAGCCGGTCAGCCCCTGGCAGATCACCTTGGTGTTTTCATCGACGAGCACGGCCATTCTATCCTCCTGCGCGGCTAGGCGCGTTCTTTCGGTTCAAAGTTGCGGGTCCCGTCGGGAACGGGGGCGAGCAGTGTCGTGTAGGCGGCGAGCGGCGCGCCGGCCCCGTTCGAGGCGCGTGACGGGCCGCGGGCGGTGGTCGCGATATGCCGGGGAGGGGTCATCCATCCCTCCAGGCCAGACGGAGGATAACCTGCCGGTTGCCCCCTTCCGCGGCTGCGCCGGTCGCAACCTCGAAGCGCATCCCAGGTCGCGTGCCCGCAACCGTCCAGGCCTGGCGTTCGCCAATATGGTCCGGCCGCGCCTCGGTGAGGGCAAAGCCAGCGCGCCCCTCCGCCTTGAACAGGTCCAGCGCAGCTTCGGTGGTTTCCTCGACGGGCAGCGCGTTGGTTTGCACCTCGCAGCGATGCTCGCCTTCGAAGGCTGGCCATGCGGGGGTGCCGCGGGTCAGGATCATGCCGGCGCGCCGGCTCGCAACGGTGGAATAGGCGTCGCGATCGAGCGTGGGTTTCTCGCCAAGCTCTTGTTCGGCAACGGCGAGGAGGGCGGGCCGCACCTCGGCCATCGTGGGGAGTTGCTGCAGGCACATCTCCTCGAACACCCGCAGCGCCACCGCCTGGATGTCTTCCGCCCTGAGATCGGTGCGATCGAGCTCGGACCCCGGCTCGCATCCGGCAAGCAGCATCACTGCGAGCGCCGCGGCACGCATGACGCCCCCCGTTCCCGGTCTCAGCCTTTCACCGCCTTGACGACCTTCTCGGCCGCATCGGCTAGGTTGTCGGCGGCAATGACGGCAAGGCCGCTTTCGTTGATGATCTGTTTGCCGAGTTCGACATTGGTCCCTTCCAGCCGGACGACCAGGGGGACTTCCAGGCCGACCTCTTTGACCGCGGCGATCACACCCTCGGCAATCACGTCACAGCGCATGATGCCGCCGAAGATGTTGACCAGGATACCTTTGACCTTGTCATCCGAGGTGATGATCTTGAACGCCTCGGTCACCTTCTCCTTGGTCGCGCCGCCGCCGACATCGAGGAAGTTTGCAGGCTCCGAGCCATAGAGCTTGATGATATCCATGGTCGCCATGGCCAGGCCCGCGCCGTTGACCATGCAGCCGATCTCGCCATCCAGGGTGATATAGTTCAGCCCGTGCTTCTCGGCGGCGAGCTCGGCGGGGTCTTCCTCGGTCTCGTCCTGCAGCTCCATGATCTCCGGGTGGCGATAGAGCGCGTTCGAGTCGAAATTCATCTTGCAGTCGAGGCAGCGGATATCGCCGCCCTCGGTCAGGATCAGCGGGTTGATCTCGATAAGGCTGGCGTCCTTCTCGACGAACAGCTGGTAGAGCGTGTTGACCAGCTTGCCGCATTGCTTGGCTGCATTGCCGGAGAGGCCCAGCGCGAAAGCGACCTTGCGGCCATGCAGCGGCATCACCCCGGTGGCCGGGTCGACCGAGAAGGTCAGGATCTTCTCCGGCGTCTCGGCGGCGACTTCCTCGATATCCATCCCGCCCTCGGTCGAGACGATGAACGAGATGCGCGAGGTCTCGCGGTCGACCAGCAGCGAGAGGTAGAATTCGGAGGCGATGGCCGCGCCATCCTCGATATAGACCCGGTTGACCTGCTTGCCGGCCGGGCCGGTCTGGTGGGTGACCAGGGTGTGGCCCAGCATCTGCTCGGCGAAGGCGATGGCTTCGTCTTCGCCCTTGGCGATGCGCACGCCGCCTTTCTCGCCCGCTTCGGCTTCCTTGAACGTGCCCTTGCCGCGGCCGCCGGCATGGATTTGCGCCTTGACGACCCAGACCGGTCCGGGGAGGTCGGCGACCGCTTTGGCCGCATCCTCTTTCGCCAGAACGGGCTCCCCATCTGCGACCGGTGCACCATAGCTCTTGAGCAATGCCTTCGCCTGATACTCATGGATGTTCATGACAGCGTCCTCCCGGTTCTGGCCCTCGGGGCGGGCCTTGGGTCGTGGCGCGGGGCGCGCCGGGGGCTGCTCGCAGGGAGCGAACGGCTCGGCTCTCCCTTAGCGCGCGCCCCCGCCAGGTTCAACTGCGTCACGTTGCGCCTTTGGGGCTTGAAGCTTTCACAGCGATGGCTCAGCCGCCGGACCATGAAAGCGCGGCGCATCGCGTGATGGGCGGCAGAAGGATGCCGCCGCCCTGTGCGGGCCACCGAGCCAAACGGGTAACGTCAGGCTAGGCTGCCATCGATGGCCTGGCACGCCTCGACCAAGCCTTTTACCGCGTCGATCGATTTGTCGAGCATCGCCTTTTCGGCCTTGTCGAGTTCGATCTCGATGATTTTCTCGATCCCGCCGGCGCCGATGATGGTCGGCACGCCCACATACATGTCGTCCAGCCCGTATTGACCCGTCAAATTGGCGGCGCAGGGAAGCACGCGTTTCTGGTCTTTCAGATAACTCTCGGCCATTTGGATCGCCGAGGCGGCCGGGGCGTAGAAGGCCGAGCCGGTCTTCAGCAAGCCAACGATCTCGGCCCCGCCATCGCGGGTCCGCTGTACGATCTGGTCGAGCTTCTCCTGACTGGTCCAGCCCATCTTCACGAGATCCGGCAGGGGAATGCCGGCCACGGTCGAGTAGCGGGTCAGGGGCACCATCGTATCGCCGTGGCCGCCGAGGACGAACGCCGTCACATCTTTGACCGAGACCTTGAACTCTTCAGCCAGGAAGTAACGAAAGCGGGCCGAGTCGAGCACGCCGGCCATGCCGCAGACCTTGTGCGCGGGCAGGCCGGAGAATTTCTGCAGGGCCCAGACCATGGCATCCAGCGGGTTGGTGATGCAGATCACAAACGCGTTCGGCGCGTATTTGCCGAGGCCTTCGCCGACCGATTTCATCACCTTCAGGTTGATCCCAAGCAGGTCGTCGCGGCTCATCCCCGGCTTGCGTGGGACGCCGGCGGTGACGATCACAACATCGGCGCCTTCGATCTGGGCATAGCTGTCGGAATCTGCGGGGTCGGTCGTCAGACCGCTCAGGCCGGCATCGAAACCATCGACCGGGCTCGACTCGGCGAGGTCGAGCGCCTTGCCTTGCGGAATGCCGTCGGCGATGTCGCACAGGACAATGTCTCCCATCTCTTTCAATCCTGCGAGATGGGCGAGCGTTCCGCCAATCTGACCCGCGCCGATCAAGGCGATTTTGCTTCTGGCCATGAGAATGTCCCCTGGGATGATCCGATCTGCGCGCCACGAGCGGCGCGGCGCAGTGCTGTGCGCTGCAGCGCGGGATAGCCTGATCGCAGGGGCAAAGGCAAGGGCAGGGCGTCTTTGCCGCGCTCAGCGGGCGCGGCTGACAGGCGCGCCGACAGTGCTGCCTGCCCTCCGGAGCGACCGCGCATCGGCGCCAGCCTATTGACCCGGGGGACAGAATTTGAGGTAGCGCCGCTCAGGCAGGCGCGTCGCCAAGCTTGATGTCGACCGCTTCAAACGCTTCGCCGGCTGCCATCAGGCAAGAGGTGCCCGACGGATTGGTCACCAGGATCGTCCAGCTGCCCGATTCGTCATTGGCATAGACCTCGACGACACCCGCGCCTTGGCTGAAGCCCATGACACGGGCCGTCTCGCCATATTTGGCTTGAAGCTGTTTGACGATACTTTGCCGTTTGCCGCAGATCATTTCCTGAGCTTGGGCCGGGACAGTCGAAGTAACGCCGAGGATGAGGAGGCCCCCGAAAACAAGGGCCGAGTTCATGCGTTTCATTGCAGGCTCCTTTCTGGCCGCGCGGCCATAGGATTTAAACCATGGAACGCCTGAACCTGTTCGGCCGCGGGTCGGGCTCGGGGCCTGCGATCGATCTTGTCTGTCTGCCTCGCCATTCAGGTTGCGGGACGCGCCGTTCAGACGCTTTCCCGCCGCTCCGTGCCCAGGCTTTGCCGAGGCGCTTTCGTCTTTGGTAAATCCACGATGGAAGCGAGACATTAAAACGGTGTGAAGCTGTGGTAGACAGGGCATTAATGGACCGCCCACATCCAGCGCATGGGTGGGATTTTGCAACTGCGTTCTAAACTGCTTGATTGATCTCGCGGCGCAACATAGTTTCGCGCGCGCCGCTGCTGCTGTGAGATTCTTGCCCATGCCGAAGACTGGCCGTCCCCGCCGTTCCGTTCTCTACATGCCTGGCTCGAACGCCCGCGCGTTGGAGAAGGCGGCCGGGTTGAGCGCGGATGCGCTGATCCTCGATCTCGAGGATGCGGTCGCTCCGGCTGAGAAAGAAGCCGCCCGCGGCCTGGTTGCCGCGGCCGTGCGCGAGCGGCGGTATGGGCGGCGTGAGATTGCAATCCGCGTCAATGGTCTCGACACCGAATGGGGGGCGACGGATATCGCCGCGGCTGTGGCAGCGTCTCCGGACGCAATTCTTATCCCCAAGGTTGAAACGGGGGTGCAGCTGCGCGAGATCGCGGCCCGGGTTGACACTTTGGGGGCTTCTCCAAGTCTCGCGATCTGGGCGATGATGGAGACGCCGCTCGCCGCGTTGAACGCCGCCGAGATAGCGGCCTCGACCCCACGCCTTTCCGTGATGGTTCTTGGCACCAACGATCTGGTCAACGAACTCCATGCGACGCATACGCCTGAGCGGCAGCCGGTGATGACCGCTCTTGGCCTCTGCCTGCTGGCAGCCCGGGCGCATGGGATCGGGGTGGTCGACGGGGTCTACAACGCTTTCCGCGACGATCGTGGTCTGCGCCAGTCCTGCGAACAGGGGAAGGCGCTGGGGATGGACGGAAAGACGCTGATCCACCCCGCGCAGATCGAGATCGCCAATCAGGTCTTCGCCCCGGACGAAGCGGAATTGGACGAGGCACGGCAATACCTCTCGGCCTTCGAAGCGGCGCAGGCCGCCGGCGAAGGTGTTACCGTGGTGAATGGCAAGATCGTCGAAAATCTGCATGTCGAGAATGCCAAACGCTTGCTCGGACTGGACGCGGCGATCCGAGCACTAGAGACTGCCGCTGCCTGAAACCTCACTCATTTGGCAGACCCGGGAGAAGCAGCATGATTTTGATGTGTGTCGGCATCGCACTGTTTTGGATCGCCCACGGGCTGAAGATCCACGCACCAGCCAAACGCCGCGAGCTTTCCGCGAGCATGGGCGAAGGGGCGGTGAAAGGCTTGGTGGCGGTGGCGCTGCTCGGATCGGTGGTGCTGATGACCGTGGGCTATCAGCAGGCCGCCTATACCGCTGTCTGGACGCCGCCGGGTTTTCTTACCCATATCAACAACCTCCTGATGGTGATCGCGATTGCGCTATTCATTGCCGGTGGGTTCAAGAGCAAACTGGCCGATGCAGTCCGCCATCCGCAGCTTGCCGGGGTGAAGACCTGGGCCATCGCCCATCTTCTGGTGAATGGAGATCTGGCCTCGATCCTCTTGTTCGGCTCGATGCTGGCCTGGGGTGTCGTCGCGATGATCGGGATCAACAAGCGCGACGGCAAAGGCCCGCGCACTGCTAAGGGCACTTTGCCACGCACCATCGCCCACGCGGTAGGCACTGTGGTGATCCTGATCGGGGTCAGCCTTGCCCATAACTATTTCGGTGTCTGGCCCTTTGCCGGGAGCCCGCCGGCATGATCGCGTATCGCTTCCTCTCGTCCGATGACACGGCGGAGTTTTGCCACAAGGTTTCGGCGGCACTGTCTGCGGGGTGGACCCTTTACGGCGAGCCGCAATACGTGTTCGACGCGGCCCGCGGCGTGATGCGCTGCGGCCAGGCCGTCACCAAAGAGGTTGATGGCAAATATTCTCCCGATCTCAATCTGTCGGAGCTCTGATGACCAAGACCGATCCGGGCCGGTTCTTCGAGGATTACACTGTCGGAGAGACGCTGACCCATGCCACGCCGCGCACCGTGACCGCGGGCGACCGGGCCCTCTACCACGCGCTCTATCCCACGCGTTTCGCGCTCTACTCCTCGGATGCCTTCGCGCAGAGTTGCGGCCTGCCCGCAAGCCCGATCGAGGATCTGGCCGCGTTCCACGTGGTCTTCGGCAAGACCGTGCCGGATGTCTCGCTGAATGCGGTGGCCAATCTCGGCTATGCCGAGGGGCGGTTCCTGGCTCCGGTCTGGCCGGGCGATACGCTGTCGACCCGCTCGAAAGTGATCGGGGTCAAGCAGAACTCCAACGGCAAGACGGGCGTGGTGTGGGTGCATTCGACGGGCGTGAATCAGCATGGCACCCCGGTGATCGACTACAAACGCTGGGTCATGGTGCGCAAACGCGACATCGGGGCACCCGCGCCCGAGCCGGTGGTGCCGGACCTGGCGCAGGCGGTCGCGGCGGAGGATCTGGTGGTGCCCGAGGGGCTGGACTTCAGCGCCTATGACACGGCGCTCGCCGGCTCCCCGCATCGCTGGGGCGATTACGAGGTGGCGAGACCATCGACCATGTCGACGCCATGATGCTGGAGGAGGCCGAGCATATGATGGCCACCCGGCTCTGGCAGAACACCGCCAAGGTGCATTTCTCGACCGCAGCACGCGGGGGCGAGCCCAGGCTGATCTATGGCGGACATGTCATCAGTCTGGCCCGGGCGCTCAGCTTCAACGGGCTGGGCAATGCGCAGATGGTGGCGGCGATCAATGGTGGCGCGCATACCGCCCCCTGTTTCGCCGGAGACACGCTCTATGCCTGGTCCGAGGTGTTGGACAAGGCCGAAACGTCGCTGCCCAGCATTGGTGCGCTGCGGTTGCGCCTGGTCGGTGTCAAGAACCGCCCCGCAGGCGATCACCCGCTGCGCACGCCGGATGGGAAACCGGCTGAGGGCGTGGTGCTTGATTTCGACTATTGGGTTCTGATGCCGAGATAGCGGCCCTTCACGCGGACGCGCTCTGCGCTATCTTCCGCCGCGATGGCACGAAACCCGAACACTCCGCCACTGCACTTGGTGTGGTTCAAGCGCGACCTGCGCGTGGCCGATCATCGCGCCCTGGCGCGTGCGGCGGAGGCGGGGCCTGTGCTGCCCCTCTTCGTGGTCGAGCCGGATCTTTGGGCCGAGCCGGATCTGTCCGCCCGGCAATGGGCATTTGCCGCGGAATGCCTCGCCGAATTGCGAGAGGATCTGGCCGTACTCGGCCAGCCTCTGGTGATCCGCACGGGCCGTGTGACCGAGATCCTTGGCAATCTGCGCGCCTCCCACCCGGTCGCGGCGCTGTGGAGCCATGAGGAGACCGGCAATGCCTGGACCTTTGCCCGTGACCGCGAGGTCGCGGATTGGTGCCGGGCCGAGGGTCTGCCCTGGCACGAGGTCCCGATGCATGGTGTGGTGCGGCGCATTCCCACACGAAACGGCTGGGCCAAACGCTGGGACACGCTGATGGGCGAGCCGGTCAGCCCGGCGCCCGCCCTTGCCCCGCTCGACATCGACCCTGGCGAGATCCCGAATGCGGCGGACCTGTCGCTCGTCCCCGACCCCTGCCCCCAGCGCCAGCCGGGTGGCCGCCGCCATGGACTGGAGCGGCTGGAGAGTTTCCTCCACCACCGCGGCCAGCCCTATCGCAAGGCCATGTCCAGTCCACTGGAGGGGGCGGAGGCCTGTTCGCGCCTCTCTCCTCATCTGGCCTGGGGCACACTCTCGATGCGAGAGGCGGCGCAGGCCACCTGGGACCGCCAGCGCGCCCTGAAGGCCATGCCGCAAAACGCCGGCGTGAAAACCTGGCGCGGGGCCATGAACAGCTTCTCGGGCCGGCTGCACTGGCATTGCCATTTCATGCAAAAGCTCGAAGACGCGCCCGAGATCGAGCATCGCAACCTCCACCGCGCCTATGACGGCATCCGCCCCTCCGCTCCGGACCGCGAGCGGCTGGAGGCCTGGGCGCGGGGTGAAACCGGTCTGCCTTTTGTCGATGCCTGCATGCGCAGCCTCGCCGCCACGGGGTGGCTGAACTTTCGGATGCGCGCGATGGTGATGGCGGTCGCGAGCTATCACCTCTGGCTCGACTGGCGCGCCTCGGGCCTGCATCTCGCACGGCAGTTTACCGATTACGAGCCCGGCATCCACTGGCCCCAGACCCAGATGCAATCGGGCACCACCGGGATCAACACGGTGCGAATCTACAACCCGGTGAAACAGGGCCATGACCAGGACCCGACCGGCGCCTTCACCCGGGCCTGGGTGCCGGAGCTGGCCGAGATCGACGACAAGCATCTGCAGGAACCCTGGAAGGCCGAGAATGCCGCAGAGATCCTCGGCCGCAGCTATCCGCACCGGATCGTCGACCATCTCGAAGCCGCCCGCGCCGCGCGAGACAAAATCTGGGCCGTCCGCCGCGGCGGCGCTTTCCGCAGCGAGGCCGGCGCGATCCAGGACCGCCATGGCAGCCGCAAAAGTGGCATCCCCAATCGTGGCCGCCGCGCCTCGAAACCCAGCAACCAACTCGACCTGCCGCTGGACGCGCCATGAAAATGCGCCGCAAAGCCGACCTGCCGCAGAAAACCTGTACCACCTGCGGCCGCCCCTTCGCCTGGCGCAAAAAATGGGCCGCTGTCTGGGACGAGGTCAAATACTGCTCCGACCGCTGCCGCCGCCAGCGCCCGAAAGAGGAAAAAGCAGATGCCTGACGACCGCCTGCCCGGGTTCGAGACCCAAGCAGAGACCATCACCTTCACCCCGACCCGCGCCGCCGGGCTGGCCCGCATGGCGGCCTTCACCCCGCGCATGGGGAAACACTATGCCGGCCAGCGCAACTACGATTTCGGGCCAGCGCGGCGCAACAATGTCTCCGCCCTCTCGCCCTGGATCCGCCACCGCCTGATCACCGAGGAGGAGGTGCTGCGCGCCACCCTCTCGAAATTCGCCGCCTCCACCGCCGAGAAGTTCATTCAGGAGGTCTTCTGGCGGACCTATTTCAAGGGCTGGCTCGAGCAACGCCCCTCGGTCTGGTCGGCCTATTGCGAAGGCCGCGACCGCGCGCTCGAAATCTTGGAGAAAGACCGAGCCATGGCGATGGATTACCGTGCCGCCGTGGCGGGCGAGACCGGTATCGACGGGTTCGACCAATGGGCCCAGGAACTGGTCGCCACCGGCTATCTCCACAACCATGCCCGGATGTGGTTCGCCTCGATCTGGATCTTCACCCTGCGGCTGCCCTGGGAACTGGGCGCGGATTTCTTCCTGCGCCACCTGCTCGACGGCGATCCGGCCTCGAACACGCTCAGCTGGCGCTGGGTGGCAGGGCTGCACACCAAGGGGAAAACCTATCAGGCGCGGGTCTCGAACATCTCGAAATACACCGAGGGCCGGTTCCGCCCGGAATATCAACTGGCCAATGAAGCCCCACCCCTGGTCGAGGAGCGCGAGCACCCGAAACGGCCGATCCCAACGGCCGACCTGTCACCGGACGGCGATTACCTGCTGCTGATCACGGAGGAGGAGGGGCTGAGCGAGTCCCTGTTGCCGCGCCCGGCGGCGGCTCTCGGCCTGACCTGCACGGCCGACCGGTCCCCTTTGGAGATCGGCACCCAGGCCCGGGCCTTCGCCCATGGGGCCGTAGACGACGCTCTCAGCCGCGCCTCCGAAACCTGGGCCCTCAAGGCTGACCTGGTCACCGATATCGAGGATTGGGCCGAAGCGATCACCGGCGCCGCCTCCGCAATCGGCGTCACCCAGATCGCAACCGCCTATGCCCCGACCGGCCCGGTCGCCACCCGCCTCGCAGCGGCAACGCCGCAGTTGAATGCCGCCGGCCTGACTCTCCGCCAA
Organism: Pseudomonadota bacterium; assembly: GCA_038524325.1. Taxonomy (GTDB): domain Bacteria; phylum Pseudomonadota; class Alphaproteobacteria; order Rhodobacterales; family Rhodobacteraceae; genus Thermohalobaculum. The sequence continues at coordinate 20,664 of JBCBIS010000040.1, forward strand.
ATCCGCCGCGATTACGACGCCCTCGCCTGGCCACATGCCACCAAGGGCTTCTTCGCCCTCAAGCAGAAAATCCCTCACATCCTGCGCAAAATGAACCTCTCCGGCTGACCGGGGCTCGAAATCAAAGCGGCACGCCACAACCTGTCCCACGAGCGGCGCCGGAGGCGGCGCGCAACACAAGCTGTATGCGGCGCCAGCCGCATGCCGTTTCGAACCGCCGGTCTCAAAGCGCGTCGAGATCCGCCAGAAGTGTCTCGGCGCTGGCGCGATAGGCCTGCTTCTTGTCCTCCCCCATCCGGTCCCAGGTCCGATAGACCTGCGCCAGCCGCGGGTTCTTTCCCAGCTTCTGCCGGTTGCGCAGCAGAAAATCCCAATAGAGCGGGTTGAACGGGCAGGCGCCTTCCCCGGTCTTGACCTTCACGTCATAGCGGCAGCCGCGGCAATGGTCCGACATCTTGTTGATGTAATTCCCGCTTGCCGCATAGGGCTTCGAGCCGAGCAGCCCGCCATCGGCAAACAGCGCCATTCCGATCGTGTTCGGCGCCTCCACCCATTCATAGGCGTCCGAATAGACCGAAAGATACCACTCATGCACCTGATGCGGGTCCAGCCCCGCCAGAAGCGCGAAATTGCCCGTTACCATCAGCCTTTGGATATGGTGGGCATAGGCTTCGTCCCGTGTCTGGGCCACGGCCGCCGAGACACAGGCCATGTCGGTCTTGCCGCTCCAGTAGAACGCGGGCAGGGGGCGTTCCGCCTCGAAAAAATTCGATTGCGTATACCCCGGCATCTTCAGCCAATAGATCCCGCGTACATATTCGCGCCATCCGATGACCTGACGAATATAGCCCTCGACCGCGTTCAAAGGCGCATGCCCGTCGTGATAGGCCCGCTCCACTGCCGAGCAGATCTCAAGCGGGCCCAACAGCCCGATATTGAGATATTGCGCCAGCACCGAGTGGTAGAGGAACTTCTCGCCCTCGAGCATCGCATCCTGATAGTCGCCGAAATTGGGCAGGGCCTTGTCCACGAAGGTGTCGAGGGCCGCAAGGGCATCTTCGCGCGTAACCGCATACCAAAACGGGTCGAGACTGCCGAAATGATCGGGGAAGTTTGTGCCGACCATCTCGAGCACATCGCGGGTGATCGCGTCGGGTGCAATTTTCAGTGGCTCGGGGATCGAGAGGTCACCGCGCGCTGGTTTCCGGTTCTCCGAGTCGAAATTCCACTGCTCTCCGGCGGGCTGATCACCCTCCATCAGCAAGCCGGTTTTCCGGCGCATATCGCGATAGAAATACTCCATTCGCAACTGCTTGCGGCCCTCGGCCCATTTGGCGAAGTCCTCCGGCGAAGCGAGGAAACGGTCATCGGGCAAGATCTCGACTGGCACGCCAAGGGTCTCGCTCCAACTCTGCGCTTCTTCCGCCAGCCGCCACTCGCCAGGCGCTGTCAGAACGGCACCGCCCGCCTTGGTCCTTTGGATCGCGCGGCGGAGTTCTCCGCCGAGAGATCCCGAGTTCTCGGGTTCCTCCAGTGTGACGTATTCGACCTGCCACCCTTCTGCGCGCAATGCCCGCGCATGGTGCCGCATCGCCGAGAAGACAAAGGCCAGCTTCTTCTTGTGATGCCGGACATAAGACGCCTCGTCGGCCACTTCCGCCATCAAAACGATGTCCCGCGCGGGGTCTGCCGCGCTGAGAGACGAGAGGTTCAGCGACAACTGATCGCCGAGAACCAAAACGATACGTGGTTGGGTCATGGACGGGACATAGCCCATGGCCGGGGGAAACAAGGCGCGCTCGACGGCCTTGCGCGATCATAGCGCTTGAAAGCGCGCTCGGAAGATCCGGATTTTTTCACCAGCTATGCCAATTTCTATGTTGGGAACGGCGCGGTCTACTCGCCCCATTTCGGCGATGACCGCGCCGACGCGTGCGCGGAAGCCACCTTGGCCGCCTTGTTTCCAGGCCGGGAGGTGATAATGCTGGATCTCAACCGCATCTATGAAAATAGCGGCGGCATTCACTGCATCACGCAACAGGAACCTGTCGCGGTCTGAGGACTGCCTGTGCCGGCGATAGAGCAGGTAGAATGAGCAGAGCCGCGAGGTCTGATCTGTCAGGAAGCAGCCTGGGAACGTGGTGGCGGGGGAGGGACTCGAACCCTCGACCTCAGGATTATGAGTCCTGCGCTCTAACCAGCTGAGCTACCCAGCCGCCGACCGGGCTTTTAGGCGCGAGCTTCGGTCTGCGTCAAGCCTTGGGTACCGCCTTTTGCGGCGGGGGCGCCCCCCGAGCGGCAGGGGCTTTTCCACCCGGTCGGACGCACCACGCCTAGGATACGCGCCCGACCCGGGGAAGGCCGGTCTTTCTCAGCTCAGCGCGCCGAGATGTTGTTCGATCGCCGTGCGCATATCCGCGACCGAGAAGGGCTTGGAGACGAAATGGTCGACCTTGTCCTCGGTCGCCTGATCCTTATAGGCCTCCGACGTCGCCAGGAAGACCGGGATCCGGCCAAAGACCGGGTGCGCCTTGATCTGCTCGGCCAGCTCCAGGCCGCTCAGCCCAGGCATATTGAGATCGGAGATCACGATGTCGAATTTCGCGGTTTGCAGTGTGTCGAGGGCGGCCTCCCCCGACGCGGCCAACGACACATCGATCACGCCCAGCTTTTTCAAGCATTGGCGCGCCAGACCGCGCATGGTTTGCTGATCGTCGACGACGAGGATCTTCAAAGAACGTGCAGAAGGCATGTCTCTCTCCTAGGCTAGACGCGCGTGGCGGGGTTCGGCACCGCCACGACGAACGATTTCATTGATGCGTTTTGCGAGGCCCGACAGGTCGTGCTCTTCCTTGACGGCACCGGCCTCGCAAGCGACTCTTGGCATTCCGTAGACCACGCAGCTTCGCGCGGATTGACCGAAGGTGATGGCGCCGGCGCGTCGCATTTCGAGCAGGCCCTTGGCGCCATCCTTGCCCATCCCGGTCAGGATCGCACCGATTGCGCCATCACGGCAGGCGCGGGCCACGGACGAGAACAGCACGTCGACCGACGGCTTGTGGCCCGAGACCGGAGCGCTGTCGAGCAACACGGTTCGCAGCTTGCCCCCACCCGGCTCGACCGTCATATGCTGATGACCAGGTGCGATGCGAACCATGTTCGGCTGCAGCGTTTCTCCGTTGCGCGCCTCGGCCACATCCAGGCGCAGCAGATTGTTCAGCCGCGAGGCAAAGCGGTTCGTGAAATCGGGCGGCATGTGCTGCGTGATCACGATAGGCGGCAGCGGAGGTGGCATCTTCTCCAGCAGATCTCCCAGCGCAGCGACCCCACCGGTCGAAGCGCCGATCGCGATGAGTTTCGTGGCGAAGCCACCGGCTGGCATGCTGGCCGTGGGAGCCTTGGGGCGCAGGTTGATCGCGTTGCCGCGAGCCCCCGATGGCCCGCCGGATTGCCCTCGCCGCAGCACGCGGGCCCTTGCGGCCGTGCGCACCGCGCTGCGCAGCGTCGTGGCGAACCGTCCCGCAGCCCCTTTTCCCACCGGTTTGGCAACGGCGTCGACCGCCCCGACCTCGAGCGCGGCGAGGGTGATATCCGCCCCGGCCTGGGTCAGCGAGGAGACCATCACAACCGGCATCGGCCTCAGCGTCATGATCTTTTCGAGAAACTCGAGTCCGTTCATCCCGGGCATCTCGACATCCAGGGTCACGACATCCGGGTCGGTCGCCTTGATGATCTGGCGTGCCTCGACCGTGTCCTTGGCAAGGCCAACACAGGTCATGTCGCCCTCGGCCTCCAACGCGCCCTGGATCATCGAGCGCATCAGCTTGCTGTCATCGACAACCACCACGCGGACAGGGGCGCCGTTCATCAGAACAACTCCACACCACCGGCTTTCGGAGCCGATTGTGCTTTCGCGTGCAGTTTTTCCTCGGCCGCCTGCAGGCGCCGGGTCTCTGTTCCAGCGAGCTTGAGCACCGAGGCGCGCCCGCTATCGGGGAAGAAAAAGATCCGCCGGGCCCGGTCGCCGCCCAGATCCGAGGCGAGCAGTTTGATCCCCTCGCGCTTCAGATGATTGATGACGAATTTGGCGTTGCGATCGCCGACCGTC
>JBCBIS010000041.1:0-5552 GCA_038524325.1 Pseudomonadota bacterium
CACCCACCCCCCAGAGCGCGCTGCCCCGGCCGAGGAACGGTGGCTGGGTCACTCGAAGATTTTGTCGAAAAACACCCCGCCAAAGGCTTGTTCGACGGGTTGAAGCTCGATGGTCGACACATTGACATGGGGCGGGGCGGAGGCGGCATAGAGGATCGCCGCCGCCACATCCTCGGCCGCAAGTTCGGTGATGCCGGTCAGCTTCAACCGGTCGCGCCGCTCGGTATCCGGGATTGCCGCTTCGTAGAACTCCGTCGCGACCCGGCCCGGTTGGATCTCGGTGACGCGGATGCCGGTGCCGCGCAGCTCGAGGCGCAGGTTCTGGTCCATCAGGCGCATTGCACCCTTGGTTGCGCCATAGATCGCCGAGATGGTCGGATAGAGGCCCGCGACCGAGCCGACCGTCACCACATGCCCGGATTTGCGCGCGATCATACCGGGCAGAAACGCGTGCAGCATATGCAGGACTGCGGTGACATTGGTGGTCACGGTGCGCTCGATTTCCTCCGGCTCCGCGGCGACCAGACCGCCGATCCCGGCGCCGATGCCGGCATTGTTGACGAGGATGTCGGGTGCGATCTCGCCGGTGAGGCGCTTGCGGGTTTGTGCATCGGTCACGTCGGCGGCATGGGCGCGGCACCCGGTCTCGGCCGCCAGCGCATCCAAACGGTCGGCGCGGCGCGCGATGGCGTGCACCTGGGCCCCCGCCCCTGCCAGCGCGCGCACGGTTGCCGCGCCGATCCCGGCAGAGGCGCCGGTCACGAGGGCGGATTTCCCGGTCAGATCAGCCATCTCATCCTCCGCTTTGCACCATCCCGGTGCGGTGGTCTTTCAGATGCCAGACGGGGAAGCCCTGGGCCTTGCCCTTGAGCTGCATCTCCGCGATGAACTCGGTCGAGAACTCCGGCCCCAGCTCGTCGCGGAGCGCGGCGGAGATGCTGACGGTGCCTGGGGTGGCCGCGCTCTCAAGTCGGCTGGCTGTGTTCACTGTGTCGCCCCAGAGGTCATAGACGAATTTGCGCTGTCCGATCACGCCGGCGACGACGGGGCCGGTATGGACGCCGGCGCGGATCTTGAGATCGACGCCTTCGCGCGCGCCGATCTCGGCCACCACCTGTTGCATCTTCAAGGCGGCGAGAGCGATCCGCTCGGGGTCGCGGCGGCGGCTGACGGGCAGGCCGCCCGCCACCATGTAGCAATCGCCGATCGTCTTGATCTTCTCGAGATCGAACGCGTCGGTGATCTCGTCGAAGCGGGTGAAAATCTCGTTCAACAGGTCCACCAGATCGCGGGGTGACATCCGTTCGGACATCGCGGTGAAGCCGACGATATCGGCGAAGAGGACGCAGGCATCCTCGTGGCTGTCGGCGATCAGACGCTCGCCCTCCTGCATGCGCGTGGCGATGACCGGGGGGAGCACGTTCTTGAGCAGCCGCTCATAGGCCTCCTTCTCGACCCAGGCCTCGCGCCGGGCCCGTTCGGCGACATAGGCGGCATAGGCGGCATAGAAGCTGAGGACCATCAGATAGAACAAGGGCCCCCAGGGCGGCCCGGGATAGAAGGCGAGGATCACCCAGGCATAGGCCAGCGCCGCCGCCCCGCCGATCCAGCGCGCATGGCGGAACATCAGGCCCGAGACGATGAAGGTCAGCAGGATATTGACCGGCAGGACCCCGAGATATTGCACGAAATTCTGCGCCATCAGCGGGGTCGAGAGCAGCCAGAGCCCATGCACCACCACCAGCCCCGCGGCGATCCAGTATTGCAGCTTGCGCGGGCGGTAGCCGCGGATCAGCAGGATCAGCCCGGCCAGCATGATCGCATCCACCGCCGCCCGGGTGGCGAGCAGACCGGCGGAACCCGCGACGCCGCCGAAGACGAGAAAATCGACCACTCCGCCCAGCATCACTAGCCCGGCGATGATCCCCAGAAGCCAGGGCAGCGAGCGGGCGACCACGGCGTTGCGATAGTCGCGATATTCCCGCTCGATCCCAGGGTCGCGGAAGCTGAGCGAATATTTCGAGAACTCGAAACTCGGCTCGTGCTGGCCCTCGGGCAGGTGGCTGCCCGTGAGGATGTCGCGCAGGATCTTGAGGCGCAGGCGGAGACTCATGCGCAGAGTCTCGCCCGATCAGGGCCAGGTGGCAACCGGCGGCAGGCTCATCAGCACCGCTTCGGGGTTGTGCCCGGTCTGCAGGCCGAATTGGGTGCCGCGGTCATAGACGAGATTGAACTCGGCATAGCGGCCGCGCTTGACCAATTGCCAGGCGCGGTCGTCCTCGGTCCAGCTCTCGTGCTGGTGTTTGGCGGCGAGGGGCACGAACGCATCGATAAAGGCGCGGCCGACATCCTGGGTGAAGGCGAAATCCCCCTCCCAATCGCCGGTGCATAGGTCGTCGTAGAAAATCCCGCCGACCCCGCGTGGCTCCTTCCAGTGTTTGATCATGAAGTAGTCATCGGCCCAGGCCTTGAACTTTGGGTAATAGTCGCCGTGGTGCCGGTCACAGGCGGTCTTCAGCACATCGTGAAAAAACGCCGTGTCCTCGGTCACTTCGACCATCGGATTGAGGTCCGAGCCACCGCCGAACCACCAGGCGCCGGGGGTCCAGAACATGCGGGTATTCATATGCACCGCCGGGCATTTCGGCGAGCGCATATGGGCGACCAGAGAAATGCCGGAGGCCCAGAAGCGCGGGTCCTCGGCCAGGCCCGGGATCTCCTTGCGCGCCGTCAGGCTGCGTTGTGCCATCTCGCCGAGTTGGCCATAGACGGTGGAGATGTTGACCCCCACCTTTTCAAAGCAGCGCCCGCCGCGCATCACGCTCATCACCCCGCCGCCGCCATCGCTCTCGCCGGCCCTGCGGGTCTCCTTCTGCTCGAAGCGCCCGGCGGGCAGGTCGGCATGGGGGCCGGTTGTCTGACTGTCCTCCAACCCCTCGAACGCGGCGCAGATCGCATCGCGCAACTCGGCGAACCAAGCACTGGCGCGGGCCTTTTCGGTATCGAAAGCTTCAGTCATTCTCGTTCCTGTCCCCGAGGTGTCGAATTTTGGCGACAAACTAATCGTCTTGGCCCCTTGACGGCAAGCCGCAGGGTGCGGGTTCTGACCCAAGCCGGTCAGGGGCGCGCCAGCCGGTGACACATCTCCGCTTTCCCGCTAGAGACGGCTCAGGCCGCTGCCACAGGTGTTGTTATGTCTCGCTTGGTTCTTCCGCTTGCCGCTGTGCTGATCGCCCTGGTTGCCCTTCCCGGCACGGGGCGGGGGCAGGATTGGCTGACCCGCGATCTCTGCAGTCTCACGGAGATGCCGGTCGATCCCGCCGGACTGGTCCCGAACTGGCCCCAGATCGCCCAAGCGGCCGGAAAGATCGAGAATGGCACGGGCCGTCTTTGGCGGATCACTGCGCCGGAGGGGCAGGTCTCGCATCTTTGGGGCACGGCGCATTCCACGGATCCGCTGATCCTCGACCTTCCCTTTGAGGTACGCACCCTGATCGCCGCTGCGCGCATGGTCGCGCTGGAACGCGACCCGATCTTTCAGACCCGCGCGGACTGGAGCGCCTTCAACTCAGGCAGTCAGCTGTTCTATGGAGACGGGTCCCGGGCCTTCCTGGACCTGCTGGAACCGAAACTTTGGGCCGTTGTACGGGAACGTCTGTCAGCTTTCGGCTATGCCGAGAGCACGATTGCCGCCTTTGCCCCGGCCGGCGTGATCTCGGTCCTGCTCCACGATCCTTGCGATGATTTCGCGGCGGGGGTTCTGCCGATCCAAGACTCGCGCATTCAGCTTCTGGGTCTCGAGGCTGGCGCCCGGATCATCGGGCTCGAGGAGCCTTTCGCGACGCTCGAGGCGTTCAATCGCCCGGATATGCAGGCGACCGCCGTGTCGATCGCCAATGTCTACGGCGCTTATCTCGCCTTCGCCCGCTCGCATGATCTGCGGCGGGTGATCTTTTCATTGTACCTCACGGGGCAGATCGGCGCGCATATCGCCCTCGACCGCAGCCTGTTGAGCGCGTATTTCAACGACCCCACGGGGCTCTACTTCCAACAGACCCAGCGTTTTCTGGTCGATGAGCGCAACCGGATGTGGATGGAGACCCTGCCGCCCGTGCTCGACGCGGGCAGGGCGTTTGTCGCCGTCGGTGCGTTTCACCTGCCGGGCGCGGCGGGCCTGGTCACGTTGCTCCGTGACGCGGGCTATACGGTCACGCGCGTGCCATTGCCGGGCGAAGTGGACGGTGAATGAGCGCCCCGCGCTTGTGTCCGGGATGTGGCGCCCCACTTCTCTCTCATGGCGGGTCGGGAGGACAGGATGCTGCGCTGGTTCGAAACACTGATCGACCCCTATCAGCCCTATGACGAACGGGCGGAGTTCCCCAAGCGCCTGATCCCGTTCTACCTCCACCTGCTCTGGCCCGCGCGGCGGCTGATCGCGATTTCGCTCTTCCTCGGTCTGGTGTTCGCGCTCGCCGAGGCGGCGTTGATCCGCTATGCCGGAAAGCTCGTCGATGTGCTGGCGACGACCGAGCCGAATCGGCTCTGGGCCGAGCATAGCGGTCTCCTATTCTGGATGATTGCCGTGGCACTTGTAATCCGCCCCGTCGTGCTGATCGTTGACAATCTGGTGATGAGCCAGGGGTTCTACGCCCCGATGGGCGCGCTGATCCGCTGGCGGACCCATCGCAAGATGCTGCGTCAAAGCCTCAGCTTCTTCACCGACGATTTTGCCGGGCGGATCGCGAACAAGCAGATCCAACTTGCGCCAGCGGTGAACGACTCGGTGCACCAGATGATCGAGGCGCTGTGGTACGCCGCGATCTATGTGATCGGCGTGACCCTGGTGCTGGCCGAGACTGATCCGCGGCTGCTGATCCCCTTCGGCCTCTGGTTCGCGGGGTTCCTGGCGGCGGCTGCGTGGTTCGTGCCGACGGTGACCGCGCGGGGCAAGGAAGTGGCCGAGGCGCGCTCGACCCTCGCCGGGCGCATCGTCGACAGCTACACCAATATCCAGACCGTCAAGCTCTTCGCCCATGGCCGCGAGGAGGAGGAATACGCCCGTGACGCGATGGAGGAGTTCCGCTGGGTCTTTCACCGCCAGACCAGGATCTTCACCTATCTGACCGTCATGCTGGCGGGCCTGCAGTTGATGCTGTTGGGCGGGGTGGTCGGTTATGCGGTCTATCTCTGGTCGCTGGGGGCGATCTCGGTGGGTGCAGTCTCGGCGGCGGCGGCGCTGGTGCTGCGCATGTTGGGGATGATGGATTGGATCATGTGGACCCTCTCGATGCTGTTCCAGAACATCGGTACGGCGCAGGAAGGGATGGAGATGGTCAGCCAACCCCTCCGCCTGCAGGACCGCGCCGATGCGGGAGAGCTGGCGCTGAGCGAAGGCGCGGTGCGCTTCGATGCCGTCACCCATAAATATGGCGGCCGGGCCGGCGGCGTCGAAGATGTCACGCTCGAGATCAAGGGGGGTGAGCGGGTCGGTCTGGTCGGCCGCTCCGGTGCTGGGAAGTCCACCATGGTCAACCTCGTGCTGCGTTTCTTCG
>JBCBIS010000041.1:5562-24469 GCA_038524325.1 Pseudomonadota bacterium
GGACAGCATCCGCCGGCATATCTCGATGGTCACGCAGGAGACGGCGCTGCTCCACCGCTCGATCCGCGACAATATCCGCTATGGCCGGCCAGACGCCAGCGACGAGCAAATCTGGCAGGCCGCCCGCCTCGTCTCGGCCGATGAGTTCATCCCGGATCTGGTCGATCAGGCGGGTCGGACCGGCATGGACGCCCATGTCGGCGAGCGCGGCGTGCGCCTCTCAGGCGGGCAGCGTCAGCGCATCGCGCTGGCCCGCGCGGTGCTGAAAGACGCGCCGATCCTGATCCTCGACGAGGCGACCTCGGCGCTGGACAGCGAGGTCGAGGCCGCGATCCAGGCCGAATTGCAGCAATTGATGGAGGGCAAGACGGTGATCGCCATCGCGCACCGTCTCTCGACCATCCAGCGCATGGGCAGGATCGTGGTGCTCGAGGACGGGCGGATCGCCGAACAAGGCTCCCATGACGCGCTGCTCGCGCAAAACGGGCTATATGCCCGTTTCTGGGCACGCCAATCCGGCGGGCTGATCGGGGTCGAGGCGGCAGAGTGACCGAACGCGCATGGAGACCGGAGGGGTGGTTCGAGGGTTTTTTCGACCCGTTCGACCCGGGCGAGCCCGTGCCGCCCCGCACCCTGGGCGCTTTCATGCGCTGGAATCTGCGCGGCAGCGAGCGGGCGGTGGCGCTGCTCGGGGCGACCTCACTGTTTCTCGGCCTCGCCGAGGGCGTCGCCGCCTGGTTGATTGGCTGGCTGATCGACCGGGCGGGGGAGGCAGGGCCCACGGCGTTTTTCCAGACCTATGCCTGGGAGACCCTGCTGGTCCTCGCCTTCTTCTTTCTGGTGCGGCCGGGTCTGATGATCCTGTCATCCGGGCTGGTGTCGCGCTCGCTCGGCCCCGGGCTCTACTCGCTCAGCCTCTGGCGCCTGCATCGCTATACCTTGGGCCAGGACCTGAAGTTCTTCGAGGACGATTTCGCCGGGCGGATCACGCAGAAACAGGTGCAGACGGCGAATGAACTCTCGAACGCGGTCATCGAGTTTCTGAACGCTTTGGCCTATGGCCTGTCGGCGGTGATCGGGGCTGCGCTGATCCTGGGGGTTACGGATGGTTGGCTGCTCGGGGCCTTGGCGCTGTGGTTCGCGGTCTATCTGGGCCTTGTCGTGCATTTTCTGCCGCGCATCCGCGTCCTGGCGAAAGAACGGGCCGAGACCCGGGCCGCCCTGACCGGGCAAGTGGTCGACAGTCTCAGCCATATGCCGACCGTCAAACTCTTCGCGCATTCCGAGCGCGAGCAGGCCGCCGCCCTCGGCGCTTTGGAGCATCACCGGGTGCGCCAGCTTGCCTTTGGCCGCGTGGTCTGGGCGTTCCGGGCGCTGCTCTCGATCCTGTCCGGCCTGCTGCCGGTGATGCTGATCGCGCTGGCGCTCTGGCTCTGGTCGATCGGACAGGCGACGGCAGGCGTCATCGCCATGGCGGCGATGCTGGCCGCCCGGCTGAGCCAGATGTCGGGCTGGGTCTCGTTCACCGCGATGACGATCTTCTCGAATATCGGCACGGTCGAGGACGGCATTCGCACGCTGACCCCGCCCTATCGGGTCACCGACCGGCCCGATGCGCGCGAACCCGAGGGCGTGCGCGGGCATATCCGCTTTGAAGACGTGACGTTCCAATACGGGCTCGAGGGACGTGAGGGCGGTGGCGGGATCAGTCGGCTCACCCTCGACATCCAGCCGGGTGAGCGGGTGGCGCTGGTCGGCGCCTCTGGCGCGGGCAAATCGACGACGATCTCGCTGCTGCTCCGCCTCTATGACGTTGAAGAAGGGCGGATCCTGTTCGACGGCGTCGATATCCGCGATCTGACCCAGGACGGGCTGCGCCGGCAGATCTCGACCGTCACCCAGGACCCGGCGATGTTCAACCGCTCGGCGCTCGAGAATATCCTCTATGGCCGGCCGGAGGCGGGCGAGGCCGCAGCGATCGAGGCGGCACGCCGCGCCTCGGCCCATGAATTCATCGAAGATCTGCGCGACGGGCGCGGACGTCGGGGCTATGCCGCGCATCTGGGCGAGGATGGCGTCAAGCTCTCCGGCGGTCAGCGCCAACGCATCGCGCTCGCCCGCGCCATCCTGAAAAACGCGCCGGTTCTGGTGCTGGACGAGGCGACCTCGGCGCTGGACAGCGAGGTGGAGGCCGATATCCAGCGCGAGCTGGGCGCGATGATGGAGGGCAAAACGGTGCTCGCCATCGCGCACCGGCTGTCGACGATCCACCGGATGGACCGGATCGTGGTCCTGGAGAACGGCCAGATCGCCGAGCAGGGCAGCCATGTCGACCTGCTCGCCCGGGGCGGGCTCTACGCGCGGTTCTGGACCCGGCAATCCGGCGGCATGCTGGGCGCGCAGGCCGCCGAGTAGGGGGCTCAGAACTTTGGTCTGAGAGTCTTCGGTCGCTCCACCCCGAATTCTTCGCGATAGGATGTCAGATCCGCGTGTTTTGGGCGCTCGACCCCGAATTCCTCGCGATAGGCAGTCATGTTGTCATCGGGCTTGGGCTTGCGTGTCAGAAGTGGTTCCAGAACGCTGCCGCCGCTGGTCTGGTCCAGTTCGTCATCGTTCAGTGGGGTGGTCTCGGGCATCTGGGCATCTCCTGCAATGGCGCTGAGACGATTTGAGCAAGAGCCTGTAAAACCCGCTTTAAAGGAGAGGGTAAAGGTCTAGAAAGCGGCGTTGCGCAGATAGATGTCATCGACGCCCAGCGCCTCGATACGGCGATAGCCCTTGGTCTCCATGAAGTCAGGAATGTCCCGCGTATGGGTGTTGTTCTCGACGGTCCAGGCCGCAACCTTGATCTCCTCGAAGGGAAAGGTCGATAGCACGTCCATCTCGGCGCCTTCGACATCCAGGCTGATATAGTCGATCTCGGTCAGCCCGTGCTCGGTCAGGATGGCGGACAGGGGGCGGACCTCGACCTCGATCACCTGGCCCTGATGCCGCGGATCGGCCTCGACCTTCGCCCGGAGCTCTGGGTTGTAGCTGTCGAGCAGGCCGCCCATCTGCTTCATGCCTTCGGTGATCTCCAGGAATTCCGCCGTGCCCGCCTCGGCGCCAACGGCTAGGCGCAGACACGCCACCCGTCTGCGCTGCGCGCAGAGGGCGTGAAAGCTTGGCGCGGGCTCGATGATTAGCCCGGACCAGCCGCGCATCAACTCGAAGAACAGACAGTTCGACCCGGTGACGCCGTCATAGCCGCCGACCTCGACAAAGGTGCCCCCTGTTTTTCCGCGGAACACGCGCTCATCGAGGAACGCATCCTGCCCTGCTTGACTGAAATGGTGCGGGCGCCGGTCGAGCGCGCGTTCGCAGGACCAGAGGTTTTGGTTCAACTGCCCACGGCCCGCCGCGTTGAGGACATGCGGGTGAAGCGCGAAAAACTCCTCTTGAGCCGCCGCCAGGTTCTGCTCGGCCTGGCGAACCAGATCACGGGCTTTCGAGAACCGCGCCTGAAGCTCCTCGTCCGACATCGGGGTGGGCGGCGTGTCGGCGCTCATCTCCTCAGCCGAGAGCGGCTTTGACCTGAGCCCCCGCCGCGCCGAAATCCATGCGCCCGGCGTGGAGGGATTTGAGCTTGCCCATCACCTTGCCCATATCGCGGATCGAGCTGGCGCCGGTCTCGGCGATCGCCGCCGAGATAGCAGCTTCGATCTCCTTGCCGCTCAGCGGTTTGGGCAGGAATTCGCGGATCACCTTGATCTCGTTGCGCTCGCGTTCGGCCAGCTCCATCCGCCCGGCTTCCTCATAGGTGCGGATCGACTCGTCGCGCTGTTTGACCATCTTGGCGAGGAGGGCCTGAACCTCGGTCTCGTCCAGCGATCCCGCGTCATCCGCAGTCCTCAGAGCCACCTCACGGTCCTTCAGCGCCGCGAGCATCAGCCGGATCGTGCAGACCCGGATATCGTCTTTGCTGCGCATCGCGTCTTTCAGCGCTTCGCTAAGCTTGGCCCGCATCTATCAGCCTCATGCATCTCATTAGGTTCAGGCCGCGGAGCCTACAACAGCCACACCTGTGTCGCAAGTGCGAGAAAATTGCCTAAATATCTGATTTTAAATGAGAAAAAATTCGAGACAGTTTCTTGACACACCCGGTGCACCCCCCTAGCTTCGCGCCTCGAACCGGCCGAACTTCGTTAACTAAATCCACGATTCTCTCGCGGTGCGCATTGGGTGACAGAGAGGGTCGAGGCTCATCCACGGCAATTCGAGGAGCTCCGCATGACCTTGCTGCCCGATCCCAGCTCCCCGCCCGCTGGCCCGTTGATGTCAGTGACAGGGGAGCGCCCGACCGCGTGCCTCGCACTGGCCAGCGGCGCGCTGTTCTGGGGGCGCGGCTTCGGAACCACCGGTCTGGCAACGGGCGAGCTGTGCTTTAACACGGCCATGACCGGGTATCAGGAAATCATGACCGATCCCTCCTATGCGGGCCAGATCGTCACCTTCACCTTCCCGCATATAGGCAATGTGGGCGTGAATGCCCAGGATGACGAGGCGGCTGATCCCGCCGCTCAGGGCATGGTGGTCAAATGGGATGTGACGGAGCCCGCGAATTGGCGCGCCGCAGGGCATCTGAGCGCCTGGCTGGCGCGGCGCGGGCGGATCGGGATCTCGGGCGTTGATACGCGCCGCCTGACCCGGGCGATCCGCGATGGCGGGATGCCCCATGCCGCCATGACCCATGCCGCCGATGGCGAGATCGACTCCGAAGAATTGGTTGCTGCCGCGAGGGGCTATGCAGGGCTGGAGGGGCGCGACCTCGCCAAGGAGGTGAGTTGCACGCAGAGCTATCGCTGGGATGAAATGCGCTGGGCTTGGCCCGACGGGTACAGCCGGCAGGAAGCGCCCGCGCACCGTGTCGTCGCCATCGACTATGGCGCGAAGCGCAATATCCTCCGCTGCCTCGCATCGGCTGGATGTGATGTCACGGTCCTGCCCGCCACCGCGACTGCGGAGGATGTGCTGGCCCATGCGCCGGACGGTGTTTTCCTGTCGAACGGACCGGGAGATCCTGCGGCGACCGGGGCTTATGCGGTGCCGATGATCCAGGGCGTTCTGGCGGCCGAAAAGCCGATCTTCGGGATCTGCCTCGGCCACCAGATGCTGGCGCTCGCGCTTGGCGCTGAGACGGTGAAGATGCCGACCGGGCATCACGGCGCAAACCATCCGGTGAAGGATCTCGAGACGGGGAAGGTGGAGATCACATCGATGAACCATGGCTTCGCCGTCGACAGCGCCTCGCTGCCCGAGGGTGTCATCGAGACTCATGTCTCGCTGTTTGACGGGTCCAATTGCGGGTTGAGGATGGCGGACCGCCCCGTTTTCTCGGTGCAATACCACCCCGAAGCGAGCCCCGGGCCGCAGGACAGCACCTATCTGTTCGACCGCTTCGTCGGCGCAATGGCTGCGGCGCGCAATTAACCTGGCATTAACTAAAATTTTAAAAGACTTCGCCCAGAAGTTGCGCTGGCGCTGGCCGGTGCGGAATTTGGGTCGAGGCATTTCGTATGGCAAGTCGGGTTGCTCTGCACCTTCAGGCCAGCGATGGGTTGGGTCGCAAAGACATGGCGCCATTGGGGAGCATCCTCACCGATATGGGGGCGCTCAGCGAAGAAGACCTCAGCAAGGCGCTTTCGCGGCAGGTCACGACGGGACGGCGCCTCGGCGATGTGCTCAAGGCATGCAATGCGGTGGACGAACAGGCGCTGACCGCCGCCGTGGCGCAGCAGTGGAATGTCGGCACGATCAATCCCGAGATTGACCCGCCAGATCCCGCACTGGTGAACCCGGAGCATCTGGACCGCTACCTGACGCATCGGATTTTGCCCTGGCGCAGCCTCGGCGGGATCACGACCTATGCGATTGTCGAGCCGTCCCGCGCGGGCGATGCGCTGGCCGCCCTTGCCCCGGATGCGCCTTTTGCATTCTTTGCCCTTCTCGAGCCAAAAGCGTTCGATGCGGCGATCTCGCGGCTGCTTCCGGGCCCCTTGGACGAACGTGCCGCGACCC
The DNA here is from genome assembly GCA_038524325.1 of Pseudomonadota bacterium. Classification (GTDB taxonomy): domain Bacteria; phylum Pseudomonadota; class Alphaproteobacteria; order Rhodobacterales; family Rhodobacteraceae; genus Thermohalobaculum. Next base: position 11,620 of record JBCBIS010000041.1, read on the forward strand.
GAACGCCCGAGCCGTACAGCGTCCGTGGCCTCACGCGTCTGCGCTTCGGTATCGGCCTGATCCTAAGCAGCCTCGCCCTCGCAATGATTTTCGGTGGCCCCTGCGCAATCGCCATCGGACTGATCGTGCTGTTCCTGATCAATGCCGGCACAACGCTGTTGCGGCTGCTCGCACTCATTGCCGGTCGCCGCCATCAGTTGGAGAGCGGCCCCTTGGTCGGCACCATCGATCTGGCTGGCAAAAGGGCGCCGCCGAAGATCACGGTCCTGGTCCCGCTGTTCCGTGAGGCGGAGATGGTCGGGGGTCTGGTCTCGGCTTTGGAGCGGCTGGACTATCCGCGTGAGCTCACCGAGGTCATCCTGTTGCTCGAACAAAGCGACTGGGAGACCTGCGAGGCGGTCGCGCGTGCCGACCTGCCCGGATGGATTCGCCCGATGGTTGTGCCCGATGGCCACCCCAGGACAAAGCCGCGGGCGCTCAACTATGCGCTGGATCATTCAGATGGCGAGATCGTGGGGATCCTAGATGCCGAGGATCGACCCGCACCCGATCAGCTCACCCGTGTCGCCGCTCAATTGCGCAGCGCTCCAACCGAGATCGCCTGCGTCCAATGCCAACTCAGCTACTTCAATGCGCGTGAGAATTGGATCAGTCGCAGCTTTCAGATCGAGTACTCGATCTGGTTCGAAGTGCTGCTGCGCGGCTTTCAGGCGCTGCGCCTTCCGATCCCGCTCGGCGGCACCTCGGTCTATTTCCGTCGGTCCAGCCTGCGTGCCGTAGGAGGGTGGGACGCCCATAACGTCACCGAGGATGCCGATCTTGGTATGCGACTGGCGCGAGCCGGGCTGCGCTGTGCGATCGATGGATCGGTGACCGAGGAAGAGGCCAATTGTCGGATCTGGCCCTGGGTGCGGCAGCGCTCGCGCTGGCTCAAGGGCTATCTGCTGACCTGGCTCAGCCATATGCGCGCTCCCGGCCGGCTGTGGCGCGATTTGGGGCCGCGCGGGTTCATTGCGCTAAACCTCCTCTTCCTGGGCGCAGCGACGACCTATTTGGCCATCCCGCTGTTTTGGATTGCGGTGATCGGATGGGCATTGAGCGGCGAGACGATCTGGAGTTCGGCGATCCCCGGCTGGGCGATCTGGCCCGCGGGGATCTCGCTGGCGATCGGTCAGGCCGTCATGCTGTCTTGCGCGGCGCTGGCGATGATCCGCCGGGGGGCGCTCGATCTGCTCATCTGGGTGCCCTTGCTGCCGCTTTACTGGACACTGGGCGCCTTGGCGGCATGGAAAGCAGTGATCGAATGCGTGGTTGCCCCGTTCTATTGGGACAAGACCCGGCATGGAGTAACGCGCCACGTCCAGGGTGAACCGAAAGCGACAATTTGACGAATTGTTCAACTCCGACCCTGTTCTCTCTGGAAACGCGTTCCAATATCAGACAGGTCTGATTAATCTGACCGGGAGAAGACCCATGTCCACCGAACTCAGCCGCCGCGCCGTGATGGCCGGTGCCGCCTCTGCCGTTGCTGTTTCCGCCGCCATGCCGGCCATGGCAGCCGCCCCGATGCTGGGCGTCAGCCGGCCGACGCATTACCGCTTCAAGATCGGCGCCTTCGAGGTGACCACCCTTCAGGACGGCGCGGTACAGATCCCCGGTCCGCATCCGATCTTCGGCCAGAACGTTTCGGCCGAGGAGGTGCAGGCGCTCGCCACCGCCAATTTCCTGCCGGCGGAGCAGTTGGAGATCCCCTTCACCGTTACGCTTGTGAACACCGGAAACGAGCTGATCCTGTTCGACGCTGGCAATGGCGGTGTGACCGGGCGGCGCCCGAATGCGGGCCTCCTGCTCGAGCGGCTGGCCGGCGCCGGCTACAGCGCCGATCAGATCGACCATGTCGTGATGACCCATTTCCACCCCGACCATATCGGCGGCCTGATGGAAGACGGCAAACCCGCCTTCCCGAACGCGGCCTATGTGATGCCTGCCGCCGAGTTTGACTTCTGGTCGCCGGTGGAGAAGGCCGAGGCCGAGGCGACGGCCCGCATCGGCAAACTGGTGCAGTCGAATGTCGTTCCGCTGGCCGAGAAGACCACCATGATCAAGCCAGGCGACAGCGTCGTCTCGGGCATCGAGGCGGTGGATGCAGGCGGCCACACCCCGGGCCATACCAACTTTCACATCGAGAGCAATGGCGCCCGCCTGATGTTGATCGCCGATCTCTGCAACCACTACGTCGTGTCGCTGCAGCGCCCCGATTGGCATGTCCGTTTTGACATGGACAAGGAAAAAGCGGTCGCGCAGCGCAAGGCCATTCTGGGCCAGATTGCAGCGGATAAGATCCCGTTCGTCGGGTATCACATGCCGGGTTCGGCGGTTGGTTTCCTCGAGACCAAGGGCGAGGGATTTGGCTTTATCCCGGCCAGCTACCAGCTGAACTACTGAATTTGGCGCGGGCGCCTGCTGTCGGGCGCCCCCTTCTCACATCTCGAACGGCTTTTCCTGAGGCCCCGTTGCGGATAAGGCCAGGGGCATGAGCCAGAATCCCCCCGATCTCCGCCCTGACATCGCCCCCCGGCCACAGCTTAGCGAGGCGGCCCGCCCTGGCCAGCCCCGCATCGGCATGGTCTCGCTGGGCTGCCCGAAGGCATTGGTCGACAGTGAGCGGATCCTCACGCGCCTGCGGGCCGAGGGGTATGCGGTCGCCCCCGACTATGCGGGGGCCGAGGCGGTCATCGTGAACACCTGCGGGTTCCTCGACAGCGCCAAGGCGGAGAGCCTGGAGGCGATCGGTGAGGCGCTGGCCGAGAACGGGCGCGTCATCGTCACCGGCTGTATGGGGGCGGATGAGGCGGCCATCCGTGCCCAACACCCAAACGTGCTGGCCGTCACCGGGCCGCACCAATACGAGCAAGTGCTGGAGGCGGTTCACGACGCCGTCCCGCCCGCGCCCGATCCAAAGATCGATCTGATCCCCGAGGGCGCCGTGCGCCTGACGCCGCGCCACTACGCGTATCTGAAGATCTCCGAGGGCTGCAACCACGCCTGCCGCTTCTGCATCATCCCGTCGATGCGTGGCCGCCTCGTGTCCCGCCCGCAGGCGGCCATCCTGCGCGAGGCGGAGCGGTTGGTGGCCGCTGGCGTGCGCGAGATCCTGGTGATCAGCCAGGACACGTCGGCCTATGGGGTCGATCGCGATGACAGCGCCAACCTCCGCGATCTGGCCGAGGGGTTGGGGCGTCTCGGCGCCTGGATCCGGCTCCATTACGTCTACCCCTATCCTCATGTCGACCGGCTGATCCCGCTGATGGCGCAAGGGGCGATTCTGCCCTATCTCGACATCCCGTTTCAGCATGCGAGCCCGTCGGTCTTGCGCGCCATGCGCCGGCCGGCCAACGAGCAGAAGGTGCTCGACCGAATTGCCCATTGGCGCGGGATCTGCCCCGATCTCACCCTGCGCTCGACCTTCATCGTCGGCTTCCCGGGCGAGACCGAGGCGGATTTCTCCTATCTTCTCGACTGGCTGGAGGAGGCGCAGCTCGACCGGGTCGGGTGTTTTCAATATGAGGATGTCGCGGGGGCTGCCGCAAACGACCTACCCGGCCATGTCCCCTCCGAGGTGAAGCAGGAGCGGTTCGAGCGGTTCATGGCCGCCGCCCAGCGGATCTCGGAGGCCAGGTTGGAGGCGAAGGTCGGCCAGCGGATCGAGGTCCTCGTCGACAAGGTCGAGCCCGATGCCGCCACCTGCCGCACCAAGGGCGATGCGCCCGAGATCGACGGGCATCTCTATATCGATCAGGGCCACGAGGCGCTGGCGCCCGGCGACATCGTGACCGTGACCGTCGAGGAAGCGGGCGCATACGACCTTTGGGGGCGCCTCGACTGATGCCGGATTTCAGCCTGGAGGATCGGCTTCCCGGGCTGGTCGCGGGGTTGGACGAGGCGGGGCGCGGCCCCTGGGCAGGACCGGTCGTAGCAGGCGCTGTCATCCTCGACCGCGATCAGGTGCCCGAAGGGCTGGACGACTCGAAACGTCTCTCGGCTGGCCGGAGGGACGCGCTGTTCGGTGCGTTGGAGACGGCAGCGCGGATCGGGGTTGGCATTGCCTCCGTCGCCGAAATTGACCGGTTGAACATTCTTGGCGCCAATGATCTGGCGATGCGCCGGGCGGTCGCGGAATTGGTCTCTCCGGATCATCGTGGCGTGTCCCTCGGTCATCAGAGCCTTGGCGGCGCGGCGCTGGGGCTGACGGTCATGATCGACGGCAATAGGGTGCCGAGCGGTCTCGGCGCAGAGGCGCATGCGGTGGTGAAGGGCGATCAGCGGTCGCTCTCCATCGCTGCGGCCTCGATTGTCGCCAAGGTAACGCGCGACCGGATCATGGACCAATTGGCGGCGGCGCATCCCGGCTATGGGTGGGAGACCAACCGCGGATACGGCACAGCGGCGCATCGCGCGGCGCTGCTGGCGCTGGGGGTGACCCGCGAGCATCGCCGATCGTTCCGTCCGATCCACAATATATTGTATGAAGAAAACTCTCCAATTATCTGATTCATATATTTAATTGACATTTATCTTGCGTCGTTCGATGCTTTCTCCAGCTTGGAGGGAAGGGATTGCGCATGGCATGGAACCGGGTGATCGAGGGGGATTGTATCGAGGCGATGGCCGCACTGCCGGCAGACAGCGTCGACCTGATCTTTGCCGACCCTCCCTACAACCTTCAGCTCAAGGGCGATTTGCACCGGCCAAACAACAGCTTGGTCGATGCGGTTGATGACGATTGGGATCGTTTCGAAAGCCTCGCGGCCTATGATCGCTTTACCAGGACCTGGATGGCGGAGGCGCGCCGGCTCCTGAAGCCGGATGGTGCGATATGGGTGATCGGATCCTATCACAACGTCTTCCGGCTGGGTGTCGCGCTGCAGGATCTCGGCTTCTGGATCCAGAACGATGTGATTTGGCGCAAGACCAATCCGATGCCCAACTTTCGCGGCAAACGGTTCTGCAATGCGCATGAGACGCTGATTTGGGCCTCGAAATCAGAAGCTTCTCGGCCAAAGTTCAACTACGACGCCTTGAAGGCGCTGAACGAAGGGCTGCAAATGCGCTCGGATTGGGTGATGCCGATCTGTGGCGGGCCAGAGCGCTTGAAGTCCGAGGAAGGGCAGAAAGCGCATCCCACGCAGAAGCCCGAGGCCCTGCTGCATCGCATCATCGTCGGCACCTCCGACCCTGGCGATGTGGTGCTCGATCCGTTTTTCGGAACGGGGACGACCGGCGCAGTGGCACAGCGCCTCGGGCGCCGGTGGTTGGGGATCGAGCAGGAGTCCCGATATGCCCGGATCGCCCGCGCCCGGATCGCCGCCATCGACCCGCTCAGCAGCGAGACGGTCCGGGTGACGGCGTCGCGCCGCACCGCGCCGCGGATCCCCTTTGGTCAGGTGGTCGAGCAGGGTTTGCTGCAACCGGGCGAGACCCTGACATCGATTGGCGCGCGCCATTCCGCCAGGATCCGCGCCGATGGGACCTTGGTGGCTGATGGGATCACCGGGTCGATCCATCAGGTGGGCGCCGCTTTGGAAGGGGCCCCGAGTTGCAATGGCTGGACCTATTGGCATGCGCGACGGGAGGGGGCCGATGTGCCGATTGACGTCTTCCGCCAGAAGCTGCGTGCGGACCTCTCCGACTGAGGCGTCGGGCCCTCGGAGCCTTCGTTGTCAAGCGGAGCGGGCTGACGCCCGCGCGCCATCACCCTGCTCTTTTTTCTGGTAACCCAGAAAAAAGAGCAGGGGCAGGGATGCGTCCGCGTCAGCGGACACCGTTTGGCTTGGCGTGGATTGAGAGCCTTCGCCGGCTCAGGTGGCGCCGATCGTGCCGTCGTCGTAACGGCTCCAATCCTCGATATGGGGATAGAATTGACTTCGCCACCGTTCGAGCCGCTTATCCATCATCCAGAACCAGATCGGTGGGAAGATCGCGATTGCGATCATGGCCGAATACCCGAAGGGTAGTTGCGGCGCCTGGTCCCATTTGTAGTGCTGGAGCAGAGGATAGCGCCGGTCGGGCCGGAAATGATGGTCCGAATGGCGCTGGAGATTGATCAGGAACCAATTCGACACCGCTTGGCTGGCGTTCCAGGAGTGGTGCGGTCTCACCCGCTCGAATTTTCCATCGCCAAGATATTCCCGGGTCAGCCCATAATGTTCGACATAGTTCACCGCTTCGAGCTGATAGATGGCCACCAGCGCTTGTGTGAAGAACAGCGCGACACCAAGCCAGCCTCCAAGCAGCCAGGCAGCGGCCAGCCATGCGACGAGTCCAAGTCCATAGCGCCAGAACGGGTTGCTCCGATGCCAGAGCTTGCGGCCACGCCGGGCCAGACGCTCGCGGTCGATCCGCCAGGCCGAGACCAGCGAGCCGAAGACGGCGCGCAGGAAAAAGGCCCAAAACCATTCGCCTTTGCGCGCGCTCACCGGGTCTTTGGGCGTGCCGACGGTGATATGGTGGCCAAAGACATGCTCCGTCGCAAAGTGACCATAGGCTGTCGAGACGAGCAGGAGATCACCCATGCGCCGCTCCCAGGTGGCGCGCTGATGCACCATTTCGTGGGCAAAGGTGATCCCGATCCCGCCTGTCACCACGCCGAGCCCGGCGAAGACCGCGAATTTCTCCCAGAGCACCAGGTGGCTGGCTTCTGGAACCGTCCAGAGACACCAGAAGAGCACCGCCATCTGGACCGGAACCCACAGGATCAGCACCGCACGGTGCCAAAAGAGCTTATCCTCCGGGGTTGCCGGATCGACATTCCGGATGTTGAGCCCGGTGAACCGGTCGAGCAGCGGCACCAGCACCCAGCCGATCAGGAAGGGCAGCCCCAGCCACCAGCCGCCATGGAGCGCGGCCAGCACCACCGCTGGCGCCAGCGCGTATGAAATCAGAAAGGGCAGAGCATGCAGCGGCATTCGTGTCGTCCTCGCAGAACCCCTCGGCCTCGCGACCGATCTGAGAAACGGATGTAGCCGGAAGGTGGCCTCCGGGCAAACTGTCTCAGATCGAAACTGTTAGTTGGTCATCTTCGCTCACCCCTGGGCTTCTAGTTTGTCATTTTCGCTCACCCCTGGGCGTCCGCGAGCTTGAGGGCTTTGGCAAAGACCGTCGGCATCGCGGCCAGGGCGCCCTCCACCGGGTGGCAATCAGCCGCGAGGCGCGGCAGGTCGGCGCGCAGAACAGAGAGCCTGAGGTGAAAATGGGTGAAGGTATGCCGCACTTCGCCGATCGGGCGCCACTTGGCCTCGAAGGGCGGCTCTGGGTCGTACAGCTGCGCGCCCCAGTCCGAGCTCGGCAGTGCTAGCATCCCTCCTAGCAGACCACTCGGAGGCCGCTGCACGGTCGCAACGCTGCCGCCCGCAAACGCGGCATAGGCCCAGCCGAGGCGGATCGGTTTTGCTTTCTTGGGCGCTTTGCGCGGCAGGGTCTCGGCAATTCCTGCAATCCGGCCAGCGCAGCCATCGATCCATGGACAGATGCCGCAGGCAGGACGCCGCGGCGTACATATGGTCGCGCCGAGATCCATCACGGCCTGGGCGTAATCGCCCGGTCTCTGTTTTGGTGTCAGCGCGGCGGCATGCGCGTGAAGCACTGGCTTCACACCGGGCAGCGTGGCCGTCTCGGCAAAGCGCCGGGCCATCACCCGTTCGACATTTCCGTCCATCACGACAGCCGGGCGGTCAAACGCGATCGCGGCGATGGCGGCGGCGGTGTAGGGGCCGATGCCGGGCAGTTTGATCAGCTCTGCCTCCGTCTCGGGGAAGGATCCGTTCGCGGCGACCGCCTTGGCGCAGGCATGCAGGTTGCGCGCGCGCGAGTAATAGCCGAGCCCCGCCCATGCGGCCATGACCTCCTCGGTCGGCGCCGCTGCGAGGGCGTGGACATCCGGCCAGATCCCGGAAAAGCGGTCGAAATAGCCCGTGACCGCTGCCACTGTCGTCTGCTGGAGCATGACCTCGGACAGCCAGACGCGATATGGGTCGGGCCGGGCCCCCGCAGCCCGGTCGGCGGGCGAAATCCGCCAAGGCAACTCCCGATGGTGGCGATCATACCAGTCGAGCAGAAGATCGGCTGGCGATAAAGTGACAGGGTCGATGGCGATCTCCTCTTTCTCAATCCGGCGGAGGGGCCTATTTCATTGAGTGGTTCGTAGAGGGACAACACATGGCGCACCGCGTTTCGAAAGGCAAAACCTCGCGCCGCACGGCGTCGAAGTCGACCGAGGGCGAACACCAAGGCCAGACCGCCGCCCGCGGGGGCGATGCGCCGGCGGGCCTTGAGCGCGCGCGGACGGGACGGGCTTTCCACCGGCCGACCGCAGCCGTTCGCAAGCGCCTCACGAAGGCTGCGGCGGACAAAGGCTTTGCTGAGCCCGATGTGTTGCTGCGCTGGTCCGAGGCGGTGGGGGCGCATCTGGCCGATCTCTGCCAGCCGGTTAAGGTGAGCTATGGCGGCTCGCTTGGTGCGACCTTGTTGGTCCGGGTCGACAGCGGCCGCGCGCCGGAGGTGATGCATCGCGAACCGCAGATCGTCGAGCGGATCAACCAGTTCTATGGCTACAAGGCGATCTCGCGGCTGCGGCTGACCCAAGCGACCGGCCTGCCTGGCCAGCCCGGCTTTGCCGAGGGCGGCGCGGCCTTTGACCACGGCGGTGCACCGCAAAAACCCAGCCAACCCCGGTCGGAGGCGCTGGCGCGGGCCGCGGCGATGACCGGAGATGTGCAAAATCCCGCCCTGCGCGAGGCCCTGACCCGGCTTGGCGGCTGGGTCCTTTCGAACAGTCCGAACACCAGATCTCAGGAGACCCTGAAATGACCGATCAGATCACCCGCCGTGCGGCTCTGGCACTGATGTCTGCGCCGCTGCTCGCGACCCCCTTTGCCGCTCTCGCAGAGACGACCGCGCCGCATACCGGCGATGTGGTGCTGGGGGACGAGAATGCGCCGGTCACTGTGATTGAATATGCCTCGCTGACCTGCCCACACTGTGCCGGCTTCCACATCCAGACCTGGCCCGAGTTCAAGGCCAATTATGTCGATACCGGCAAAGTGCGCTTCATCATGCGCGAAGTCTATTTCGACCGGTTCGGTCTCTGGGCCGCCATGGTTGCGCGCTGCGGCGGGCAGGAGGCGTATTACCCGCTGGTCGATCAGTATCTGAAGCTGCAGGACAAATGGACCCGCGTGCCCAGCGACCAAGTCGTTGGCGAAATCCGCAAGATCGGGCGGATCAACGGGCTCAGCAACGAAGCGATGGATTCCTGCCTCTCGGATCAGGAGTTCGCGAAGACGCTGGTGGAGGATTACCAGCGCAATGCCTCGGCGGATGGCGTGCAATCGACCCCGACCTTCGTGATCAATGGCGACAAGGCCACCGGCAACATGACCTATGCAGAATTTAGCGCGCTGGTCGACAAGCATCTCTGAGCCCGCCAGATGACCCGGGGCGCCGCCTGATCCGGCGGCGCCATTGGTGAAAACGTCCCGCGCTTGCCCCCAGATGCACACTACATATCGGGGTTTTCTTGTGGATAACCCCAATATGGGGCGCTATCGCCGTTGACAGCTTCGCTCTCGCTGGACGATCTTACCGGGATCGGTCAATGGCAGAGGACCCGGCGTGCAATTCACCAAGCTCAGGCTCCAGGGCTTCAAGTCCTTCGTGGATCCGACCGATCTGGTGATCGCAGATGGGCTGACCGGCGTGGTCGGCCCGAATGGCTGCGGCAAATCGAACCTGCTCGAGGCGCTGCGTTGGGTGATGGGAGAGACCCGCGCCAAACAGATGCGCGGCGAAGGCATGGAGGACGTGATCTTCGCCGGGGCCGAGAGCCGGCCGGCCCGCAACTCGGCCAGCGTCGATCTGGTGGTGGACAATTCCGACCGCCTCGCGCCCGCCGCCTTTAACGACAGCGATACGCTGGAGATCAGCCGCCGCATCACCCGCGATATCGGCTCGGCCTATACGATGAACGGCAAAAATGTGCGGGCGCGCGATGTGCAGATGCTGTTTGCCGATGCCTCGACCGGGGCGCATTCCCCGGCCCTGGTGCGGCAGGGGCAGATCTCGGAGCTGATCAACGCAAAACCGAAGGCGCGGCGCCGTATCCTCGAGGAGGCAGCCGGTATCTCGGGCCTCTATCAGCGCCGGCACGAGGCGGAACTGAAGCTCAACGGGGCCGAGAGCAATCTGACCCGCGTCGAGGATGTGCTGGAGAACCTCGACGCTCAGCTCAAGACGCTGGAGCGGCAGGCCGGGCAGGCGCGGCGGTATCGCGCGATAGCCGAGGAACTCCGCCGGGCCGAAGCCGCGCTGCTCTACCTCCGCTGGCAAACCGCCGATGCCGAGCGGATCGAGGCCGAACGCGCGCTGGCGCAGGCCTCGGGTGCCGCGGCGAAGGCCGAGGGAGCGGCGCTCCAGGCCAGCCGCGCGCGGGAGACAGCCGAGGAAGCTTTGCCGCCGCTGCGCGAGGAAGAAATGGTCGCCGCCGCGATCCTGCAAAGGCTCAGCATCGAACGCGACCAGCTGACGGAACGCGAGGCGCGTGCGGTCAAGGAGATCGACGCGCTGCAAGGCCGGATCCGCCAGATCGCCCTGGATCGCGAGCGGGAAGCCACGCTGGACACCGATGCCGAAGCCGCGCTGGGGCGGTTAGGCGCCGAAGCCGAGCGGTTGGCCGAAGCGGAGCGGGGGCAACCCGAAGAATTGGCCCGTGCTCAAGCCGCCGCGAAGGAGGCGGGGGCGAAGCTGACCGATCAGGAGACCGTCCTCGACCGGCTCTCCGAGGAGGCGGCACGGCTGGCCGCCCGGGCGGCGGCGGCCGAGCGGAGGCTGGAGGAAGCCCGCAGTGCCGCTTCGCGCACAGCAGGCGAGATCCAGACCGCCGAAGCCGCCGAACGGGACCTCGCGGCGAAGATCGAGGCGGCGGAGATGGCGAAAGCCGAGGCGGAGGCGGCGCACACCACCAGCCTGACCGAAGCCGAAACCGCGGAAGCCGCCCTCACCGCCGCCGAAAGCGCCCGGGCCACCGCCCAGACGGGAGAGGCGGAGGCGCGCTCGCAGCTTGCCGCAGCCGAGGGGGAGGCGACCGCCGTCTCGGGCGAGGCGCAGGCACTTTCGCGGCTGCTGGCCCGCGATGCGGACGAAGCAGCACAACTCATCGACCAGATCCGCGTTGCACCGGGCTTCGAGGCCGCACTGGGGGCCGTTCTGGGCGATGATCTCCGGGTCGGTACGGCCGAGGACGGTTCGGGCTGGGTGACTTTGCCGGCCTATCCCGAGGCGCCGGCCGCGCCCGGCACGCCACTTTCAGCCCATGTCGAAGCGCCCGACTTGCTCGCGCGCCGGCTGTCGCAGACCGGGCTGGTCGAGGAGGCGGATGGCGACGCGCTGCAGGCCGGCCTCATGCCCGGCCAGCGCCTTGTCAGCCGCGAGGGCAGCCTGTGGCGCTGGGACGGGCTGCGGCTCCGGGCCGAGGATGGCGGCTCCTCTGCAACGCTCCGGCTCGAACAGCGCAATCGGCTGGAGACGCTGAAGCTGGCCGAGCAGGAAGCGGTGGCGCGCCGCGACAGCGCAGCCGCTCACCATGCCGGGACGCGCGACCGTCTTGCCAAGGCGGGCGAGGGGGAGGCGCAGTGCCGGGCGGCCCGACGCAGCGCCGATCAATCCCTGGCCGAGGCGGCACGCCGTTTCTCCCGCGCCGAGTCGGACCTGACCATCGCCTCGGGCCGGTTGGAGACCCAACGCGCAGCCCTGGAGAGCCGGCGCGAGGATCAGGCCGCCGCTGCAACCGCTCTGACGCAGGCCTCCGAAGCGGTCGAGGATCTGGACGATGTCGCCGCCGCGCGGGCGGCGGTGGAAGCGCAGCGCGGCGAGGTCGATCTGGCGCGCACGGCGATGCTGGCGGCCCGGGCCCGCTCGGACGAGCTTCGCCGCGAAGCGTTGGCGCGAGAGAAGCGGCAGGCCGAAATCACCCGCGAAATGGCCAATTGGCGCGCCCGACGCGAGACGGCAGCCGACCGGCTCGCCGATCTGGAGCGGCGCGGTGAAGAGGCCGAGGCGCAGCTGGCTGAAGCGAAGGGCGTGCCCGAGGACCTCCGCACCCGGCGCGAGGCGCTTTCCGGCGAGATCGCGCAAGCCGAGAGCCGCCGCCGCGCAGGCGCCGACCGGCTGGCCGAGGCCGAGGCCACCCTGCGCAGCGCGGAACAGGCGGAACGCAATGCCGAGCGCGAGGCCGCCAGCCGGCGCGAAGCGACCGCCCGCGCCGAAGCCGTCCTGGATGGGGCGGCGGCCCGGACCGAGGAGGCCGCGCAGACGATCCGGGCCGATCTGGATATCGAGCCGGGCGAGTTGACCGAGCGGATCGGGCTGGCGCCGGAGGACCTCCCCAAACTCCCTCAGGCCGAAGCCGATGTGACCCGCCTGCGCCGGCAGCGCGACAGCCTGGGCGCGGTCAATCTGCGCGCCGAGGAAGACGCCGCCGAGGTACAGGCCGAACGTGACGCGCTGGCCGGCGAGAAGGCCGATCTCGACGCCGCGATCGCCAAGCTCCGCGGCGGGATCGGCAAGTTGAATCGCGAGGGGCGGCAGCGCATCCTCGCCGCTTTCGAACAGGTTAACGGAAAGTTCTCGGGCCTGTTCCGGCATCTTTTCGGCGGCGGCGAGGCGCGTCTGGTCATGGTCGAATCGGATGATCCGCTGGATGCTGGGTTGGAGATCCTCTGCCAGCCCCCCGGCAAGAAGCTGTCGACCCTGTCACTGCTGTCGGGCGGTGAACAGACGCTGACCGCTCTGAGCCTGA
>JBCBIS010000042.1:0-24183 GCA_038524325.1 Pseudomonadota bacterium
GCGCATGCGCTGGAGGTGTTCGACCTCAGGCCCGCGGGGACCGCGCTCGATATCGGAGCCTCGACCGGGGGGTTTACCGAAGTTCTGCTGGCGCGCGGCATCGACCGGGTGCATGCGCTGGATGTCGGGCATGGGCAGTTGCACCCAAAGCTCGCCGCGGATTCCAGGGTCTTTCTGCATGAGGGCATCAATGCCCGCACCCTGCCACCCGGCCTGCTGCCGCCGCTCGACTGGATCACGGCGGATGTCTCGTTCATCTCGCTGACCAAGGTGCTGCCGGATGCGCTGGCGCTCGCCCGCCCCGGCGCGCGGCTCGTCGCCCTTATCAAACCGCAATTCGAGCTCGGGCCCGGTGCGGCGCCGAAGGGGATCGTCCGCAGCGCCGACGGCCATGCGGCGGCGCAAAAACAGATCGCCGCTTTCCTGACTTCGGCGTCTTGGCGGGTGACGGGGCTGACCGAGAGCCCTATAACCGGATCCGAAGGGAACCGCGAGTTCCTGATCGCGGCAGAAGCCGGCGGTTGAACCGGGAGAACGGGCGGATCCAATGACCGAAGAGGTCACCATCGCGACCGTCGGCGCGCAAGGCGATGGGGTGAGTGCGGACGGCCTTTATGTCCCGCATGCCCTGCCGGGCGAGCAGGTCCGCGTCGACCGGCTCGGAGATCGCGCGCGCCTGTTGGAGGTGATCCACCCCTCGCCGGAGCGCGTTGACCCGCTCTGCCCGCATTTCACCGCCTGCGGGGGCTGCGCGATGCAGCACGCCTCGGACGGTCTGGTGGCGCGCTGGAAGAGCCAGTTGATCCGGGATGCCCTGGCCGCGCGGGGCATCGAGGATGTTGAAATGCTGCCCGTACGGGTCTCGCCCCCTGCCTCGCGCCGCAGGATCACCGTAACGGCGCGGCGCGGGAAGAAGGGCGTGCAGATCGGGTTTCACGCGCCCGGCTCGGACCGGATCGTCCCGGTTTCGGCCTGCGTGGTGGCCCGGCCGGAACTGATCGACGTGCTCCCCCATCTCGCCGAACTCGTGCCCATGGCCGCCAGCCGGCGCGGCGAGATCCGGATGACCCTGACCTGGACTGAAGGCGGTGTCGATGCCGCCATCGAAAACGCCAAGCCGATCGACGGGCCGGAACGGGCCCTGCTGGCCGGCGCGGCCAATCGCTCGGGCGTGGCGCGGCTGTGCTGGAATGGCGAGGTCGTCGTCACGCGGGTGCCGCCAGTGGTGCAAATGGGCCGGGCCAAGGTGGACCTCCCCCCCGGGGCCTTCCTGCAGGCGACCGAGGAAGGCGAGGCGGCGCTGGTCTCCGCCGTGCGCCAGGCGGTCGGACCGGCGCTCAGGATCGCCGACCTCTTCGCCGGGGTGGGCACGTTCACCCTGCCGCTGGCCGCCCATGCGGATGTGATCGCCGCCGAGTCGGATCAGGAGGCGGTGGACGCGCTCGATCGGGCTTGGCGCGCGGTCGGCGGGTTGCATCGGGTCACGGCCGCGCGTCGCGACCTCAATCACCGGCCGATGCTGGCGCAGGAATTGCGCGAGGTCGAAGCGGTGGTCATCGATCCGCCGCGCGCCGGGGCGCGCAAGCAGACCGAGGCCATCGCGGCATCGGAGGTGCCGATCGTGGCCGCCGTCAGCTGCAACCCCGCAACCTTTGCCCGCGATGCCCGAAGCCTGCTCGATGGCGGCTTCACGCTCGAATGGGTCCAGCCAGTGGATCAGTTCCGCTGGGCCGCCCATGTCGAGCTGGTGGCGCGGTTCGTCAGAAAGGGGTGAGCGTCTCAAGCGGACCGGCGGCGTGCGAAACGGCGTCCGGCCCAACGGGCCGGCCACGACATACCCTCGCCCCGATCCTTGCGGATCGGGGCGAGGCGCGGGCACGCGGATCTGCGCGCCACGCCTGGCCCCAGCGCCCGCGCAAATTCCGGAGGGATTTGCAAACACAGGAATATGCCCGGCACGGGCATGCATTTTGACAAGACCGCAAGTGAGAGGACCACGATGGCGGATCTGAACAAACCGGTCGGCAGTGCCGGCGAAGTCTTGCGCGCGTTCATCGGGCTGGGGTTCACCTCGTTCGGAGGTCCGGTCGCGCATCTCGGCTATTTCCGGACGGCGTTTGTCGAGCGCCGGGCCTGGCTCAGCGACACGGCTTATGGCGAGCTGGTCGCGCTCTGCCAGTTCCTGCCCGGCCCGGCCAGCAGCCAGGTCGGGTTTGCCCTGGGGTGGATGCGGGCCGGACCGCTGGGCGCGCTGGCCGCCTGGGCGGCGTTTACCTTGCCCTCGGCTCTAGCGCTTGTGCTCGTCGCCTTCGGTGCGGCCTTGTTCGAGGGCGCGACGGGAGCGGCCTTGCTGCAAGGGCTGAAACTTGTCGCCGTCGCCGTGGTCGCCCATGCGCTCTGGGGCATGGCCCGGGCGCTCTGTCCGGATGCGGAACGGGCGAGCCTGGCGGTGCTCGCGGCCATCGCCATGCTGTTGTTTAGCACAGCGCTGATGCAGGTCGCGGTGATCTTGGTCGGCGGGCTTGCCGGGCTGTGGCTCTGCCGGAACATTGCCGCGGCCGAGGAGGCACGGCTCGACATTCCCGTCTCCCGCCCATTGGCGCTGTCCTGCCTGGGCCTGTTCTTCGTCCTGCTGGTTGGCCTGCCGCTGATCGCGGAGCTTGCCCCCGCGATCGGCCTGTTCGACGCCTTCTACCGCGCCGGCGCGCTGGTCTTCGGCGGCGGCCATGTCGTGCTGCCCCTGCTCGAGGCCGAGGTCGTGGGCGAGGGCGGGGTCTCGGCCGATGCTTTCCTTGCCGGCTATGGCGCGGCGCAGGCGGTTCCAGGGCCGCTCTTCACCTTCGGCGCCTATCTGGGTGCGGTGATGGAGTCCCCGCCGAACGGTGTGATCGGGGCGGCGATTGCCCTGGTTGCCGTCTTTGTTCCGGGCTTTCTGCTGCTGATCGGGGTGCTGCCGTTCTGGTCCGACCTGGCCAGCCAGAAGGGGGCCAGAGCGGCCCTGGCCGGTGCGAATGCCGCCGTGGTCGGGCTGTTGGGGGCGGCCTTGTATGATCCGGTCTGGACCAGCGCCGTGCTCACGCCTCGCGATTTCGCCTTCGCGCTGGCCGGGTTCGCGCTGCTGACCGTCTGGAAGGCCTCGCCCCTGATCGTTGTGGCCCTGCTCGCCGTCGGCAACATGGCGGTGTCGTTTCTGCCCTAGGCCATACGTGGCAATGGCGGCCCTAGGCGCTTTGGGCCGCCATGTTAAACTTCCGGTGTTTCGCGTCTCAGAGGACCGCCCGCCATGTCTGCCCCGCTTCAATCCGCCACGATCGCCCTGTTTGCGGCCTGTCTGGGCGCGGTCGGAGGGGCCTGGCTGGCCGGGCAGCGGGGCGGCGAGGGGCTGGACCATGCCAAGCTTTCGGTGCTCGAACAACGCATCGCCCAGCAAACCGATCTGATCGAGGAGATGCAGATCGAGATCGAAGGCCTCAAATCGGCCCGTGCACAACTTGGCGCCCTGGCCAACCCGCTCGAGGGCCTCGATCAGGCGCTGCCCGACGGGGATCTGCCGCCCTTGCTCGAGGATCGCGAGAACAGCTTTGGCCGGTATGCGGAGCTGATGCTGCTCTCGGCCAGGCGGCACATCAATTCGGGGCTGAAACCGATCTCGCAATCCCGGCTGATCGAGGTCTTCGGGCGCCCCGCCGAAAGCCTCACGCAGGACTGCGCGCCGCCGACCTCGCCGCGGCTGGTGGCGGCGCTGACCACCCGCGATGTCGGCCCGTTCCGGGCCCGGCTGATCCGCCCCGCCGTGGACAGTCTCGAGCGGATCTTCGCCAAGCTGAAGGCGGACGAGCCCGGGCTCTACGCGACCTTGCGCACCTATGGCGGGCTCTGCGCCCGGCTGATCCGCGGGTCGAGCGAGCGGATCTCGCGGCATGCGTTCGGCGTGGCGCTCGACGTCTCGGTTGGCGGCACGCTGGACCGAATGGGCGACGGCACCACCCAATTCGGTCTGATCCTGCTGGCCGAGCATTTTCAGGCCGAAGGCTGGGTCTGGGGCGCCGCCTTCCGGCGCGAAGATTCCATGCATTTCGAGGTGAGCGCCGATCTCTTCGAGAAGTGGTTGGCCGAGGGTGCGATCTAGTCGCCGCACCGGCCAACGTAGTTAACGTCTCTTTAAGCCTTCAAGTTTTAATTAAACCCAGGGTTGTTCTTGCGAGGGGCAAGCCTGGGAGAGCTTGAATGCTGCGATATCCGACCCGCGTGGAAGCTGGTTACTTCCACTATGAAGCGACATGCCTGCTTTGTGGAAAGCGCGAGCGCTATTCCTACCGAGATCTGCGGGATTACTATGCTGGCGAGTTGCCGGCCCGCCGGCATCTGGAGGCGGCGATCATCTGCGTTTGCTACGGCAATGGCGGCTTCGCGCTGAGCGAGGAAATCGAGGCGCGCGCGCAGCGTAAGCGCCAGCCGAAACAGCCGCACTGGGCGACACGGCATGTGGCGGCCGCCTATCAGTCGAAGACCGGCTGAGCCCGCACGCCTTTTTCAGCACCGGTTCGCGCCTGCCCGCCGGGCAGGCCCCCGACCCCGTCTCGCTTGACCGGCTTTCGCAATTGCGTCTACCGTCAGCCGCGTTTTCAACCGAGAGGTCGCGGTGGAGCAGCGGGCGGGAATGCTTTCCAAGGGCGATATCCTCAACGACACCTATGAAGTCGAACGATTTCTGGCAGAGGGCGGGACCGGTGAGGTCTATCTCGCCAACAACATCGCGGCCCGGCGCAAGGTTGCGATCAAGGTTCTGAAACCGGCCTTCTCGCGGGACGAGAAATTCCTCAACCTGATGCGGCGCGAATTGCTGCAGGATGTGAACCACAACGCGGTGGTGCGCTATTACGACCTGCTCCGCACCAGCGCGAAGGGCGGGATGCACTTCCTGGTGATGGAGTATATCGAGGGACCCTCGCTGGCCGCCCTGATGCAGCGCGGGCCGGTCGACCCCGACACGTTGATCGCGATCGGGCGGCGCACGGCACAGGGGCTGCGCGCGGCCCATGCCGCCAAGATCTATCACCGCGATGTCTCTCCCGATAACATCCTGTTGCGCAATGGCGATCCGCACCGCGCCACGCTGATCGATTTCGGCATCGCGAAGGATATCCGCCCCGATGCGCGCACGGTGGTCGAGGGGTTTGCCGGCAAGTACGAGTATGCGGCGCCCGAGCAGCTCGACGCCCGGACCGATGCGCGGTCCGATATCTACTCGCTGGGGGCGACGCTGCATGCGGCGGCGCGGGGTCAGGCGCCACAGATGCCGGTCTCGATCACCGAGCTTTACGCGGCAAAGCAGCGCCCGCTCGACACGGTCGGGATCTCGGAGCCGCTGGCCTCGCTGATCGGGCGGATGAGCGCGCCCGACCCGGACGAACGGGTGCAGTCGGCGGCGGAGCTCGCCCGGGCCTTCGATGGCACGCAGGTCGCGGCGGATGACGATATCCTGAATGCGGGTCTCGATGCGCCTCCGCCGCCGGCGCGGGGGGGCGGGCGCGGCAGCCGCCCAACCTCCGGCAGCCGCGGCTGGGTCTGGCTGGTCCTGCTGCTCGCCTTGCTCGGCGGTGCGGGGGTCGCGGTCTGGCAGGGCGGGCTGGACCTGCTGCTCGGCCCGCGTCTGCCGGTCGCCGATCCCTACCGCTTCAGCGCCGAGTTCGGCCAGCCGCCGACCGTCACCGGCGACGCGCCAAGCGAGGAGGCGCGCGCGGCTTTGCTGGCCGCCGTCGCCGACGTGGCGGACACTCAGCCGAGCGCGGCCATCCGCCTGGCCGAAGGCGTGCCGGGCGATGCCTGGGCCACCGGCGTAGCGGGGGTCATCCGCGCGGCCGAACCGCTCGATCAATTGCGGGTCTCGGTCATCGACGAGCAGATCACCGTGCGCGGCGCCGCCGCCTCACGGGCCTCTCGCGACCGGGTCGAGGCCGAGATGGCCGCCGCCGCCGGGCAAGCCGCGCTGACGCTGCAGACCAATATCCGGGTTCTGATCCAACACCTGCCATTGGAGACCGTTGCCCAGGTGCTTGCCCCCTACCGCCTTTGCGGCCGTCTGGCCCCGGCCGGCGACAGCGATCCGATCCCGCCCGAGGGCGAGCTGCGCATCGAAGGGTTCGCGACCAGCCGGGCCGAGATCCGCGCGCTGGAGGCCGAGTTGAGCGCGCTCGCCGAAGGCCGCCCCCTGCGTATGCGGGTCGAGATCTACAACCCCTTCGTCTGCCGGGTGCATCACCTTCTGGGCCCCCGCGCGACCGAGGAGATGCGCTTTACCTATGCCTTGTCCGATGGCGGGGGGCGGGTGAACGGCAACCAGTTCCAGCAGACCGATGTGCCGGTGATCGACCTCGAGGTCCCGGCCGCCGAGGACGGCTATCTCTATGCCTTCATCGCCGATAACGAGGGGGCGATCATCCACATGCTCCCCTATCTCGGCAACGAGGCGAACCGTCTGGCCGAGATCGGCAATGTGGTTGGCGGGCGGCGCTATGTCCGGATCGCCCATGATGGTGAGCTGGATATGAGCGAGGGTGAGCCGGGGGTGAGCTTCGTCTTCGCCGTGGTCGCCGAGGCGCCTCTGTTCGACGGTCTGCGCGTGCGGGTCGAAAATGTCGAGGAACTGGCGCCCGACCTGGCCGCCGCCCTGGCCCGGCTGGAACAGCGCGGGCAGATCCGCAGCATCGCCATGCGCCCGATTATCGTGCAGGGGCGCTGAGGCCGGCAGCCCCCGCGCGCCCAGCAGGAAAACCATTGCAATGCCGGGCGCATTCCGTAACGTCGCGCTCGGACCGGCCCGTGAGAGGCCGGCCGAGGGAGATGATGATGGAGTTCCTGAACCATTTCGGGGAGGTTTTCTCGCCCGTCTCGTTCCTGCTCCTGCTGGGGGGGACGATTGGCGGGCTGATCCTGGGGGCGACCCCGGGCCTGTCTCCGACCATGGCAGTGGCGCTGCTGATCCCCTTCACCTTCCATCTGCAACCGGTGCAGGGGCTGATCCTGTTGGGGGCGGCCTATACCTCGACCGTGGCGGGCGGGGCGGTCAGCGCGATCCTGCTGAAGATCCCCGGCGCGCCGGCCAATATCGCAACCACGCTGGACGGGCATACGATGGCCAAGCAGGGCCAGGGCGCCCGGGCCTTGCAGCTGTCGTTCCTCGCCTCGGCGTTCGGTGGGATCATCGGGGTGATGCTGCTGATCTTCCTGACCCCGGTGCTGGCGCAATGGGCGCTGGCCTTCGGGCCGTCGCATCTGTTCTGGCTGGCGATCCTGGGGGTGACAGTGATCGGCACGCTGGACGGCTCCTCGGTCGTCAAGGGGCTGCTCTCGGGCTGCATCGGCCTCTGGCTGGCGACCATCGGGTTCGACGATATCCTGGGCGCGCAGCGCTTCGTGGTGCATCCCGCGCTCGGCGGCGGGGTGAATATCATCGCTGCTCTGATCGGCCTGTTCGCCATTCCGCAGGTGATCTCGATGCTGGCGAAAGGCCGGCAGCGCCAGGATGTCGAGGTGATCGCCGTGCAAAGCCACCCGATCGGCGCCGCCATCCGCGAGCTGCTCCAGCGCACCCGCGCGCTTGGCATCGGCACGGTGACCGGCTCGATCGTCGGGCTGATCCCAGGGATCGGAGGGCAGATTGCCGGGCTGGTCGCCTATGACCAATCGAAGAAATTCTCGACCGAGCCGCAGAAATACGGCACCGGCCATTCCGAGGGGGTGATCGCGGCCGAGAGTGCGAACAACGCCATGGTGGGCCCCTCGCTGGTGCCGCTGCTGACGCTCTCGATCCCTGGCAGTCCGACCGCGGCGGTGCTGTTGGGCGGGCTGTTGATCCACGGGATCTTCCCGGGCTCGGACCTGTTCGACAACCATCCCGAGGTCGCCTGGACCTTCATCAATTCGATGCTGATCGGTCAGGTGCTGATGCTGCTCTTCGGGCTTTACATCGCCGGGCTGGCGGCCCGGGTGGCGATGGTGCCGCCCTCGGTCATGGCGGCGGTGGTGCTGGGGCTGGCGGTGTTCGGCGCCTATTCGGTGCAGAACTCGATGGGGGATGTCTATGTCATGGCGGTGCTGGGGATCATGATGTATGTGCTCGAGCGCTATGGCTACTCGGCCGCGCCGCTGGTCCTGGGCCTGATCCTGGGCCCGATCGCCGAGGCGAATTTCATCCAGGGCTCGCTGATCGCCAATGCCACCGACGGGCCGGTCGCCTATTTCCTGACCGGCGGGCTGAACATCGCGCTGATCTGCATCGTGCTGGCCTCGATCACCTATTCCATCGCGATGGAGCTGCGCAGCCGGCGCCGCGCGCGCGAGGCTGTGGCATGACCCGGCTGGGCCAGATCCTGCCGCCCGCGGTGATCGCGGCGGTCGGCGCCTGGGTCGCCTGGATCTCCTATACGCAACAGCCGGCGGATGCCTTCCTGTTTCCCCGCCTGATCTCGACCGTCTTCGTGCTCCTGGCGCTCTGGGCCCTGGGGCAGGCGATCCTGGGCCGGGCGCGGGTCGAGGCGGGGATCAGTTGGAAGGCGCTTAGCAATCTCGCCCCGGGGTTCCTGGTGCTGCTCGTCTATGTCTTCTGGGCGGCCAAGTCGCTGGGCTTTTATACGGCGACGGCCATCGGCTTTTTCCTGCTGCTCTCGCTCTATGACCCGGGCGACCATCGCGCGCCGCGGGTCTGGGCCCGGCGCCTTGCCATCACCGCTGTCTTCACCCTCGTGATGTACGGCCTTTTCGCACAGCTTCTCAACGTGTTCACACCGCGAGAGGTGCTTTTCTGACCGTCAACAGGCGGCAGCGACAACCAGGGAGAACGGACCATGAAACGATTTTTGACAGGGCTGGCGATGCTGCTGGCGGGGCTCTCGGCACCGGCACTGGCCGAGGAGGCTTATCCCGAGCGGCCAATTATGATGATGGTCAGCTATGGCGCCGGCGGGGCGACCGACTTCCAGGCGCGGATCGTAACCATGACCGCGGGCAACGAGGATGCGCTGGGCATGCCGATTGCCATCATCAACAAGCCGGGCGCTGGCGGCCGGGTCGGCTGGAACTGGTTCGCGACCCAGGCCGAGGCGGATGGCTATACCCTCGCCGCCTATAACATCCCCCATTTCGTCGCGCAGTCGATCAAGGGCGGGGTCGAGTATTCGACCGAAAGCTTCGAGCCCATCGCCAATTGGGGCGCAGATCCGGCGGTTTTCGTCGTCGGCAAGGACTCCGAATTCAACTCGATGGCCGATGTGCTGGCGTTTGCCAAGGCGAACCCGGGCAAGCTGACATTCTCGGGCGCCGGGCTGTTTGTGGGCCACCATATCGCGGCCCTGCAGCTGGAAAAGGCGGCGGGTGTCAAGATGGCCTATATCCCCACCAAGGGAGGTGGCGCTGCGGCAATGAAGGCCGTGATCGCGGGCGATGTGCTGGCCGGGGTCAACAACCTCTCGGACGCGTTCCGGGCGCGTGAGGCGGGCAATGTGAAGATCCTCGGCGTCTTCGATCTCGAGCGGAACGACTTCCTGCCCGATGTGCCGACCATGGCCGAGCAAGGCTTTGACATCGACAATGCCTCGGTCAATTTCCGCGGCGTCATGGTGCCCAAGGGCACGCCGCAGCCGGTGATCGACAAGCTGGCCGCCACGGTGCCCGAGATGTTCAAGAACGCCCGGGTGGCCAAGCGGATGAAGGCCGGCGGCTCGCCGATGCACATCATGACCCGCGACGAGGTCAAGGCGATGTGGGCCAAGCGTGAAGAGACCTTGAAGGTCCTGCTGGAAGGGCTGTAAGCCCCCTCGGGGCGGCCTTGGCGCCGCCCCAACCCCCGTGAGGTGACCTATGAACGCCCCCGACGAAACCCTGCTGGTCGATCAGGTGGTCGCCCGGGCCCGCGCGGCTCAGCGCGCCTTCGAGGACGGGGCCACACAAGACCGCTATGACCGCGCCGCCCAGGCCGCCGCCTGGGCCATCATGGAACCCGCGCGCAACCGGGCGCTGGCCGAACTGGCGGTTCAGACAACGGGCCTCGGCAATGTGGCGGACAAGATCACCAAGAACCACCGCAAGACACTGGGCCTGATGCGCGACATCGCCGGCGTGCAGACCTGCGGCATCCTCGGCGACGACGCGGCCACCGGGATCACCGAGATCGCCCGGCCCATCGGCGTGATCGGCGCGGTGGTCCCCTCGACCAACCCGGCGGCGACGCCCGCAAACAACATCATCAACGCGCTGAAATGCGGCAATGCGATCGTCCTGTCGCCCTCGCCCAAAGGGGTCGCGGCCTGCGCGTTGCTGCTGCAGAACATCCATGCCGAATTCGCCAAGATCGGCGCTGACCCGGACCTGGTGCAGATGTTGCCCGCCCCCGGCTCGAAGGTGAAAACCCAGCGGATGCTGGAGACGACGGACCTGGTCATCGTCACCGGCAGCCAGGACAATGTGCGCCGGGCCTATTCCTCCGGCACCCCGGCGATTGGCGTCGGCGCGGGCAATGTGACTGTGATCGTGGACGAGACGGCGGATCTGGCCGCCGCCGCGCAGAAAATCACGGCCTCCAAGTGTTTCGACAACGCGACCTCGTGTTCGTCCGAGAATGCGCTGGTGGTGGTCGAGGCGGTCTATGACGCCTTTCTCGCCGAACTCGCGAAACAGGGCGGCGCGCTGGCACCGGACGAGGCCGCCATCACCGCCCGGCTCTGGCCCGGAGGCAAGCTGAACCGTCAGGTCATCGCCCGCGATGCGGCGGAAGTGATCGACGCCCTGGGCCTGACCGGACAGGTGCCCGCGGACACCTCTTTCCTGCTGGTCGAAACGGCAGGTATCGGGCCGGAGCACCCGCTGTCGGGCGAGAAGCTCAGCCGCGTCGCAGCGCTCTACCGCGTCACCGATTTCGATGCGGCGGTCGAGACCGCGCGGCGGATCCTCAACCATCAGGGGGCGGGCCATTCCATCGGCCTGCATTCGGCCCGCGACGACCGGGCCGTGGCGCTGGGCCAGACCCTGCCGACCTGCCGGGTCATCGTGAACCAGGCGCATTGCTTTGCCACCGGCGGGGCGTTCGACAATGGGATGCCGTTTTCCTTGTCGATGGGCTGCGGCTCGTGGGGCGGGAACTCGATCGACGACAATCTGAACTGGCGGCATTTTCTCCAGACCACCAAGGTCGTGCGTCCGATACCGCCGCGCGAACCCAGCCTGGAGGAGATCTTCGCCCCCTATTGGGCCGAGGCCGGGCGGTGAAGCTGTCACCAGACGCCCCGCCCGAGGGCACGGTTCGCGACTGGATCGACCATTTCGCCCAGGCGACGCCCGACCGGATCAGCCATCTGTTCCCCGAGGAAGACCGCAGCCTCACCTGGGCCGCCCTGCGCGACGCGGCGCAGGACATCGCGGCAAGGCTGACCGGGATGGGGCTGGCACCGGGCGAGACCGTCGCGCTGATGCTGCCCAACGGGTATGCGGGGCTGACCTGCCTGCTCGGCACGCTCTATGGCGGCTTCCGCGTCCTGCCGATCAACCTGGTCGCGGGGGCCGAGGCGATGGGCTATGCCCTGGCGCATTCCGGCGCGCGGGTCGTCCTGTTGGGTCGCGAGCAGCGCGACCTGTGGGAGGCGTGCCGCCCGGTGGACCCGCCCGAACTCCTCGAGGTCGGCGACCGGATCGCTTGGCCATCCGACCAGATGGCGCCGCTGCACCCGGTCTCGGCCGGCGAGGATGCGCTTTTGATGTATACCTCTGGCACGACGGGGCGGCCTAAGGGGGTGGTGCATAGCCATGCCAGCCTGCTCGCCGGCGGCTGGACGCCCAGCCTCGCCCATGCGCTGACGCCGCAGGACCGGGCGCTGTGCATCCTGCCGATCTACCATATCAACGGGCTCTGCGTGACGGTGATGGCGCCGCTCGTCTCCGGCGGGTCTGTCGCGATGTGCCCGAAATTCTCGGCCAGCCGGTTCTGGGGCACCTGCGCCCGGGTCGAGGCGACGTGGTTCTCGGCGGTGCCCACGGTGCTCTCGCATCTGCTGCATGGTGAGGCCACGCCCGATGCCGTGGTGATGGGGCGGATGCGCTTTGCCCGCTCCGCCTCGGCCCCCCTGGCGCCGGAGGTGCAGACCGCCTTTGAGAACCGCTTCGGCCTGCCGATCGTCGAGACGATGGGGATGACCGAGACGGCGGCGCAACTGCTCTCGAACCCGCTTCCGCCGGGGCTGCGCAAGACTGGCTCTCCCGGCCTGCCCTATGGCTGCGAGGTTGCCATTCTGGGGCCGGATCTGACCCCGCTCGGCCCCGGGCAGGAGGGCGAGATCGCCATCCGTGGCCCCAATGTCATGCGCGAATACCTGGCCAATCCCGAGGCGAATGCGAAGACCTTCACCGCCGATGGCTGGCTGCGCAGCGGCGATCTGGGCCGGGTGGATCGCGATGGCTATGTCTTCGTCACCGGGCGGCTGAAGGAGCTGATCATCAAGGGCGGCGAGAACATCGCCCCGCGTGAGATCGACGAGGCGCTTTATGCCCATCCGGATGTGGTCGAGGCCGCCGCCTTCGCCCGCCCCTGCAAGGTCTATGGCGAACGGGTCGAGGCGGCGGTGATGCTGGAGGGCGGCTCTGAGGCCACGGCGGAGGAGCTGATCGCGCTCTGCCGCGACCGGCTGGGCGATTTTAAATGCCCGGATGCGGTGCATATCCTCGCGGCGCTGCCCAAGGGACCCTCGGGCAAGATCCAACGGCTGAAGCTGGGCGAGATCACGGCGCCGGGCGCCTGAGTGCTCAGATCAGCGCGTCCAGGAACAGCCCGGCACACAGGATCAACCCGCCCCAGCGCGAGGCACGGAACAAGGCGAGGCATTGCTCGGGATCGTCGATATCCAGGGCCCGTGTCTGCCAGGCCATGAAGCCCGCCATGCCCAGAACGCCCAGAACGCCCGGCCAGCTGCCGCCCGCGATCAGCACCCCGATCAGGCCCAGCGCGACCACCGCGGCGGTGAACGCCCAGAGGAAGAGATGCGTGTCCTGATCGAACAGCCGCGCGGTCGATTTCACCCCGATCAGCGCGTCATCCTCGCGGTCCTGATGGGCATAGATCGTGTCGTAATGCAGCGTCCAGGCGACCCCGGCGGCATAGAGATAGAAGGCCGGCAGGCCCAGAAATCCGGTATGCGCCACGTAAAGCAGCAATGCCCCCCAGTTGAACGCGATGCCCAGGAAGACCTGCGGCCACCAGGTGAAGCGTTTGGCAAAGGGATAGACCGCGACCGGCAACAGCGCCGCCACCCCCATCCAGATCGCGGTGGAATTGAAGGTCAGAAGAATCAGAAACGCCAACAGCGCCTGCGCCACCATCCAGCCCAGCGCCCGCTGGATACTGACCTGGCCCGAGGGGATCGGGCGCGAGCGGGTCCGCTCGACCTCCGCATCGATATCGGCATCCAGGATATCGTTCCAGGTGCACCCAGCCCCGCGCATCAGAAACGCGCCGATGGTGCAGCCCAGGACCAGCCAGATATCGCGCCAGGCCCAGCCGGTCTCGACCACGCCCAACAGGATGCCCCAGAAACAGGGGATCAGCAGCAGCCAGGTTCCAATGGGCCGGTCCGCCCGGCTGAGCCGCAGATAGGGACGCAGCGGCGCGGGCGCGAACCGATCGACCCAGTTCTGATCGGTGGCGTCGCGCACTCTTCCATAGGCGGCGCGCAGGCTGTTATCAGTCGGCATCGTCATGAGGGTTCTATGGCAGGTTTCGCTGAGAAGATCAGGCTCTTTGTCGCCGCAGATTTGGGCGAAAATGCGGAGATACCGCTTGCACGTGAGCAGGCGCATTATCTCTCTACCGTCATGCGCCGTCAGCCGGGCGACCGGCTGCGGGTCTTCAATGGCCGCGATGGCGAATGGGTGGCCGAGATTGTCGCGGCAGACAAGCGGGGCGGCACGCTCTGCCTTCTCTCGCACGCGCGGCCGCAGGCGGCCCCTCCGGATGTCTGGCTGGCCTTCGCGCCGCTGAAAAAGGCGCGCACTGACTTCGTGGCCGAGAAAGCCTGCGAGATGGGCTGCCGCCGGCTGATCCCGGTGCTGACCCGCTATACCAATGCCGAGCGAGTGAACACCGCCCGGCTCGGCGCCCATGCCATCGAAGCGGCCGAGCAATGCGGGTTGCTGAATGTGCCGGAGGTGGCCGCGCCGCAGAGCCTCGACGCCTTCCTGGCGGATCTGGGACCGCGTCAGGTGATGTTCTGCGATGAAAGCGGCGCAGGCGCGCCCGCCGCGGCGGCTCTGAAACAGGCGCCCCCAGGCCCTTGGGCGGTTCTGATCGGCCCCGAAGGCGGTTTCAGCCCGGAGGAGGCCGCGCGGCTCAGGGCGCATCCCGGCAGCCATGCCGTCTCGCTCGGCCCGCGCATCCTGCGGGCCGATACGGCGGCGGTGGCCGCGCTGACGGTCTGGCAGACCCTGCTTGGCGATTGGGAGCGCGGGCCCCAGGACCAGGGCGCACCGGGATGAGCCTGCTGCGGGGAGAGGCGGTCGCATGGCTCGGCCGGCTGGCCGAACCGGTCCTGGCCGGCTGCGCGGCGCTGTGGCTGGGGTCCGTGACCCTGCGCATGGGCGTGGCGGGCGAGGTGTTTGCGGTCCTCCCCGCAATCGGCGCGGCGCTCGCCGGGACCTGGTGCGTGGTCAGCGGCGTGCGGGTCGCCATCGCCTGGCGGCGCACCGCCGAGGACGACCCCGGCCCCGGGGTGGTGACGGTCGAGGAAGGCCGCATCGGCTATTACGGCCCCTATGGCGGCGGGTTCATCCGGCTGACCGACCTCGCCTGCATCGATCTGCTGGACCCCGCCGGCCCAGGCCAGCGCAATTGGCGTTTCACCGATGAGGACGGGAACGAATTGACCATTCCGGAGAACGCGCGCGGGGCAGAAGCCCTGCCCGACGCCCTGGATCATGTGCCCGGCCTGACCTATCAGACCCTCGCCACCGCCTTGCTGACCCGGCGCGCCGGGGTGCGGCGGGTGTGGCAGAAGGAGCGCAGCCGGTTGAGCTGACGCCCCCCGGCCGATCTGCCGGCCGATCTCAGGTCTCGGCCTTGCTCTCGCGGATCCCGGCGATCCAGCGGATGGTCAGAAACAGCGACCAGCCGACGATCACAAACAGGAACAGGATCGTCCGGTCGAACAACCCGTCGCGGACCAGAAGCCCATCCAGCAGCGCGCCAATCGCGCCAAACGTGCCGCCGGTCAGCGCCCAGATCACGGCGCCGCGCTGGTGCAGTATCCAAAGCAGCAGGATGCCCATCACCCCGAGGGTCAGGGTGAAGCCGAACAGAAAGCCGAACGCGGTCAGCGTGACCTCCAGCGTATAGTCGAGGGCGGCATCCATGCTGGGGTCGGTCAGGGCGACCACGGCAAAGCCGAAACCGCTGGCCACCAGACCCCAAAGGAACGGGGCCGCCAAAAGGGCAAGGCCCAGCCGGAGATAGGGCTGCGGCTCGTCGTCAGGCCATAGGGAACGCTTAAGCATGCAGAAGGCATATCGCCGGGGCTGTCGCCGCGCAATCGTTAACGCATCCGTGACCCCGGGCGCGGCGGTGTGGGCGGTTGCGAGCCCCGGGCAGTCGGATTACCTTTGGAGGCAGCATCGAGAGGAGAGCGCACCATGAATGCCCCTGCGACCATCACCCCAGCCAAGGCCGTTTTTGCGTGGGAAGACCCGTTTCTGCTCGAGGATCAGCTGACAGAGGACGAGCGGATGATCCGCGACTCCGCCGCCAGCTTTGCCGCCGATGTGCTGGCGCCGCGCGTGGTCTCGGCCTTTGCCGAGGAGCGGGTCGATACCGACCTGATGGGCGAGATGGGCCGCCAGGGCCTGCTTGGCATCACCATCCCCGAAGCGCATGGCGGGCTGGGCGCGGGCTATGTCGCCTATGGTCTGGTGGCGCGCGAGGTCGAGCGGATCGACAGCGGCTATCGTTCGATGATGTCGGTGCAAAGCTCGCTGGTGATGTTCCCGATCGACGCCTATGGCAGCGAGGAACAGCGGCAGAAATACCTGCCGGGCCTGGCCTCGGGCGAGTTGATAGGCTGTTTCGGCCTGACCGAGGCGGATGCCGGCTCGGACCCCGGCGGCATGAAGACCCGGGCCGAGAAGGTGCAGGGCGGCTATGTGCTCTCGGGCACGAAGATGTGGATCTCGAACGCCCCGATCGCCGATGTCTTCGTGATCTGGGCGAAATCCGACGCCCATGGCGGCAAGATCCGCGGCTTCGTGCTGGAGAAGGGGATGAAGGGCCTCTCGGCGCCCAAGATCGACGGCAAGCTCTCGCTGCGCGCCTCGGTGACCGGCGAGATCGTGATGGACGGGGTCGAAGTGCCGGAGGATGCACTGCTGCCCAATGTCGAGGGGCTGAAGGGCCCATTCGGCTGCCTCAACCGCGCGCGCTATGGCATCTCGTGGGGTACGATGGGCGCGGCCGAGGCGTGCTGGCACGCGGCCCGGCAATACGGGCTCGACCGGCATCAATTCGGCCGCCCGCTGGCGCAGACGCAGCTGTTCCAGAAGAAACTCGCGGACATGCAGACCGAGATTGCCCTGGGCTTGCAAGGCGCGCTGCGCGTCGGGCGGATCATGGAGCAAGGCGATTTCGCGCCCGAGATGATCTCGATCGTCAAGCGCAACAATTGCGGCAAGGCGCTGGAGATCGCCCGCCACGCCCGCGACATGCATGGCGGCAACGGGATCAGCCAGGATTTCCCGGTGATGCGCCATATGATCAATCTGGAGACAGTGAACACCTATGAGGGCACCCATGACGTCCACGCCCTGATTCTGGGCCGGGCGCAGACCGGGTTGCAGGCGTTCTTCTGATGCGGCTCTGGCTGGCCGCGCTGGCCGTCCTGCTGCCGTTCTGGGCAGCAGCAGAGGACGCGGCTGGGACGATATCGACCACCGGGGTTGGCACCGCGCTGGTGGCCCCGGACATGGCGGTGATCGGCCTGGGCGTGGTCACGTTCGGGCCAAATGCGGCCGAGACGATGGCGGCGAACACCACCCCGGTCTCGCGCCTGATCGCCACCCTGACCGAGGCCGGGGTCGCGGCTGAGGACATCGCGACCGAGCGGCTCGACCTCCAACCCCGCTATGCCCGGCAGGAGACCCGCGACGAGGTGCCGAGGATCATCGGCTATCAGGTCTCGAACCTGTTGCAGGTGCGGGTCCGCGCGCTCGACACGCTGGGCGCGGTGCTGGACCGGGCGATCCGGGCGGGGGCGAACCGGGTGAACCAGATCCGCTTCGCCTCCAGCGCCGAGAGCGTGGCGCTCGACACCGCCCGCGCCGACGCGGTGCGCGATGCCAGGCGCAAGGCCGAGGTGATGGCCGAGGCCGCGGGGATCTCGCTGGGCGCGATCCTGCAGATCCGAGAGGCCGGCGCGTCAGGCCCTCGCCCCATGGAAATGGCCGAAATGGCCCGCGCCGCCGTTCCCGTGGCCCCGGGCGCGGAAAGCCTGAGCGTCAGCGTCTCGATCACCTGGCGGATCGACTGACCTCCAGAGCAAGGGGCGGGGCCCCGCGGGCTCCCACCGCCCGTGGCCTGTGCGGTGCCGGATCGGTCAGCCGAAAACCCGATCTCTCCGCCGCGTCTTTCATGGTTGACTTGGCTCGCCCCCCCCCGCCCCCGGCGACCCGTGCATGCCGGAGGCGGGCCGCTCGAACCCGGATCAACCGTCCTGCGCGTCAGGCGTGATATAGGTGCGGGAGTTGAAGGAGACGATGATCCGGTCCGTCTCGCCCTGATAGGGCAGAGCCGCGTGGAGCAGATAGGACGGGAACAGCACCAGCCGCCCGTTCTGCGGCGGCACATCCAGGAAAGCGTCGCGCAGATAGGCATTGCCATAGTCGCTCACCAATCCGCCGCGACTCAGCGGCGCATAGAAGCGGTTGACGCCGTTTCCCGCCGCGCCGGTCGGGTCCAGCGCAGTCTCGCCGATCTCGGCATAGAAAATCCCGCACCACGAGCAGTTGCCATGGGTATGGGCGTCGTGGAATCCGCCTTGATTGGTCACATGGAACCAACTGTCCGAGAATACGACCTGCAGGCGCTCGGGCGTCACCTCCGCGCCGTTCACCTTGCTGACGGCCAGGCGGATATTGGTGGCGCACCAGCGGGCCAGGGCCTGGACATGCGGGTCGCGACTGGTCTCGAAAAAGCCGAGCGGGCTTTCGACCAGACCTGCGGGCGGTTTGGCGGCCGGGGCGATGCCGCTGGCCACCGGCTGGGCGAAACCCGCTGCCTCGGCCAGGATGGCGGCGCGCAGGCCCGGGGCATGTGTCTCGAACCCCTCCCAATCGCTGAGGAACAGCGTGCTGGGCCATGCCTGTTTGATCATGAGGGTCTTCGATCGCATGTCGACCTCCCCGGTTGGGGCCGGTATTCCATGGGGCAGCCGCGCCGGCAAGGGGCGGCGACAGAAGGGGGTCCCATGGGCGAGAGCCGGGCCGGTATTCGCTATGTCATCCTCGCCATGGTCTGTTTCGCCGTGCAGGACGGGGTGTCGAAACATCTGGCGGCGCATTACCCGGTGCCGTTTTTCGTGATGCTGCGCTATTGGGCGTTTGCGCTGTTTGTCGTGGCGGTCTCGGCCCGGCGGCCGGGGGGGCTGCGCGCGGCGGCCGCGACCCGGGTGCCCGTGCTGCAAGTGGCGCGCGGTGTGCTGCTGATCGTGCAGATCCTGATCTTCGTCACCGCGCTGGACCTTTTGGGCATGGCGCCGATGATGGCGCTGTTCGCGCTCTATCCGCTCTTGATCACCCTGCTGGCCATGCCGGTTCTGGGCGAGCGGGTCGGCTGGCGGCGGTTCCTGGCCATCGGGGTCGGCTTTGCGGGGGTGCTGGTGATCCTGCGCCCGGGGATCGCGGTGGTCGACCCCAACGCGCTGATCGCCCTGCTGGCCGCGTTTGGGCTGGCCACATATTCCCTGATGACCCGGATCGCGACCCAGGCCGATGGCGGCAGCGGGCCGGCGGTGTTCTATACCGGCGTTGCGGGCGCGGCGGCGATCAGCCTGGTGGGGCCATTCTATTGGGTGCCGATGGCGCCGGCGGATTGGGGCTGGACCGCGCTGCTGGCCCTGGCGGGGCTGACCGGGCATTCGTTGCTGATCCGCGCCTATGACGCGACGGAGGCGGTGCGGCTGCAGCCCTTTGCCTATCTGCAGATGGTGTTCGGCGTGCTGGTCGGCTGGACTGTGTTCGGCGAGCCGATCGATGGCTGGATGGTGCTGGGCATGGCGATGATCGTCGCCGCGGGCCTCTATGCCCTGTGGCGCGAGATGCGGGCCAAGGGCTGAGCACCTCAGCCGAACAGGCGATAGAACTCGCGGTCGCGCACGAAGAACAGCAATTCGGTGAAGATCCGCGTCACATTCGCCGGGGTGGCGATCACCGACAGGATCATCAGAGGCACCAGAAACCGCTCGGCCAGCCGCCCCCAGATTGGCCGCAGGCTGCAACAGGTGCACAGCGCGATGCCGAAATGCGAGATGTAGAGCGCGGTCCACCGCGCCCAGTCATGCCCCAGCGCATAGACGCAGAAAAAGCCCAGCGTCGAGAGCAGGAAGACCCAGGCGCGCTGCATCTCGAACATCAGCATGAAGATCGGTATGAAGATCAAGGCCACGCCCACGGTCACCGCGCTGTGCGGGCCAAAGGGCTCCATATGCCGTTCCCAGTTCATCCGGAAATTCTCGGGAAAGCTCCAGGTCAGCACATATTGCGTCAGGTTGTCGTCGCCGAAATGGTGCTGGAAATACGCCTGCAGCAGCAGGCGATTGTCCTCGACCTTGCCAAAGACCAGGATGATCCCGACCGCGATCACCGACAGAGCGCCGAAGACCAGGTTTTTGCGGATCGAGAACTGCGCCATGTTGTGGACCATGAACATGGCCGACAGGATGGTCAGCAGGAACACCTCGTGCACGAACAGCATGATGGGCGAGAGCGCATAGAGCACGCTGGCCACGCGGCCCCAGCCCAACTCTCGCGTCAGCAGCCAGGTCAAGAAATAGACGATCCCGACGGCATCCAGCCGGCCGACCATGAAGCCCAGCTGATAGACGAAGAACGGCGAGGCCATCAGCACGAACAGCACCACCGGCATCCGCGAAATCCACAACAGCGCGGTGGAGAGCGCCACGATGATCACACCCAGCGCCAGCCCGAACCATGCCGCGAAGCTGCCCGCCGTCTCGGGCGTTTGCGGGAAAATTGTCGCGATCAGCCCGCGCTTGACGAAGCCCCAGTCGCGCCAATCGAACAGATATTGCGCATGGCTGTAGAACTCGGCATAGGGAAAAGGCTCCTGATACCGCATCACATTGCCGAGATAAAACAGCCAAAACAGATAGATAGGCGCCGCCAGCAGAATGGTGCGGGTCATCGCAGACTGGAATTCGTGATCTCGCAACATGGAGGGCCGCGCGCTGAAGGTCGGTAAGTCCCGGGTCAGTTTTGTGTCGGGGATGGGCGCGCCGGTGACAAGGGGAGGGGCGCGCTTCATAATGCCGCGTTAAAGCGTAAGTTGTTTCAAACCCTACTCAATCGCCTCTACCACTGCGTGAGATGGCCATTGCGCAGCAGCGACTCCAGCTCCTGGAAAATGAACACCATCCCCGCCGGCATGACCGCGACCGAGATCAAAAGCAGCGGCAGCAGCAGCATTCCGATCCCCCGCGCGGCCCAGGGCCTCAGCGGTGCGGCCGAGGCCAGGCCGATCCCGCCCAGGCTGGCAAACAGCGCCGTCCAGCGGGCCCAGTCGCTGCCCAGGACAAACATCGCCGCCATCGCCAGAACCGCGAGGCCATAGATCCAAAGCTGCCGGATCTCGAACAGGACCGGATAGAGCAGCGCCAGCCCCGCAAACACCGCCACGGTCAGGGCGGAATGCCCGTTGGGCGGGTTCAGATGCTTGTCCCAGGCCAGGCCGAGATTCTCCGAAAACCCCAGGGTCAGCACCAGATGGGCCAGGTAATCGGCGCCGAAATGGGTCTCGAAAAACGCATGGATCTCGTCCGCGCGCTCCTCGGCATGGCCGAACAGCCAGATGACGGCGAACAGCAGGGCCGCATTGCCCAGGAACCACAGGTTCTTGCGCCACGAGAACGCCCGCGCGTTCTCGACCAGCGCAAAGAAGGGCAGCACCATGAACAAAAAGCCCTCATGCACGAACAGCAAGAGCGGCGAGAGGGAATAGGCGATCCAGGCCGCCCGCCCGGCCCCGGCCTCGCGCAGGCAGAGCCAGCCGAGAAACCAGGCCACGGCGACCACATCCAGCTTCCCGAGGTCATAGCCATAGGTGTAGAGGAAGAACGGCGAGGCCATCACCGCCAGCATCGCCTCCTTCTGCCGGGTCAGGCTGAGGAGCAGGGCCGAGAGCCCGATGATCGCCAGGCAGAACACCGCCGAGAACCAGGCGGTAAAGGCGGCCACCGTCTCGGGCGTCTGCGGAAACAACGTGGCGATCAGCCCGCGTTTGACAAAGCCCCAGTCGCGATAGTCGAACAGAAACTGCCCATGGTTATAGACCGGCGCCTCGGGCAGCACCCCGCCCCAGCGGATGAAGTGGCCGAGCAGAAACAGAGCCAGCAAGATCCCCGGCGCCCAGAGGATCAGGCGCGCGTTCAAAGCAGATCGCGGAGGGACGGGCTGCATGGCAGGCTCCCGGCAAAGCAGCGGACGCCCCCGGTCTAGCCACGCCCGCCCAACCAGGCAAGCACCCATCCCCTGCCATGCAGATACCCCCCAACCCGGGAGAGCGCCGCCCTAAGGGGCGCGCTCTGAACCCGGCGGCGCCCGACTTCACAGGCCCAACCCCCGGTCCGCCCCAGCAGCGGGCACCCCGGGCTAGCCACGCATGTCTGCCCCAGCGGCGGGCGGAGTTGGTCGGGACACCGGTTCAATCACACCGACCGGCAGACGCCACGCGCCGACAGGCGGGGCGGGACCGACGCGCCGCCAAAGCTATGTGAGCCGGAAGAGCGCCCGCCCACGGGGGTTGCGAACCGCACCGATCCCGCCTTTCCGGTTGTAGATGTCCTCCCGGCCCGGCGATTTGCTTGGGTGATCGAGGCGACAGCCCGGCACCCTTGCCTGTTGCCGGGCGTAACGCGGTGAGAGCGATCTGCCCAGTCTCGCGCCCCGCGCATCAGGAAAGCCAGGGGAGAGGCGGCCTGTGGGGTGGTACCCGGACCTCTGTTCGGTGAGTCAGGGCGGCGGAAGATCTCCCTTGGCCCAGTGATGGGCATGGGTGGCCAATGCGCCTGTCCGCCCGGGCAGGGGGCGGAGGGCGATGCGCGAGACCTCACTCCGAAAGACGAAGAGCTCTGGGGGCGCCATCAGCGGTTGAAGTAGGACCTAGACATGTGCCCAAGGAACACCGGCAGCGTGGTGGCCAGTGCGAGGCCAGACCTCAAACTTGCTCGGACAGTTCGATCAGATTCCCGTCCGGGTCGCGGCAATAGACCGAGCGGATCGGGCCGGTGGCGCCGGTGCGGGGGACCGGGCCTTCCTCGACCGCGATCCCCTTGGCGCGCAGGGTCTCGGCCATCGCCTCGGCGGAACCGGCGCATAGAAAGCAGAGATCGGCGGAGCCCGGGGTCGGCTGCGCCGCCTTCGGTTCGAACTTGGCCCCGGCCTGGTGCAGGTTGATCTTCTGGGCGCCGAAGGCCAGGGCGGTGCGGCCCGCGCCAAAGCTCACCCGCTCCATCCCCAACACATCGCAATAGAACGCGCAGCTTGCCTCGATCGAGGCGACCGTCAGGACCAGGTGATCGAGGCTGCGGACCAGATCAGCCGTCGATCCGGCCATCCAGCGCCTCCATCACCATGCGCTGGAAATGATGGACGGCGTGCTCGCTCAGCTCGGTCATCTCGGCATCGACGATGAACCGGCCCTGGTTGTAGCCAAAGCTCTTCAGCCCGCGCTGGACGCTCTCGCACAGACCGATATCCTCGGGCTGCAGCGTGTCCTTCTGATAGTCGATCGCGGCGCGCAGTTGCGGGGTAACCTCGCCGCCCAGGGTGAACCAGTCCTGATATTCGATGCAGCGCTCCGGCCCGCCGGGCAACATCTGCAGGACCGAGAGATTGGCCTCGCCGGGATAGGCCCAGAGGGTCATGTTCGGCCAGACGAACCAGCCGGCATAGCCGAAATCGACCGCGCCTTTCTCGAACGTGAAAGCCCGCGCCTCGGTCGTGCGCGGGGCATCCGAGATCTGGGCGGAATAGATCCCGTGCACCTTGGTGCGATAGCTGTCCATATCCACCAGATCGACGAAATCCTTATGCGCGCAATGGCAGTGATAGCATTCGAGGAAATTGTCGATCAGCACCTTCCAATTGGCCGCCACGTCATAGGTATCGCGCTGGGCGAATCCCAGCCGGTCGCAATCGGGGACATAGCGGCGGATCTCGGCCTCCAGCGCGCCGGTCTGCTCGGCGAAGGCCACGGCTTCGGGGTCGAGATTGACCATGACGAGGCCGCAGAACACCTCGACCCGCACGGGGCGCAGGCTGAAGATGCATTTGTCGAAACCGGCGACATTCTCGGAATTGCGCGCCCGCACCAGCCGCCCGTCGAAATCATATGCCCAGGCGTGATAGGGGCAGGTGATGACATTGGTCTTGCCGGCCCCTTCGAGCAGTTCGTGTCCGCGATGGGCGCAGACATTGTAGAAGCCGCGCAATTCCCCGTCCCGCCCGCGGATGACAAAGACATTCTGCTCGTGGATCCGGGCGGTGAGGAACTGTCCGGCCTCCGCCACCTGGCTGACATGGCCGGTATAGATCCAGGAGCGATAGAAGATCGCCGCCTTCTCGGCCTCGAACACCTCGGGCGCGTGGTAATAGCGGGCAGGCATGGTGTGCGACTGCCGTGGGTCGGCGGTGAAGGGGGCATCCTCGGGCTGCAGAGGATCGTGATCGAAGCGAAGGTTCATGCGGTCTCTCCCAATTGGGAAAGACGCTAGCAAAGAGCCTGGGTGCTGGCAAATCCGCTCCAGCCCCTCGCAGCCACCGCCCGCCCCCACCCACCCTCCGCGTGCAGCGGCTGCGAGGGGCTGGAGCGGAGGAGGGTTTGGGGTGCGCTTCATGGCAGGAAACATGCGCGCAGCCTGGTGCCGGGAT
>JBCBIS010000043.1:0-4870 GCA_038524325.1 Pseudomonadota bacterium
ATATCGTCGTCTCCGGCCTCGCACGGGGCATCGACGCCGCGGCGCATGAAGCGTCGCTGGCGCGCGGCACGGTGGCGGTGATGGCCGGCGGGCTCGACCGGGTCTATCCGCCTGAACATATTGATCTCGCGAACCAAATTGCCGAGACGGGCGCGCTGCTGACCGAGTGTCCGATGGGGTTGGAGCCGACCTCGCGGCACTTCCCGCGGCGCAACCGGCTGATCTCCGGCCTGTCGCTGGGCGTGCTGCTGATCGA
Organism: Pseudomonadota bacterium; assembly: GCA_038524325.1. Taxonomy (GTDB): domain Bacteria; phylum Pseudomonadota; class Alphaproteobacteria; order Rhodobacterales; family Rhodobacteraceae; genus Thermohalobaculum. The sequence continues at coordinate 257 of JBCBIS010000043.1, forward strand.
GGCGGCGGTGCGCTCCGGCTCGCTGATCACCGCCCGCTATGCGCTCGAGCAGGGGCGTGAGGCGATGGCCTGCCCCGGTGCTGCCGAGGACCCGCGCGCCGGCGGCTGCAATGCCCTGATCCGCGAGGGGGCTGCGTTGATCCGCCACGGCCAGGACGTGCTCGAAGCCCTCGCCGCCCCGCGGGCCCGGGGCTTTGCCGAACCGAGCAACCCGTTCCTGTTCGACGCCGACGAATATGGCGACGAGACAATGCGCGACGATTACGACGCGCTCAGCGATTTCGACGAGCAGGAAAGCGAGGGCGATGCCGCCCTGGCCGAACAGATCATGGACCTTCTGGGCCCGCACCCGGTCGATGGCGACGAATTGGCCCGGCAATGCGGCGCCAGCCCGTCCGAGCTCTCGATGGCCCTGCTCGAACTGGACCTGGCCGGGCGCATCGACATCCTCTCCGGCGGCCAAATCGCCCGAAGCACGACCGAGCGGTAAGCCGCCTCAGCCCCCTTTCCGCGGCATTTCCACAGCACGCGACCGCTGCGCCCGTTGACAGGGTGCGGGGGCTGACCCATGTTGCATCGCCGCAGCAGTGAGACCAGCAGAGGAGCCCTGAATGGCCGTCGTTGTCGTCGAGTCCCCGGCTAAGGCCAAGACAATAAACACATATCTCGGGGATGACTTCACGGTTCTGGCCTCCTATGGCCATGTGCGCGATCTGCCCTCGAAGGACGGCTCGGTCGACCCGAAGAACGGGTTCGAGATGGTCTGGGAGGTGGATTCGAAGTCGCAGAAACATGTTCGCGCCATCGCTGACGCCCTCACCGACGATGACCGCCTGATCCTGGCCACCGACCCCGACCGCGAGGGTGAGGCGATCTCGTGGCACCTGCTCGAAGCCCTCCGCAAACGCCGCGCGGTCAAGAAATCCACCCATGTCGAACGGGTCGTCTTCAACGCCATTACCAAGAAAGCGGTGACCGAGGCGATGACCCAGCCGCGCGAGATCGACATGGAGCTGGTCGAGGCCTATCTGGCCCGCCGCGCGCTGGACTATCTGGTGGGGTTCACCCTCTCGCCCGTGCTGTGGCGCAAACTGCCGGGCGCCAAATCCGCCGGCCGGGTGCAATCCGTGGCGCTCCGCCTGATCGTCGAGCGCGAGATGGAGATCGAGGCCTTCCGCCCCCGCGAATACTGGTCGGTCAAGGCGATCCTCACCACGCCCAAGGGCGACACATTCGAAGCCCGGCTGACCACCTTGGAGGGCAAGAAACTCGACCGCTACGACCTCGCCAACGAGGAACAGGCCCAGGCCGCCATCGCCGCGATCGCCCAAGCCACCCTCTCGGCCCTCAGCGTCGAGGCCAAGCCGACCACGCGCAACCCCGCCGCCCCCTTCATGACCTCGACCCTGCAGCAGGAGGCCTCTCGCAAGCTCAACATGGGCGCGCAGGAGACGATGCGCACGGCCCAGCGGCTCTACGAGGCCGGGCATATCACCTATATGCGGACCGACGGGATCGACATGGCGCCCGAGGCGGTGATGGCCGCCCGCGACGCCGTGAAAGACCGTTATGGCGAGAACTATCTCCCGAAATCGCCGCGCATGTACAAGAACAAAGCCAAGAACGCTCAGGAGGCGCATGAATGCATCCGCCCCACCCGCATGGATGTGGGCCCCGACAAGATCCGCGTCGATGCCGCCGAACGCCGCCTCTATGAGCTGATCTGGAAACGCGCCATCGCCAGCCAGATGGAGGCGGCGAAGTTCCAGCGCACCACGGTCGAAATCGGCGACAAGCCGGGCACAGTCGGCCTGCGCGCCACCGGCCAGGTGGTCACCTTCGACGGCTTCCTCCGGGTCTATGAGGAAGGCCGCGACGAAAAACCCGATCTGGTCGACGAGGATGACCGCCGCCTGCCGCCAATCGCCCAGGGCGACGCGCTGGCCCAGCAATCGGTGACGCCCGAGCAGCATTTCACCCAGCCCCCGCCCCGCTATACCGAGGCCACCCTGGTCAAGCGGATGGAGGAGTTGGGCATCGGCCGCCCCTCGACCTATGCCTCGATCATCACCACCATCGAGACCCGCGAATATGTCCGCAAGGAAGGCAACCGCCTGTTCCCGGAAGACAAGGGGCGACTGGTGACCGCCTTCCTTTCGAACTATTTCTCCCGCTATGTCGAATACGACTTCACCGCCGCGCTGGAGGAGGAGTTGGACGACATCTCCGGCGGGCGGATCGACTGGAAGGACGTGCTCGACCGGTTTTGGGAACATTTCTCACAAGCCATTGACGGCACTTCTGATTTGCGGATCGGCGAGGTGTTGGAGAAGATCAATGAGGTGCTCGCACCCCATCTCTTCCCCGACCCCGGCGATGGCACCGATCCCCGGCTCTGCCCGCATTGCAAGGAGGGGCGGCTCTCGATGAAAACCGCCCGGTCGGGTGGGGCCTTTGTGGGCTGCTCGCGCTATCCCGACTGCCGCTATACCCGCCCCCTCAGCGGCGATGAGGGGGATGCCGATCTCTCCGCCGATGGCCGCCTGATCGGCATGGATGGCGAGACCCCGGTGCTGCTGCGCAAGGGCCGGTTCGGTCTCTACCTGCAGCTTGGCCGCGACGATCCGGAGGCGGAGGAAAAGCCAAAGCGCTCCTCCCTGCCCAAGGGCACCGGCCCCGACGATCTCGATCTCGAGATGGCGCTCGGCCTGCTCTCGTTGCCGCGCGAGGTCGGCAAGCACCCGGAAGACAATGAGCCCATCGAGGCCGGGATCGGCCGCTACGGGCCTTATGTCAAACACGGCCGGATCTATGCCAGCCTGGAAGACGGCGACGATGTGTTGACCGTCGGCATGAACCGCGCGGTGGATCTGATCGCCAAAAAGGCGCAGAAAACCGGCCGCGGCCCGGCGCAGAAACCCCTGCGAGAGCTGGGCGCGCATCCGGAGGGCGGCCCGATCAACGTCATGGACGGGCGCTATGGCCCCTATGTGAAGTGGGAAAAGGTCAACGCGACCATCCCCAAGGAGCAGGATCCGCAAGAGATTACCCTGGAAGACGCGCTGGCCCTGATTGCCGAGAAGGCCAAGGGCAAGAAAAAACCCGCGAAGAGAGCGGCGGCGAAGAAACCCAGCCCCAAAAAGGCGGCACCAAAGAAAACCGACGCCAAGAAAACCGCGGCCAAAGCACCAGCGAAAAAGGCCGCGACCGGCTGACCCGGTTGCCGGCGGCCCCGGCCTCGCTACCTCCCCATTGGCCCCCAGCCACCCCAGCACGGCGCGGGTACCGCGCACCGGGGGGTGGGTGGGGGTGGGCGGTGGCCGCGCCGTGCTGGGGTGGCATCGCAAAAGCTGAGGAGACCTGCATGCCCGAAATCGTCAGCCTCTACACCATCGCACTCCTGCTCGGCGGCATGGTGTTCTTTTCCTTCGTCTTTTCGCCCTTGGTCTTCATCAAGCTGCCCGCCGAGGTCGCCGGCCCCTTCATCCGCAGCGTCTTCCCCTGGTACTTCCTCGCGGTCGCCGTGCTGTTCGGTCTGGCGACGCTTGCGCTGCTGCCCGTCTCGCCGCTTTGGGCCGGGGTCGCCGGCCTGATGGCCGCCATGGGCATCGCCAACCGTCAGGTGCTGATGCCCGAGATCAACCGCCTCCGCGACCTGCAACTGGGCGGAGACGCCGCAGCGGGCAAACGCTTCGATCTGCTCCACAAAGGGTCGGTGGCAATCAACATGGTGCAGATGATCGCGGCCGCCGTTCTCCTCTGGCATTTTGCGTGAACCCAGCCGCCGCCCATGCTAGGGCTGGCGCATGAGCAAACTCCCCTCCCGCGACGCCCTTCTCGACTGGCTGAAAGAGAACCCGCAAAGCACGGCGAAGCGCGATATCGCCCGGGCTTTCGGCATCAAGGGCGCCGCGCGGATCGAGCTCAAGCGCCTGCTCCGCGACCTTCAGGACGAGGGGCTGATCGAGAGGCGCAAGCGCCACGTGACCCCCGCCGGCCATCTGCCCCCCGTCACCATGCTGATCGCCAAGGGCCCGGATAGCGATGGCGACCTCCTGGCCGAGCCGCAGAGCTGGGAGGCTGACGGCCCGCCCCCCGGCATCATCGTGATGCCGAAAAAGGGTGACCCGGCCCTCGGTCCCGGCGACCGGTTCCTGGCCAAACTCCGCCCCATCGAGGGCGAGCGCCTGACTTATGAGGCCCGGCTGATCAAAAAGATCGGCCAGGGCGCCCGCCGTATGCTGGGCATCTTCCGCGCCGGGCCCGAGGGGGGGCGCCTGATCCCGGTCGACAAGAAATCCGACAAGGAATGGCAGATCCCGGCCGGCGCCACAGAAGGGGCCAAGGACGGCGAGCTGATCGAGGCCGAGGCAATGCCCGGCCCCCGGCTCGGCCTGCCCCGCGGCCGGGTGGTGGAGGTTCTGGGCGATCCCGGCGCGCCGCGCCAGGTCTCGCTGATCGCCCTGCATCAGCATGATATCCCTTACGATTTCCCCGAGGACGTGCTGGCCGAAGCCGAAGCCGCCCAGCCCGTCAGCCCCGAGGGGCGCGAGGATCTCCGCCCCCTGCCGCTGATCACCATCGACCCCTCCGACGCCCGCGACCATGACGACG
>JBCBIS010000043.1:4880-24132 GCA_038524325.1 Pseudomonadota bacterium
CAGGACCCGGCCAATCCCGGCGGCCATGTGGTCTGGGTCGCCATCGCCGATGTCGCCCATTACGTCCGCCCCGGCAGCCGCCTGGACCGCGAGGCGCGGCGCCGAGGCAACTCCACCTATTTCCCCGACCGGGTCAGCCCGATGCTGCCAGAGGCGCTGTCGGCCGATCTCTGCTCGCTGCACGAGGGGGAGGAGCGGCCCTGCCTCGCCGTGCGCATGGTGCTGGACGCAGACGGCCAAAAGCGCAGCCACCGCTTCACCCGCGGGATCATGCAAAGCCGCGCCTCGCTAAGCTATGAGCAGGCCCAGGCCGGCGCCGATGGCCGCCCGGATGCGCAAACCGCCCCGCTGCTGGAGGAGGTCATCACCCCCCTCTGGGCCGCCTATCGCGCCGCCGCCAGGGCGCGCGACGCCCGCCAGCCGCTGGACCTCGACCTGCCCGAGCGCCGGGTCGAGATCAATGCCGAAGGCGAGGTCGCCGCCATCCGCCTGCGCGACCGGCTCGACGCCCATCGGCTGATCGAGGAGTTCATGATCCTCGCCAATGTCGCCGCCGCCGAGGAGTTGGAGGAAGCCCGTCGCCCCTGCCTCTACCGCGTCCATGAGGAGCCCAAGGAAGACAAGATCGAGGCCCTGCGCGAAACGGTCGAGACGCTGGGCATGGTCCTCTCAAAGGGCCAGGCGGTGCGCACACGGCATCTCAACGATCTGCTCCGCGCCGCCCGTGAGACCGATGCCGAGGAGATGGTCAACCTCCAGGTCCTGCGCGCCCAGACCCAGGCCTATTACAGTGCCGAGAATTTCGGCCATTTCGGCCTGAACCTGCGCCGCTACGCCCATTTCACCTCGCCGATCCGGCGCTATGCCGACCTGATCGTGCACCGCGCCCTGATGCGAGAGCTCTCCGCCACCGATATCGAGGGGCTGGACGAGACCGCGAAGCTGATCTCGCAAACCGAACGCCGCTCGATGGAGGCGGAGCGCGACACGACCGACCGCTATCTGGCGCAATATCTCAGCGGTCGCGAGGGCGCCAGCTTCCCCGGCCGCATCTCCGGCATCGCCAAATTCGGCCTGTTCGTGAAGCTGGACGAGACCGGGGCTGACGGGCTGATCCCCATCGGCACGCTGGGGCGCGAGTACTTTCACTACGACCCGGAGGCGCTGACCCTGACCGGCGAACGCTCCGGCACCATGCTCGCCATGGGCATGCGCGCCGAGGTGCGGCTGGTCGAGGCCACCCCGGTCACCGGCGGACTGATCTTCGAGCTTCTCAGCGCCGAGGGCCAGGCCCGCCCCCGCACCGCCAGACGCGGCACCACGCCAAAGCGCAAACTGGCCCGCTCGAAAATCGCCAAAGCCAAAGCCGCGCGGAAAGCCAGGCGCAAAGGGTGACGGGCCGCGCGCGGGTGGGTGGGCAAAGACCGACCCAGACATTCCGCGCAACGGCGCATGGGAGCGCGCGGCCCTAATCCACCGCCTTGATCAGCTTGCGCTCCAGCACCTTCATGACCTGCGCCAGGTCATGCCCGCGTTTCAGCACCCGCCCATCCATGCCATGGACAGACCAGGCCCCCTGCCGCCGCGCATCCTTGGGCCGTTTCTCGATGCGATACATCGGAGTTTCGGCCGCCCGGCGGAAAATCGAGAACACCGCCCGGTCGGTCAGATGGTCGATCGCATAATCCTTGGCCAGTCCCAGCGAGACCATGCGGCCATAGACGCTCAGGATCACCGACAACTCCGTGCGGTGAAGCGCTGTCACGCCTGATGCGGCGCGGTGCAGGTTCAAAACCTCGTTCATTGGCAAATCATGGCACCGACGGCGAGAAAATGGCAAGGGCAAAGCTCAGGTCCGATTTCCGCCATCCCGGTACGAATGTCTCCCCATTCACGACATCCGATCACCGCGGTTTGTTAAGATAACCGTCGTGCCGAAAGGCGGCCCGGTGCCGGTGGTTCAGCCCCCACCCAGAGTCCCGGCACCGGGTTTAAGATTGGTTAAGGCCTGCGAAACGGCCAGACCTGCGCGATCCCCTGACAGAGATCACACCATAAGGCCCGCCGACAGCATCCCGGCCGGGTTCAGCGGCGATTGACTTCAGTGGCAGTAGTCGCGGTTGATGCGATAATGATCCCCGGCGAGATCCGAAAAGAAGTCGGGAACCTCCGGATGATCGACCGGTTCACCCGAATTGTCCGGCACCAAGTTCTGCTCGGAGACATAAGCCACGTAATAGCTCGTCTCGTTCTCGGCAAAGAGGTGATAGAAGGGCTGATCCTTGGCGGGGCGGATCTCCTCGGGGATCGATTCCCACCACTCCTCGGTATTTGCAAACTCGGGGTCGACATCGAAGATGACACCACGGAACGGGTGAACGCGATGTTTCACGATCTGTCCGATCCGGAATTTGGCGTCGCGGCTCGTCGCCATTTTGTGCACCTCGAGTGACTTTGACATCTTCGCGTTCTTAGACCTACAGGAGTTTTGTGTCCATAATGAGAACGGGAAACAGGCTGTGCCAAGTTGACCCCTGCACCACTGCTTGTCCATAGATGCATCAAATCTGCTGAAAACATGCCTGACGCGCCGTCGCTTGCATGATATCTTACATGCGATGGCAGGTGTCGAGCAGAAAAAAACCGCCGCCCTAGGCTGATCCAAGCTGCGTTCCTGACGCTGGCTCTGGGCTCGTGTGGCGGCCCGTCCTATGACGGCCCTCCCCGGGCGCAGAACGATGTGTGCGCGATTTTCGCCGAACGGCCCGATTGGCGCGACGCCACCCAGGCCAGCGCGCTGAAATGGGGCGCGCCCATCGAAGTACAGATGGCCATCATGTGGCGCGAGTCGAGCTTTCGCGCCGAGGCAAGGCCGCCCAAGAAATACATCGCCGGTGTGATCCCGAATGGCCGGATCTCCTCGGCCTATGGCTATTCCCAGGCGCTGGACGGCACATGGGACTGGTACCGCAAGGACACCGGCAATTCCGGCGCCGATCGCAGCGATTTCGAGGATGCCGCGGACTTCGTCGGCTGGTACATGGCGAAGACCCAGCGCTCGAACGGGATCGGCATGTTCGACGCGTTCAGCCAGTATCTGAACTATCACGAGGGCCATGCCGGATATCGGCGCGGGTCGTGGCGGGGCAAGGCGTGGCTGCAAAAGGCCGCGCGGCAGGTGGCCGAGCAGGCAGCGCGCTATCGCGGTCAACTCAGCCGATGTGGCTGAGCCGCCTCAGCCGCCGGTGATTTGCCGGAACCAGCCTCGGATGCCGCGATAGCGATAGCTGATCGCCTCGGTCGTCTCCTCGATCTCCTGATCCACCCCGTCGATCCATGGCTGCACATGGCGCCCGAACAGCATCAGGACGATGCGGCGCAGGACCAGCAGACCGATGGCGAGGCTGGAGAGCAGGATGATGTTCAGCCAGGGGATCAGCGACTCCTCCGGCCCGTCCGCCGGGCGCATCGAGATCGCATTGGGGAACAGCGACATCACCGGAATGCGCCAGCCGTAATGGCGCACCACCATCCATTGCGTGCCCTCGGCCTTCGCCGCGCTTTGCGCTTGAGCCTGCAGATTGGCGCTGTCGAATTTCAGATAAGGCGGCCAGGCCCAGCCAGTATCGTCGTTGCGAAACACCGACGGCCTGCCATCGGGCCGTTCGGCATTGATCCGGGGTTGATCGACCGAAACCACCGTCCCATCCGGCTGAGGCTCATCGATGCGCACCACTTCGGTGCCGACGATCTGGACGATCTCGCGGTCAGGCAGCGAATAATGCAGCACGGCGGCCAGCAGCAGAAACAGGATGCTGTAAATGGTCCAGCGCAGGTAAACCATCTCGTCCCCTTCAAAGGCATCCAGGCCCGCCGGGACCCCGGCAGAGCCTATTGGTAGTTCGCAATGTAAATCAGGATCAGCATGGCCGCAAAGGGCATGATGAAGACCGCATAGAGGATTTTCTTGCGCCAGGAGCGGTCATAGTCGGACAGGCCCTTATGGACATAATCCTCCTCGGTCAGCCCGCCACCCTCTCCCATCGCATGTTCGGATTTCAGCCGTTCGCGGACCGACCAGCGGTCATAGGCCGAGAGGGCGATATAGATGAGGCTCAACACCCCGAACAGCAGCATTAAGCGAAAAACGATGATGTACATGGCGGCAAGGCTCCTCCTGCCCGGGTATATGGGCCCAAACTCGGCAAATCGCCAGAGTTTCGCCGCTCAGCCGCGCGGTTTGAGCTGCAAAAGCAGGAGGTTCGAGAGCTTCGAGGTGTTTTGGCGGGCCAACACGCCGCAATTCTGCTCGACCCCGCCGCGGGTCACGAGGCAATAGTCGAAGCTGCCCATGTCGAGGTTCAGGACCATGTCCGGCGACAGCGCCGCCTCGACCGCCCGCGCCGCATCATAGAGTGTGACCGGCCGATCGGTCTGATAGATCCCAAATCCCTGATCATCGGTGAAGAGCAGCCGGCGCACAGCCCGGGGCGCATCTTCGCGCGGGCGGATATCGAGCAAGCCGTCGACGATCAGCAAATGGCTCTGAAAAATACTGACCCCTGCCGAGGCGGCCGCTTGCTGAAAGCTCTGCCGCTGCTCGATCTCGCCGAGGTCGAACCGGTCGCCGCGGAACGCGAGCGCGCCGCGATGCTGGATCGTCAGATCCCCCCTCGGCGTCAGGATCGCAACGCCATCCATGCGGGCCAGGGTCGGGTTCACGACGCTGCCCTTGTGGATGAACATGCCGACCGGGTTGGGCCGCGCCTCGGCCCGCGCATCCTTGCCGGTATAGCCACCGGTCACGATCAACCGCTCCTGCGCGTTGCCCGAAGCGGTCGCCGGCACCGGCCCGTCTTCTGGCAGCAGCAAGCTCGACGCACGCGCCTCGCCCCAGCAGGAATGGAACAGGAGATGCTCCGATTTCTCCGGGCAGGCCGCCTCCGCAATCAGGGCCGTGGGGGCCCCCATCACCGCCAGAAGCGACGCGATGGCAAAGCCATGTCTTGTCATTCTACGTTTCCCACCGTCAGGGCGGCACCAGCTTGCACCGCCTAACACCTTGGAATCTATGGGCATAGATGGCCGCGATCAAGTCTTTCAGGCAGAGGTTGCATGGAAAGACTGCGATATTCTGCACGGAATTTGCAGATTTCGGCGGGTTCGGACGGCGAAATTGCCCGAAATGCGCAGGGTTCAGGCAGCGTCGAGGGCGCGGCAATCCTCGGTCACCCAGCCAATCGGGGTGACTTCGCCCACATTCAGCGCGGCATGGGCGTGGCTGTTGGGCACTTTCACGATGAAATCGTCATTGCCGGCAACCTCCATCCGGCAGCGGATGTGATCGCCGAGATAGATGAGTTCCACCACCCGGCCTTCCAGCGCGTTCGGCGCCTCAGCATCGCCGATCAGGACCCGCTCGGGCCGGATCGAGAGCATCGTGCGCTCGCCCGCGCCGCCGCAATTGACCGCCAGGGCCTCGACCTCGCCACCGCCGTCCAGCGCGATCCGGGCCTGGCCTCCCTCGGCGCGCGAGACCTTGCCGCCGAGGCGGTTGTTCTCGCCGATGAACTGAGCGACGAACGCGTTGTCCGGGCGCTCGTACAGCGTCGCCGGATCGGCCAGCTGCTGGATCACGCCATCGTTGAAGACGGCGATCCGGTCCGACATGGTCAGCGCCTCGGACTGGTCATGGGTGACATAGACCACCGTAACCCCCAACCGCTCGTGGATATGCTTGATCTCGTATTGCATATGCTCGCGGAGCTGTTTGTCCAACGCGCCCAGCGGCTCATCCATCAGGACCAGCTCCGGCTCGAAGACCAGGGCCCGGGCCAGCGCGATCCGCTGTTGCTGCCCGCCCGACAACTGGGCCGGGCGTCGGCCGCCAAAAGCGCCCATCTGCACCATGTCCAGCGCGCGAGAGACTTTCTCCTCACGCTCGGCTTTCGAGAGTTTGCGCACTTCGAGCGGGAAGGCCAGGTTCTCGGCCACCGTCATATGTGGGAACAGCGCGTAGTTCTGGAACACCATGCCAATCCCGCGTTTATGCGGCGGGATGTTGTTAATCCCCTTGCCGCCCAGCTTGATCTCGCCATGGGTGGCGGTCTCGAACCCGGCCAGCATCATCAGGCAGGTGGTCTTGCCCGAGCCCGAGGGGCCGAGCATCGTCAGAAACTCCCCCTGGCCGATGGCGAGGTTGAGATCCTTCACCACCAGGGTCTCGCCGTCATAGCTTTTCTGTACCCGTTCGAACGATACGAATGCGTCCATGTTCGCCGCTGCCCCGCGTTGTGGCCGTCACATACTCGTCAAATCGTAATCAGATTCCGCAGATGCACACAAGCCGGAAGGCAAGCAGCCCGCGCGATGAAAAAGGGCGGGCCACCAGGGGCCCGCCGAAAGTCCGTTTCGCCGATCTGCTCAGAGAGCGGTGCCGAGACCGCGCATCGCCGTGTTCTGGCCGATATAGGGAAAACACCGACCCCGCTCGGCCTGTCGCTCGAGCCGGGAGATGTCTGCCTTCAGGGTGTCCAAAGCCTCCGCCTGGTGGTGCAGGCGGGCCGGCAGTTCGACATACTCCCTGACGGTTCCCTCCATCCAAACAAGGGCGCTGGCCGCGAATGCGATCAGCACCCATTTTTCGCGCGCCCGCTTGAGACGCTGCCAAAAGCCATGTGCGGTCTGCTCCGTTTTCAGAGTTCTCATATTGCCTCCCACATCCGCCGGCTGGGGCCGGAAGATGCGCCTCTTGCTGTTGATGTTATGAAGGTGCCGGCTCCGACGGCGTCGAAAGCGGCCCGGGCTTTGTCTCGCCCGCCGCCAGCATGGGCGTGAATTGGTGGATTTTTCGTAAAATTTTCCAGATTAGTCGGACAGGCGCTCCTGCACGAAATCGGGCAGCGGCCAGGCCGCGCGGTCCATACCGGTCATCGGCCCCGGCGGCCGGCCCCGCCAGGCATGGCGCCAGAGATCCGGATGCAGGGTTATCACAGAGTCCGCCAGGGCGGCGTCGATGACCGATTTCTTCTCGGCAATCAGGTCTTCCAACCGCTCTTCCGGCGGAGCGCCGCGCACCATGCGGCCCAGCAGGCCGTCGCGCAGAAGCGACATCACCTCCTGCACCGTGGCCCGGGTCGCACTCGCTGCGAGGTAAAGCAACACGCCGCCGATCAGACTGCCGCCCAGTGCGACCCCTCCGCCCAACAAATCCCAAAAACTGAGCCGGGGGATCGAGAGCCATCCACGCCCCTCTCCGCGCACCTGCTCGGCCCGATGGGCCGCCCGCACCGCCTCGAACTGGGCCGAGAACGCGACCCGCAACTGCCGGGCGAAGGCGGCGCGGGCGAAATCCTGACGCCCCGCCCAGATCCGAAGCACGGGTCGGCGGAAGGCGCCGGTCTGCGATGCCGCCATGAACGCCTGGAAGTCGCACAGGATCTCATAAGTCTCCGGGTCGGAGCCGTGATGCAGCAGGTAGACCGGGATCTCGACCGGGCGCGTGATCTCGATATCGGGCAATCGCGGCAATTGCTGCGCCACGCCACCGGTCACCTCCCGCGCCAATTTCTGCGCAGCGCCGGTGGCCCAACCTGTCCATGTCGAACGTTTCTCGGTCATGGGCGAGAAATCTGCCCGTTTCCGCCTTTCCGGGCAAGGAACTGCGCATGTATCTTCTTTTCACTTTTCAAGACCGCTCTTGCCAGATGCGACATTTTTCTCCAGCGTGACTCGCAGAGGTTGCGCATTGGCACTTATGCGCGGCAAGCGAACGCGCCGGATCTGGGAAAATCGGGTCATGAAGACCCCCGAGCGCCAACTAAGGAGGAAACCCACCCATGCCAAATGCGGACATTCCCGATCAGGGCAGTCCCGGAAATATGGAGTTCGAGACCGACTATGAGATGGGCCAGGACAATATCCGCCCGCTCGGCCTCGACATCCACAACCCGGTGTTCCTGATCTCAAGCGTTCTGATCTTCGGATTCGTTCTGATCTCGTTGGCCAATCAGGAGGCGGCAGCCGCCTTCTTCGGCTGGCTGCGGCCCTGGCTGACCAGCACGTTCGACTGGTTCCTGGTGCTGTCTGTCGATGCCATCACCTTGTTCTGCCTCGCCCTGATCGTGCTGCCCGTCGGCTCGGTCCGGATCGGAGGCAAGGATGCCAAGCCCGATTACTCCTATGCCGGCTGGATCGCGATGATGTTCGCGGCCGGGATCGGGATCGGCTTGTTGTTCTTTGGCGTGCTCGAGCCGACCTATTACAACTTCTCCGAGGGCGGCAATGCCCGGCCCCTGGGGATCGACGCGACCCTGCCCGGCAACGAGTATATCGGCATCGTCGGCACCATTCACCATTGGGGACTGGAAGGTTGGGCGGTCTATGCCGCCGTGGGCCTGAGCCTGGCGATCTTCTGCTACAATCTGGGCCTGCCGCTGACGCTTCGCTCGGCCTTCTACCCGATCCTAGGCGATCGGGTCTGGGGCTGGTGGGGCCATGCGATCGACACGCTGGCGGTCTTTGCCACGCTGTTCGGTCTGACCACCTCGCTCGGCCTCGGCGCGCAGCAGGTAGCGGCAGGGTTGAACGAGGTCGCGGGGATCGAGCCGACCGATACGGTCGTTGTCCTCCTGATCATCGGGATCACCCTGGTCGCACTGGTTTCGGTCTGCCTCGGCATGGACAAAGGGGTCAAACGGCTCTCCGAGATCAACATGATCATGGCGGTGGCGCTGTTCTTCTTTGTCCTCATCATGACCGGCGTGGTCGCGGGCATCACCCGGTATTTCAGCGTCATGGTCGATTACGTGATGCTGCTGCCGGCACTCTCGAACCCGTTCGGGCGCGAGGACACCAGCTATTTCCACGGCTGGACGACGTTCTACTGGGCCTGGTGGATCGCCTGGAGCCCGTTTGTCGGCATGTTCATCGCCCGGATCTCGAAGGGCCGGACGGTGCGGGAATTCGTGCTCTGCGCCCTGATCGCTCCCACCCTGGTCTGTGCCCTGTGGATGTCGACCTTCGGCGGTGCCGCGATCGACATGCTGAACGCAGGCGGGGCCGAGGTTGTGAAAGCCAATGTCATCGACAGCTACAAGCCCGAGATGGCCCTGTTCGGCTTCCTGCAGGAACTGCCGCTCTACTCGATCATCGCGCCAATCAGCCTGGTCCTGATCGTGATCTTCTTCGTGACCTCGTCCGATAGCGGCTCGCTGGTCATCGATACGATCACGGCGGGCGGCAAGATGGACGCGCCGGTCGTGCAGCGGGTGTTCTGGTGCACGCTCGAAGGGCTGGTGGCCATCGCGCTCCTGCTCGGTGGCGGGCTGGCGGCACTGCAAGGCGCGGCGGTGTCGACCGGGATCCCCTTCACCCTGGTGGTGCTGGTGATGTGCTATTGCCTGTTCCTGGCCCTGCGGTCCGAGCGGCGCAAGCTCTGATCCAAAAGGCCCGACCAACACGAGAGCCCGCCACCGGCGGGCTTTTTTCTTTGTCCCCTCCCCCAAGCACGACGGAGCCGCCGCGCGCCGGGGGGGGGTGGGGGCGGGCGGTGGCTCCGTCGTGCTTGGGGGAGGGCGAGATACCAAACCGCAACGGATCTAGTTAGCCGCTTCACCATCCGCACCCCCCGCCCATCCACCCTAATGTGGGACCATTTGGGCTGGTTGGGCGGGTGGCAATGGCGCCAGCGCTCAGCGCAACACGCTCTCGTGCAGATACCAATCGTCGAAGCGCGACAGTTCCGGGAACCGCCGCACGAACCCCTGCGCGGTCATCAGCGCATAGAGTTCCTCGCGCATCTCGGTGTAATTATGCTCCACCGTCACGGCCCGCACCCGCCGCTGGCTGAAATCGAACGCCTTCAGGATATCCAGCTCCGTCCCCTCGGTGTCGATCGAGATATAGTCGATCACCTCCGGCGCCTCGAATTCCGAGATCAGATCGATCAGCGAAATCGTCTCGACATCGAAGCTCTCCGCCACCTCGATCTCATGCGCCTCCGCGGCCCCCGGCGCCTCCAGACGTGAGAACATCGGCCGCTCGGCACAGGCAAAACTCAGACTCAGCCCGGTCTCGGCATAGACCGCCTTGGCCGTGAAATGGCATGTCCGCGCCTCGCCGATGCGTTTGTGGAAGGTCGGGTTCGGCTCGGAGACGATCCCGGTCCAGCCCAACCGGCGCTCCATCATGAAACTGTTCGACATGGTGGTGCCATTGGCGACGCCGAACTCGATGAAATATCCGCTTTCGGGCCGACCCAGTTCATAGAGCACCCAAAGATCCTGGAACACCTGGCTGTGGGACAAAAGCACATCGGGCCAGGCAAAGGCGTAGAACCCGTCCAGCGATTTCACCGAAGGGTCCGGGTCAACCGGCGCTTCGATGCCCGCGGGCTCCTCCTCCTTGCGGCCGCGCAATTCGCGCAGCCAGGTGCGGCGGTCGCGCAGGGATTTGAAGATTTGCAGCGCCTTGTGCTGATCGTTCATCGGCTCACCCCTTTCGCGGGTTCAACTCGCATCTTCCAACTCCTCCAGCCGCTCGGACAGCCGGTCATGGCCGGGATTGCGCTCGAGCCCCGCTTCGATCGCGGCCCGCGCCTCCTCCTCGCGCCCCACGGTTGCAAGGCACTCGGCCAGAAGCAGCATGATCTTGGGCGCCCGGCGGTCGAGGCTCTCCAGCAGCTCCAGGTCGACCAGCGCCTCCTCGGCCCGCCCGTCTTCCGCATGCAAGCGGGCGCGTTCAAAGCGGAATTGCTGCTCGGCCGGGCTGTCGGCGATGGCCGCGTCCAGCTCCGCCATGGCCAGATCACGCTCGCCCTGCCCCTCCAGCGCCCGCGCCAGAAACCCGCGCACCGAGGGCAGCGCGAAGCCCGCGCGCAGCGCCGTGCCCAGCGCCTCGGCCGCCTGGTCGAACGCCTTGCATCGGATCGCCGTCAAGCCCAGCCATGCGTGGAGCGCCGGGATACCGGGCGCCACCCGCGCCGCTTCCTCCGCCGCCGAGAGAGCCGCCTTGAACTGCCGGGCCGAGTAGAGAGCATAGCCCAGCCGGTGATGCACCATCGCCTGGTTCGGCGCCAGCCGCGCGAGGTCGTGCAGTGTGGCGATGGCGCCATCGACCTCGCCGCAATGCGCCTGGTAGAGCGCCTTGAGGCTGGCGGCATCCGGGCTGTCGGGCAGTTTGCCCATCGCCTTCTCATAGCCCTCGCGATGGGGGTGCCGGGCGACCGAATTGGGTGAGAAGGCGCGCTGCAGATGCCCCCAATCCCAGCCCAGCGGTTCCAGCCCCGGGATGCTCTGAAGGCTCTCCGCCCGCTCCGGCGCCAGGCCCGGCAGCGGGGCATAGCGGGGATCTGCCAGCGCATCGCGCACCATCCTGCGGCGCAGCCGCTGTGCGGCCTGCGTCATCGGCAGGAAGTTCTGCGGCCCCAGCACGCCCAATTCGATCAGGATCCCCACAGCGGTGCGCGGCACGACGGCGTCCGGCTCGTGCCAGTACCCGTTCGCGACATGGCGCAGCCCGGTCTGCGTATGGCCTGCGCCGATTTGCGCGATGCCGTGGAACACCTCGCCGATCGCGTAATCGACGCGGTGATAGAGCACCCGGTCGCGCATGATCCCGCCGGCCCTCAGCGCCCCGGGCAGATCGCCCTCGAGCAGATGCAGCTCGAGCAGCCTGGGATAGAGGAACGAGATATGCAGCCCCGCCGAGACCTGCCGGGCGAGGCTGTCCGCCGCCTCGCCCCGGCGCCCGGTGCGGCTGAGATGGTCGATCACATGCATGAAGGACTGGCCAAGATCGCCGGCGCTGGCCACCTGATCGGCCCGTGCGGGGTCGGCCAGCCGGGTCGAGAGCCGCTCCAGCGCGGCCAGCTGATCGGCCTCCGCCAGATCCTCGGTCACCTCGACCTTGCGCGCCCCGCCCAGCTCCGCCGCGGTCGAGGAAAAGGCGCTCTGTCCCGGCGCGATGATCTTTGCGCAGCGCGACATGGCGTAGAGCTCCATCAGGTCGCGCTGCCCGGCCGAGAGATGGCCCGTCTCGAACAGGGTGCTGGCAGCGATCAGCTCGGGATAGGCGGCGCGAAACCTCTGCACCGTCTCGGCATGGTCCGAGAACACGATGGGCCGGGCGCCTGCCGCGATCTCGCGCTCGATATGCACCATATAGATCTCGTCCGGCACGTATTTCTTGGGCCAGGAGCGGTGCATGGCGCGGGGAAAGCTGATCAGATCGCCGCGCCGGATGTGATAGGCCGTGCCGCCCGAGACCTTGCTGGCAATCTCCTCCATCGTGGGACGCAGCGCCTCGGCGAATGGAAAGGCGGCGAGCAGGGCACCGAGGCGGCCGCGCACTGTCGCGTCCTCCTCACCCGCCAGCAGGGTCAGGCCAAACGCCGCGTCAACCAGCACGTCGCGCCCCTCGGCCAAAGTGGCGCGCACCGCATCGATCCCCGCGCTGGCCAGATTGCCGATCCGCACCGCATCGTCGCGCACTGCCTTCCACTCCGCCTCGTCAATGAAATGGTCGGTGACGAAGCCGTCCTCGAAGAACGAGCGCGGGTCGTTGAAGACATGGCCGATATCGGTGGCGTGGATCCAATAGACGGCCAGCGGCAGGTCATAGTCTCGGCTGAGCCTGAGCGCGTTGACCAGCGAGATCAGCCGCGCCCCCAGCCGGTCGTTGCGAAATGCGAGGAGGCGGCCCTGCCGCGATGCCTTGGTCATGTGGTTCGGTCTTCTCATGGCGAACCCCGCTTGTCTGAGCGGGGCAGATCAAGATTGTCCTAACACAACTCAAGGGCGGAAATGGGACGCAACTTGGACGCATTGCCACGCATGGCGTTGCTCAGGACAGCAGCCCGGCCACCGTCGCACGGAACGCGGGCAGGCCGTCGCCGGTTTCCGAGGACGTGCCCAGAACCACAGGAAACGCCGCCGGGTGACGGCCCAGATCGGCATGGAGTTTCTCCATCACAACCGCCAACTGCCCCTTTTTGGGTTTGTCGGTCTTGGTCAGGACCACCTGAAACCCGACGGCAGCCGTGTCGAGCAGCGCCATGATCTCGTGATCGACCGCTTTCACCCCATGGCGGCTGTCGATCAGAACGAAGGCGCGGGCGAGGGTCGGCCGGCCGGCGAGATAGCGTTTCAACAGCTCCTGCCAGGCCGCGACCTTGGCCAGCGGCGCCTCGGCGAACCCATAACCGGGGAGGTCGACCAGATACCCCGCCTCTCCCAGCGCGAAATAGTTGATCTCCTGCGTCCGGCCCGGCGTGTTCGAGGCCCGCGCCAGCGCCTTGCGCCCGGTCAGCGCGTTGATCAGCGAGGATTTGCCGACATTCGAGCGCCCGGCGAAACAGACCTCGGGCCGGTCCGCCGGGGGAAGCCCGTCCATCGCCACGACGCCCTTGAGAAAATCGCAGGGGCCGGCGAAGAGCTTTCGGCCCGTCTCGACCGCCTCGGGTTCGGCGCCCGGATCGATGGTAAAGCGAAAGCCCGCGCCGCCCTCAGACATGCACGGGATCGCCCTGACGCACCAAGCCGCCGGAGATCACCTGGGCATAGACGCCAAAGTCCATATGCCCAAAGCGCCGCCGCAAGAGCGCCGGGATCTGGACATCGCGCTGACCGGTGACCGGGCTGGCCGTGGTGGCATTGCAGCGCTGATCACGGGCCGTGACCCGCAGCCGGGCTCCGCCAATGGTGATCTCACGGTCGACCCAGTCGAGCTCCTCCCAAGGTGCGCCACCCTCGACCCAGATATTCATTCGAAAGCGGATCAGTTCGAGGGGGTGGCCCGCCATCTCCTCCAGCGCGCGCAAGGAGGCGTGCGAGGCAATGGCGATATGCGTGTCCTCGAAATCCGTGAACGCGACCCCGGCGGCCTTGCAGAGCCGGTATGGACCGCTGCGTGTCGTCCCCTCGGCCAGCGGAGCGATCCAGTCACACAGGCGCGCCTGCTCGGCCTCCGGGTCCAGCCGGATCTCGCCCAGATCGGGGTGCGACAGGGTCATCTCGCCCGATGTCTCGTCAAAGGCCACCAGGATCTGCGCCATCCGCGGGCAATGGGTCTGGTTGAGGAAGTTGCTCGGGATCTCCCATTTGGGATTGGCCGGGTTCCATTCGGTCGCGCCATGGGCGATGGCCCAGACCCGGTCCCACGGCATTGGCGCGCCCTCGGTCAGGGTGACCTGCTCGACCCGCTCCTCGCCCAGGCTTTTCACCGGGTGGCGGCAGAGGGCCGAGACCTGCAGGCTCACTTTTTCCCCTCGGCCGCCGGTTTCTTCTTTTTGAAACTGGCCTTGATATTGCCGAAGAAATCCACACTCACCCCCTGACTTCGCATGATAATATATTGCTGCGCGAAGGTGATGATGTTGTTCGCACACCAATAGATCACCAGGCCCGAGGCGAAGGTGCCCAGCATGAACATGAAGACCCAGGGCATCCAGGCAAAGATCATCGCCTGGGTCGGGTCGGTCGGCGCCGGGTTCAGTTTCTGCTGCATCCACATCGTGATGCCCATCAGGATCGGATAGACCCCGATCGAGAACAGCGCCAGATAGCCGGGGATCTCATAGGGTAACAGACCGAAGAGGTTCATGAACGAGGTCGGGTCCGGGGCCGACAGATCCTCGATCCAGCCAATGAAGGGTGCATGGCGCAGCTCGATCGCCACGAACAGCACCTTGTAGAGCGAGAAGAAAATCGGGATCTGCAACAGGATCGGCAAACAGCCCGCGGCGGGGTTCACCTTCTCCTTCTTGTAGAGCTCCATCATCTCTTTCTGCATGCGCATCTTGTCGTCGCCGCAGCGTTCCTTCAGCTTCTCCATCTCGGGCTGAAGCTTTTTCATCATCGACATCGAGACATAGGATTTATAGGCGAGCGGAAAGAGCACCGCCTTGACGATCAGGGTCAGCACCAGGATCGACCAGCCCATATTCCCAATAATGCCGTTCAGCCAAATCAAGAGCCGGGCGAGCGGTTTGGTGAGGAAATAGAACCAGCCCCAATCGATCGCGTCGTGCAGCTCGGCGACCCCCAATTCGTCCTCATAGGTCCGCAGGGTCGTGTATTCCTTGGCACCGGCAAAGTAATACGTCTCGACCTCGGCGCGCGCGCCCGGGGCCACGGTCAGCACCGGCAGGCGCATCTCGGCACGGTATTCGGGCGTGGTGGTGGCATCGGTGGTCTTGTAGACCGCGTCAAAGCCCTGCCCCGGCTTGCCGATCAGCGCGGTCAGCCAGTATTTGTCGGTCAGCGCGACCCAGCCGTTGGCCTCGACCCCGCGGGCCAGCACATTGCCGCCCTCGCGCGGGTCTCGCTCGAAATCCAGCATCGAGTCCCAGCTTTCGATGACCAATTCGTCATCGACATGGCCTACAGCGCCTTCGTGGAACAGCCAGAACCGCGTCTCGTCGGGCAGATCGCGCCGGGCGATATAGCCATAGGGGCGCAGGCTGACCGGAGCGGTCCTGGCATTCTCGACCGATTGCGAGACGGTGAACATGTACTTGTCATCGACCGAGATCGTCCGGCGGAAGGTCAGCCCCTCGCCATTGTCCCAGACCAGGGTGACGGGCGTGGCGGGAGACAGAGTGTTGCCGCTCTCCACCTGCCATTCCGTGTTTGGCCCGGGCAACCCGCCCGTATCGCCGCCATCCAGCGTGCGAAACCAGCCATAGGTGGTGTAATAGGGATGCGGCCCGCCTGTGGGGCTCGACAAAGTTACCGTCTCGGCACCGGGATCCAACTCGACGCGGTAGTCTTCCAGATGCAGATCGTCCAACCGCCCGCCTTTCAGCGAGATCGAGCCGGTCAGCGAGGGGGTTTCGATCGCGATCCGCTCGGTCTTGACCAGCGCGCCCTCGCGGCTGATCGGCGCCAGGGCCTGGACAACCTGATCGGGGCTGACCGGCTGCACCGTTCCGTCACTTTGCTGCTGGGCCACGGGCTGCTCGGCCGGAGGGGGCGGCGGCGGAAACAGGAATTGCCAGCCAATGATCACGGCCATCGACAGGACGGCCGCCAAGATCATATTCCGCGTGTCTTCCGAGCTCATCCGCCACTCCGCCAGTTCTACCGCCCCGGGTTCAATCGGGTTGCCTGGCCGAGGTCAAGGGGAATCGCGCGCCAGCCCCGGCAGCACCAAGGATATGCGCGCGATGCCCCTCCGGCTCAAGCGATGCGGATTTGTCGCAACGCACAATGGTTGCGCGGAGAAACTGCCACACCACCTGTCTGGCAAGAAAGAACGGAGGCAGACCATGGACGGCAGCAGTTTTTCGACCGAGACCAAAACCGAGACGCATCCGCCGGTGGAGCATCACGCACCCAAAGACATCCACGACCGCTTTGCGCTGGGCCTCGTGAAGTTCATGCGCGTGTTCGCGGACAGGTTCTTCGCCAAACGCTATGGCCACCGGGCCGTGGTTTTGGAGACGGTGGCCGCCGTTCCAGGCATGGTCGGCGGGCTGCTGCAGCACCTCAAGGCGATCCGTCATATCCGCGATGACGAAGGCTGGATTCGCGAATTGCTCGACGAGGCCGAGAACGAACGGATGCATCTGATGACTTTCATCCATATCGCACAGCCAACCCGGCTGGAGCGGATCATCATCATGCTGACACAGGCCGTGTTCTATAACCTCTACTTCTTCCTCTACCTCTTCGCGCCGCGCACGGCGCACCGGGTCGTTGGGTATCTCGAGGAAGAAGCGGTGGTGAGCTACACGCAATATCTCAGCGAGATCGATGCCGGCCGGATCGACAACGTACCGGCCCCGCAGATCGCCATCGACTATTGGAAGCTGCCCGCCGATGCCCGCCTGCGTGACGTGGTCGAAGTGGTGCGCGAGGACGAAGCCCGGCACCGCGACACCAACCACGACTTCGCCAACCAGATCGCTGCGGCGTAAGGCGAAAAGATCGAAAGATCTAGACGACGATGCCGGCCCTCTCACGGGTCGGCATTTTTCATCGAGGGCGCAGCCGCGTCACGCGCGCGGGGCGCTGTAACTTCTGTCAGCCGCCCAACACCGCCCCCCGCATGCGCAGCTTCAAGGCCACGCCGTCGCGGATCGGTATGGCGCGCGGCGCAGTCTCCGGCGCGATTTTGACAACCGCCACCAGCGGGCCCTGGCGGAAATGCAAAGCGGCCCTCAGCGCGCCGATGTCCTTCAGGTCCGAGATCCGCCGCACACCGGCGATCCCACAGCCCTCGGCGACCGTGGCCAGGTCCGTGCCCCGCCCGGTTGCCGTCTTCTGCCCGCCGGTCTCCGAGTAATGCTCGTTGTCCAGCACCACGATTGAGAGGTTCTTCGGCTGATGCTGTGCAATGGTCGCAAAACCGCCAAGGCCCATCAGCATCTCGCCATCGCCGGTCAGCACCAGCACGGGTCGCGCGGGCTGTGCCAGCGCCAGTCCAAGCCCCACCATCGCCGCTGCCCCCATGGCGCCCCAGAGATAAAAGTTGCGGTCGTCATCCCCCGCGGCAAAGGCGTCATAGGTGGGCGAGCCAAGCCCGGTCACCACCAGCAGATCCCCCCGATCCGTCAGCAACTCCGCCACCGCTGACCGCCGGTCGATCATTTCCCGCTCCAATCCTTGGCGCCGATCAGCCGTTGTGCCAGCATCACGGCAACGGCCCGGTCGGAGTGGTAGGCATGGTCGAGGCCGGCGCGGACCGTCGGCCCCACATCCTCCGCCGCCTCGCAGCGATAGGTGTCGACCCCCATCAGCTCCAGCGCGGCCCCGGCGCGGCGGCCCATGGGGATCTGCCAGGGCACAAACTCGCCCCATTCGCCGCGCATGGTGATCAGCATCACCAGCGGGATCCGGCAATTCTCGGCCAGGGTCAGCATGTTGATACAGTTGCCAACGCCGGATGACTGCATCAGAAGCGCCGAGCGCACCCCGCCGAGCCAGAGACCGGTGACCAGCCCGATCCCCTCCTCCTCGGTGGTGAGCACCGAGACGCCGATGCCGGGCTCCGCTTCGCAGAGCCGGATCAGCCCCTTATGGCCACCATCCGGCACATGGGCGACATGGCCGATACCCGCAGCTTGAAAGGCGGCCAGAATCTCGCGCTGCCAGGGATGCACCTGCTGGTCGGCCTCGGTCATGCCGCAGCGGGCCGCCGGGCGATGAAAAAGACGGGTTTTTTGGGCGAAGGCTGCCAGGTCTCGACAATCTCAAAGCCCGCATCGGTGATGCTCCGCTCCAAGTCCTCACGCCGGAACAGACGGATCAGCGGCAGGAGACCCAGCGCCCGGCCAATTGGCGCGATCAGCCCCACCCACCACAATCGGTCGGCCATGCAGAAGGTGGTGGATATGAACAGCCCCCCGGGCCGGACCAGCCGAAACACTTTGCCGATGGCCCGGTCGCGATCCTCGAGCAGATGCAGCAGGCTGAAGGCGAGGGCGGCGTCGAACTGCGCCTCCTCGCCGATCAGGTCGATATCGGCCTGGGTGAAGGTGACATTCTGCACCCCGGCCTCCTCGGCTTTCCGCCGGGCAATGTCGAGCATGGTCTCGGAGATATCGGTCGCCAGGATCTCGGCCACCTCCGGCGCGTGGATCAGCGCGATGGTCCCGGTGCCGCAGCCAAGCTCGAGCACCCGATCCTTCGCGGTCAGATGGTGCGAGGTCATCTGCCGCTTGCGGTCGAACTCCTCGGTGTTCGAGATCTTCGACCGCGCGTATCGCGGTGCAATCCAGTCCCAAAAGCGCGCGGAATGGGCCATCAGCGGCCTCCCATCAGGCTGGCAAAGTCGAACAGCGCCGGGTCAGCCAGATGGCTGGGGCGCACATTGCTCAGCGCCTTGAACATCACGTCCTTGCGGCCGGGCGAACGCCGCTCCCACTCCGCCAGCATCTCCTTGATCTGCTGGCGCTGCAGACCGTCCTGGCTGCCGCAGAGATCGCAGGGGATGATCGGGAATTGCATCGCAGCGGCGAAGCGGGCGCAATCTTCCTCCGCCGTCAGAGCCAGCGGGCGGAGGACCTCCAGATCCCCCTCCTCATTCACCAGCTTGGGCGGCATGGTCGCCAGCCGTCCGCCATGAAAGAGGTTCAACAGAAAGGTCTCGAGCAGGTCATCGCGGTGATGGCCGAGCACGACCGCCTGGCACCCTTCCTCGCGCGCGATCCGATAGAGATGTCCGCGGCGCAGGCGCGAGCAGAGGGCACACATGGTCCGCCCCGCCGGGATCTTGTCGACCACGACGGAATAGGTGTCCTGATACTCAA
>JBCBIS010000044.1:0-23938 GCA_038524325.1 Pseudomonadota bacterium
CCTCGCGGGTGGCGAGCATCAGGAGGAAGTGGTAGAGCACATCCGCACCTTCGCGCACCAGCGCGGCCCGGTCGCCCTTGACCGCTTCGATGATGGCTTCGATCGCCTCTTCGCCGAATTTCTCGGCGCATTTCTCCGGACCCTTGGCGAGCATCCGGGCGGTGTGCGAGCTGTCTGGGTCGGCATCGCGGCGGGCCTCGATGGTAACGGCGAGCTGGGCGAGGATCTCACTCATGATC
This sequence comes from Pseudomonadota bacterium, assembly GCA_038524325.1. GTDB lineage: Bacteria > Pseudomonadota > Alphaproteobacteria > Rhodobacterales > Rhodobacteraceae > Thermohalobaculum. The sequence continues at coordinate 240 of JBCBIS010000044.1, forward strand.
GGGCGCTCCCTTGGCGCGTGCGCTGTCCTGCACGCCCTGTCCAGCACGCCGGTGCCGCTGCGCGCCGGGGGGTGGGTGGGGGCGGGCGGTGGCACCGGCGTGCTGGACAGGGCAGGTCACAGCCGCACCGGAATGCCGGCCCCGGCCATATGGGCCTTCGCCTCGGCGATGGAGTGCTGGCCGAAATGGAAGATCGATGCGGCGAGCACGGCCGAGGCGCGGCCCTCGCGCACGCCATCGACCAGATGGTCGAGCGTCCCGACCCCGCCCGAGGCGATGACCGGGATCGGCACCGCCTCGCTGACCGCGCGGGTGAGTGCGAGGTTGAAGCCCGCCCGGGTGCCATCGCGGTCCATCGAGGTCAGCAGGATCTCGCCCGCGCCCTTGGCCGCCATGTCGCGGGCAAACGCCACGGCGTCGATGCCGGTGGGTTCGCGCCCGCCATGGGTGAAGATCTCCCAACGGCCCTCGTCCACGGTTTTGGCGTCGATGGCGACCACGATGCATTGCGCGCCGAACTTCTCGGCAGCGCGGGCGACGAAACCGGGGTCGCGCACGGCAGCGGTGTTGATCGAGACCTTGTCGGCCCCGGCGAGGAGCAGCGCGCGGATATCCTCGAGCCTGCGCACCCCGCCACCGATGGTCAGGGGCATGAAACATTGCTCGGCGGTGCGCCGCGCCACGTCGAGGATGGTGCCCCGGGCCTCGTGACTGGCGGTGATGTCGAGAAAGCAGAGCTCGTCTGCGCCGGCGGCATCGTAGAGCCGGGCCTGCTCGACCGGGTCGCCGGCATCGACGAGGTCGACGAAATTCACGCCCTTGACCACACGGCCGTCCTTGACGTCGAGACAGGGGATGAGGCGGGTTTTGAGCATCGCGAGCCTTTTTGGAACTTGCGCCCGAGCCCTAGCGCGGATTGCGGGAGAGCGCAAAGGGCAAAGGGGAGGGGCGGGCCGCGGGGCGACGGCCTCCTGCCCGCCTTTGGCGGCCATATCGCCCGCCCGCCCCGCGATCCGTCCGCCGGGATCTGATCACGAGGCCGTGAAGCGGGTGGCGATGATTGACACTGTCAAGGATTTCTCGCGATGGTCGCGCCATCCAGAAAGGAGCCTCCTCATGAAACATCTCATTCTCGCCCTTGCGCTGTCTGCCGCTGCCCTGCCGGCACAGGCCTCGGAGCTGATCGTCAAACCGAGCAAGCACTCGGTCGCTGTCACCATCGACCGGCTGGCTGCTGCAGTCGAGAAGGCCGGGGCCAAGGTGTTCGCCCGGGTCGATCATGCTGCTGGCGCGGCCAGTGTCGATGCCGAGCTGCGCCCCAACCAGATGCTGATGTTCGGCAATCCCAAGCTGGGTACGCCGGCGATGCAGGGGGCGCCGGGCATGGGGCTGGACCTGCCCTTGCGCATGGTGGCCTGGGAGGATGCCAACGGTCAGGTGCAGATCGCCTATCGCGATCCGGCGGCTGCGGCGGCCTTGCACGGATTGCCGGCCGACCATCCGGTGATCGCCAAGATGCAGGGCGCTTTGGGCAAGCTCTCGGGCGTGGCCGCGGGCGAGTGAGCCTCAGGCCCTGAGCACTTCCATGGCGGCCGCGATATCGATGCGGCCGTCATAGAGGGCGCGGCCCGAGATCACGCCGTCGAGCGGGACCGGGCTGGCCTTGAGCGCGCGGAGATCGTCGAGCGAGGCGACCCCGCCCGAGGCGATTACGGGGATATCCACCGCCTGGGCCAGCGCCGCCGTGGCCGCGACATTCGGGCCCTGGAGCGCGCCGTCACGATCGATATCCGTGTAGATCAGGGCAGCGATGCCCGCATCCTCGAAGCGGCGGGCCAGGTCGGTGGCGGTCATATCTGTGGTCTCGGCCCAGCCCTCGACAGCGACGCGGCCCTGGCGGGCATCGATGCCGACGGCGATGCGGCCCGGGAAGGCCCGGGCGGCGGCCCGCACCAGATCGGGGTCGCGCACCGCCACGGTGCCGAGGATGACGCGGGCGAGGCCCTTGTCCAGCCAGGTCTCGATCGCGGCCATATCGCGAATGCCGCCGCCGAGCTGGGCCGGGACCGTGATGGCGGCCAGGATCGCCTCGACCGCCGCACCGTTCACCGGTTGTCCGGCGAAGGCGCCGTTCAGGTCGACCAGATGGATCCATGCGCAGCCCTGCCTCTGAAAGCTGAGCGCCTGGCCGGCGGGGTCGTCGCTGAAGACCGTCGCGGCCTCCATATCGCCGCGCAGCAGGCGGACGCATTGGCCGTCTTTCAGGTCGATGGCGGGGTAGAGGATCATGCGCGCTCCCAGTTCGGTTGGGAGCGCGTTAGGCCGCCCGGCCGCCCTCTGCAACCGGTTTTTTGCGGCTGACGCCAAGTTGCCCTGCCCGACCCCTCGCCCGATCCCTCGCCTGGCATCCTGGCGATGGCGGCCGGTCGGGAGGATGGACCGGGCCGCCCTGTCGGAGGGCGGGGCCCTGGCCGCACTACTGCAGCGGCGCGCCGGGCCAGGTGCTGTGCGTGGCGCGTGTCAGAGGCGGAAATCCTCGGCCTCGAGATCGATCAGGCCGGTGAGTTGGATCTCGAAATCGCTCGACCGGTCGCCATCCAGGTCGGCCTGGATCAGCGTGAAGCCGTTATTGGGCGATTCGAAGAAGCGCAATTCGCCGGCGTCACCGGAGAAGCCGGCGCTGGAGATGAACTCGAAGGTCTGATTGCCGCCGCGGGTCAGGTCAGCGTCGAGCCGGCTGATCTCGATCCGGTCGCGGCCCGAGACGAAATCGGTGATCGTATCGCGCTCGGTTGCGCCGGCGCGGCTGTCGGACTCGGTGAAATAGACGAAGCGGTTGGTGCCGGTGCCGCCGCTCAGCAGGTCCTGTCCCGCATTGCCGTAGAGGACGTCATTGCCCGCCTCGCCCAGCAGCCGGTCATCGCCCGCGCGGCCGAAGAGACGGTCGGCCGCCTGTTGGCCCTGGAGGCGGTTGTCCTCGTCATCGCCGCGCAGGGTGTCGTTCGAGCGACCGCCGATCAGGTTCTCGACCTCGGTATAGGTTTCGAACCGCGCCTCGAACCCGGCGGTGAACTGGTTGTTCAGATCCGCGATCACCCTTGCCTGGGCGCCGAAATAGCTGACCGTGTCGATGCCTGCGCCGCCATTGAACTGATCGCGGTTGCCAGAGCCGCCGAGCAGCAGGTCGTCGCCATCGCCGCCCTCCAGCATGTCGTCCGAGGCGCCGCCCGAAAGCCGGTCATCCCCCGCACCTCCGAACAGCATGTCGACATCATTGCCGCCGCTCAGAGTGTCATCGCCCGCAGCCCCCAGCAGCGTGTCGCGCTGATCGCCGCCATTCAGCATATCGTCGCCCGATCCGCCGTCGAGCCGATCGGAGCCGCCATTGCCTTCGAGCTGGTCGTCTCCGGAATTGCCCTGCAGCGTGTCGTTGCCCAGATCGCCCAGCAAGGTGTCATGGCCGGTGCCGCCGCGCAGGTCGTCATCTCCGGACCGGCCCAGCAACATGTCATCGCCCCCGAGGCCCGAGAGGAAATCATCGCCCGCGAATTGCCCGCCATCGAGGATATTCGCGAAATCATCGCCAAAGATCCGGTCGTCGCGGCGCGAGCCGATGACGTTCTCGATCGAGACCAGCCGGTCGCCCGCCGCATCTCCCGCCGAGCCGATGCCCGAGCGCAGCGAGAGGGTCACCCCGTCCCGGCTGGGGTCATAGCTGGCGGTGTCGACACTGCCGCCGCCATCGAGAAGATCCGCCCCGGTGCCTCCGATCAGCAGATCCTCTCCGATCCCGCCGAACAGGCTGTCATCGGCGCTGAGCCCGTCAAGCTCGTCATTGCCCCGGCCCCCTTCCAGCCGGTCGTCTCCGCCAAAGCCGCGCAGCAGGTCATTGCCATTGCCGCCGACCAGGAAATCCACGCCCTGGGAATCGCCCTGGACCTGGCGCTCGAAATCGATCAGCACGCCTTGCGCGCTGGTCGAGGCGGCGCCGTTCAGGATGGCCGAGGCCGAGGCCACATCGGGGGTCAGGGTCAGGGTGATCCCGTCAAAATCCTGCAAGCGCGCCTCTGCCGGGATGCGGATCACCGCCAGGGTCTGGCCTGGCTGGAAGATCAGCGTGCCGGTGGTGGTGGGAAAATTCTCGCCTCCCCCGGGCGTAACCGGCGCGGTTTCGAATGTGAAGGTCAGCGGATTGGCCGAGGGCCGCGACAGCCGCACCTCGAAATCCAGCGTGCTGGGATCGCTGTCGGTCGAAGGCAGCGCGGCGGCATCCGAGACGAACACGCCCAGCCCGGTCTCGAGCACGATGCCCCGCGCGGTCGCCACCAGCGCGTCACCCGTCAGCACGGCGCCGTCCGGGTTGAAGATCGACAACTCGAACCCCGCATCCACCGTGCCGCTGCTGAAGTTGGATACACTCAGCTCAACCAACACGCTCTGCTCGCCCGCCGGGATCGTGAATGTCGTGCCGTCGAATCCGGTGATGTCGTTGCCGCCGAAGGCGGTGTCCGAGAGCGTGCTGGCCTGGAAGGTGACATCCTGCGCCGTGGGCTCGCTGAGCCGCACCGCGAAACGGATCTCGCCCCGATCCGAGCCTTCGGCGAACTCGATGCTGAGCTCGGGCAGCACATCCGAGGTGTCCTCGTCCAGGATCGTCGCAATGCCCGAGCTATCGAGCGGCCCGGTGGCGATCGCCGGGGCCGATTGCTGATCGGGGGTGACGAGCAGCGAGAAGGTCTCGGTCCCCTCGGCCAGCCGATCTCCGGTCAGGGGCACGCGGACAGCGGCCAGGGTCTGCCCGGCATCGAAGGTCAGCCGGCCCGCGGTCGCCTGATAATCCTGCCCGGCCACCGCCGTGCCGTCGATGGTGGTGAAATCGAAGCTGAGCGGGTTCTGCGACGCGCGGGACAGCCGCACTTCGAAGACCGCGAAACTGTCGTTCAGATCGCTCTCATAGATCACCGGGTCGCTGACGAACAGCCCGCGTTCTTCGCGCAGGATAACCCCGGTGACGCGCAAGACCTCGACATCGCCGGCCAGGACCGCGCCGCTCGGATCGGTGAATTCGAGCTGGAAATTGTCGTCGAAGCTGCCGCTGCCGAACAGGCTTCTTTCAAGGGTCAGGGCGGTTTGCCCGGCTGGAATGGTCAGAACTGTCGTCGCTTCGCTGACGTCGGTGCCGACAATCGCCGTGTCGCTGATGGTGGTCACCTGCACCGTGACCGGACCCAGCGAAGGTTGGTCGAGCCGCAGGATGAACTGCGCCTCGCCGCGCGTGGTGCCCTCGGCGGCCTCGACCGAAAGGATCGGCAGGCCGCTGGCCGTGTCGTCATCGTGCAGGGTGGCCAGCCCCTCGGCATCGCTGAACCCGTTGGCGATGGCAGGGGCCGTGGCGGCCTGCGGGGTTAGGCCCAAGGTGAAGAACTCGCTGCCCTCGACCACCCCGTCATCGAGCAGTGGCACCCGGACCGAGGCGATCGTCTGCCCGGGCAGGAACACCAGCGACCCCGAGGTGGCGGTATAGTCCTCGCCCGCCAGGGCGCTGCCATCGCGGGTTTCGAAATCGAAGCTGAGCGTCAGATCCGACGGGAAGGAGAGGCGGACATCGAACACCGCCTCGCGCTCCTCCGCCCCTTCGAAGACCACAGGATCCGAGACGACCAGGCCCACCCCTCCCTTGAAGATCACCCCGGTCTCGCGCAGCAGGGTGACATCGGCGGGGAAGGCGGCGCCGACAGGATCGGTCAGCTCAAGCGTATAGCTTTGGTCCAAATCGCCGCCGCCGAAATGGCTGATCTCGACCGTGCGCGCGGTCTCTCCCGCGGGGATGGTGACCGTGAAGGTTCTGGACGAGACATCGACGCCTCCTACCGCGGTATCGCCGATCACCTGCGCCGTGACCGTGACATCGCCCAGGCTCGGTTCGGACAGGCGCAGGATGAACTGGCCTTCGGCCCGGGTGGTGCCCTCGGCCGGCTCCAGGGTCAGCAGCGGCAGGACATTCAAGGTGTCGCCGTCGCGGATGGTGGCGATGCCCGCGGCATCCGCGGCGCCGTTGATGATCGCGGCGGCCGATTGGGGCTGCGGCGTGACGACCAGCGAGAAGATCTCGTTCAGCTCGGCCACGTCATCATCCAGCAGCGGGACGCGCACGGCGGAGAGGGTCTGACCCGGCTCGAACACCAGCGTCTCGGAGGTGGCGGTGTAATCGACCCCGGCCAGCGCGGTGCCGTCGCGGGTGACCGCATCAAAGACCAGACGGCTGGTCGGCTCCTGGGTCAGCCGGACCTCGAACACCGCTTCGCCCGCTTCCTCATCGACGATCGGATCGCCGACCGACAGGCCGAGCCCGCCGAAAAAGATCACACCAGTGCTGCGCAGCAATTGCTGATCGCCCTCGAAGACCGCACCCACCGGGTCGGTCAGCTCCAGCGTGTAGACGCGGTCTTCTGTGATCGAACTGCCGAAATGGTCGATCTCAAGGACACGCGAGGTCTCTCCGGCCGGGATCGTGATCGTGCCGGTTCTTGTGGTGACATTGTTCCCTCCGATCGCGCTGTCGCCGATGACCTGGAACGAGACTGAGACATCGCCGAAGACCGGCTCGGTGAGGCGCAGGGTGAACTGGGCTTCGGACGAGGTGTTGCCCTCGGCGAACTCGACCGAGATCGCAGGCAGGACCGCGCTGTGATCGTCGTCACGGATGATCGCCAGCCCGGCCCCGTCGCCCGCTGCGTTCCCCACCGCGGCCGCCGCCGCGCCGCGCGGCGTGACCACCAGCGAAAACGCCTCGTTGAACTCGGGCGTGCCGTCCGAGAGGATCGGGACCTCGACCGTCTTGACCGTCTCGCCAGGGGCGAAGCTCAAGACCCCGCTTCGCGCCGTATAGTCCTCGCCAGCCCGGGCGGTGGCGTCCGCGGTGGCAAAGTCGAATTGCAGGGTGGTGTCTGCTGGCTGGGTCAGGCGCACCTCGAACCGGGCGACGCCGTCCTCCTCGAAGATCACCGGATCGCTGACGGAATAGGCGCGTTGACCGAAGAAGATGACATTGTCGACCCGCACCAGCTGCGCGCCATCGGCGAAATCGGCGCCCGAAGGGTCGTAGAATTCGACGGTATAGATCCGGTCGACATCGCTCGACCCGAAATGGCTGATATCGAGCGTAGCCGTGGTCTGGTTGGCAGGGATCGTCACCGTCCCGGTCCGGGTCGTGACGAAATTCCCGCCAAAGGCGGTCTGGCCCTTGACCAGGAACCGCACGGTCACATCGCCAAAGACGGGTTCCGACAGGGTGACGAGGATCTGCCCCTCGTCTCGCGTGTTTCCGGGAATCGCGGTGAAATCGAGGGTCGGCATAAGCTCTGCTCCACATACCATGTGTAAAATCGATTAGGTGATCGGCCCATCGGGCGCGTGGCGGGACTTTTAGTCGGGCCGCGCGCCGGGGAAAGTGAAATTGCCACATTTGGCGTGCTGACCGGGCCGGAAAGGTGGTGCGTCTTCACAGATGGTTCATGTTTGCACGGTTTTGGGCCGTGCCAGATTGTGTCATTGTCGGCGCGGTTCACAGAAAGGAGACCGCCATGAGACGCTATCTTCTGGCCGCTGCCCTCAGTTTCGGATCGGGTGCCGCGCTCGCCGCGGATGGGACGCCGATCGAGGTGACGGGCGAGGTCATCGACACCTGGTGCTATTTCTCGGGCGTCATGGGCGGTCAGGATGCCGTGGTCGGCACCGCGCATCATACCTGTGCGATGTGGTGCTCGGCCGGCGGGATCCCCGTGGGCATGCGCACCGAGGACGGCACCGTCTATATGGTCGTGAAATGGGAAGGGAACGCCGATGTGGCCGATGGCCAGGCGCTGCTGGATGTGCAATCGCACACCATCACCGCCAAGGGCACCGCCTATGAGCGCGACGGCATCAACTATATCTTCGTCGAGGAAGTGGTCGCCGACCAGGGCATCACCAATGTCAATCACGAGGATTTCGGACTGGTACCCTCCAAGCCGATGATCGGCACCATCAAAGCAAAGCGGGGTCTGTGATGCGCATTCTTGTCGGAGCCCTGCTGGCCGCCACCGTCGCCCTGCCCGCCTCCGCCGCCGATTTCTCGGAGGGCAGCGAGGCCAAACCCTGGCCCGTGCAAGGCCGCGAGAAGGCGAAGTTCACCGCCAAGGTCGTCGATGCGGTCTGCGGTCTCTCGGGCGATTGCCCGGCGGATTGCGGCGGCGGCAAGCGGCAGATGGCCCTGCTGCGCGAGGCTGATGGCGTGATGCTGCTGGTCGGCAAAAACCTGCAATTCCAGTTCCAGGGGCCGAATTACGACCTCGCCCCGCATTGCGGTCAGGTGGTGACGGTGGACGGGCTGCTGGTTGGCGACGATCCGAAACTGGCCGGCAAGATCTATCAGGTGCAGACCATCGATGGCGAGAAAGCCAACGGCTTCACCGGACCCTGGAAGGCGCGCAACCCCGAAGTTGCCGACCGCAAGGGCCCCTGGTTCCGCCACGATCCCGCGATCAACGCGCGGATCGACAAGAGCGGGTTTCTGGGCCTGGGGCTGGAGGCCGAAGAGGCCTTTATCCAGGAAGAGCTGGAACTGGCGGAGTAAGCGCCGATGTCCTCCCTCGCCCCGATCCTCGGCGCCGGGCTGGTCTCGATCGCCGGGGCCATCGCGCTGATCGGCCTGCCCGAGCGGGCGCCAGCGCCGGTGATCGAGGTCGAAGCCACGCTGACCAAGGCTCAGGCCCCCAGCCCGCCGCCGATGCCGGGCGGGCTGCCCTTTCCGGTCGAGATCACGGCCGAGTTCGATCTGACCGACCACCATGGCAACCGCGTGACCCATGCGGATTTCCGCGGCCAGCCGATGCTGCTGTTCTTCGGCTATGCGAGTTGCGAGTCGATCTGCACCGTGGCGCTGCCGCGGATGGGCGAGGCGCTGGCCGAGATGGGGCCGGTGGCCGGAGACGTCGCCGCCCTGATGGTGACGGTCGATCCCGAACGCGATACGCCCGAGGCGATGCGCCAGGGCCTCGCCCGCTGGCACGAACGGCTGGTCGGATTGACCGGGTCCGAGGCGGATCTGGCCGCGCTGCGTGCTCGGTTCCAGGTCAATCTCGAAGTGGTGGCCGAGGACCCCACCGGCGCCCCGATCTATGCCCATGGCGGCTTTATCTATGTGATCGACCGCGACGGCAAAGTGGCCACCATGCTGCCCCCGATCCTTGCGCCCGAGCGGATCGCAGAGGTCGCGCTGGGCTATTTCTGATCACCGGGCTGCCGGAGCCTTTGCTTCGACGCCCCGGCAGGGCACTCCCCGCCTGGGGTTGTCCCGAATGCCCCCGGAAAACGGCTGGCCGAGCGGAGCGGGGATCTGTTCCGTAGCGGCGTCTAGCGCTTCTGAGCCCCAACCCTCAAAGCTGCCCGATCCGCCCGGTCTCTAGCCGCAGGCGCCGCCCGAGGGTCGTCCCGAGGCTTTGCGCTTCGACCACCCGAATGGGCCCGGCGGACGTGACGGAGCGCCACGCCACAGCAAGGCGCGTTGGCCACATGCGCAAACCGCCGGGGCCGAAGACGTCTGTGGCTGCAATAAAGTGCCGCGCGGAGGGGTGGGGAGCGCAATCCCAAGCGCCGGAGCATCTCCGGTTTCCGCCGTCTGTTTTGCTCGATGGTTGGGTCCCGCACTGGCATCTGCTTTGGGAGGAACCGGCCCTGCAGGGCTGCCATGCCCGAGGGTCAGAGGCCCTTCTCGCCCGGGTTCCGTCTGTGCGTGTGCATGTTGGGGTTGCTGCCGGGGCATTTCTGGGCGCTGCGCGCCCTTGCGTTACTCCGCAGGTCCCATGCGGTCGATCAGGTTGCAGGCGATGCGCGCGATGGCCTGGGCGCCGTGGCTGGCGGGGTCTTTCTCGGGCACGTATTCGACGAAGGCGGCGCCGATGATCCGCGAGCGGTCGGCCACCCCGTGGATCAGATCCAGCGTCTGATTATAGCTGAGCCCGCCAAACGCCGGCAGCAGGACGCCGGGGTTGAGGCTCGGGTCCAGCGCATCGGTGTCGAAGGCCAGGACCACCAGCGCGCCGCGCGGCACGGCCTCGATCGCTTCGCTGAGCCCGTCGCGGTGGAGGACATGCATGGGGAAGATCTGCGCGCCCCATTGCGCGGCATCGGCCAGATCCTCGGCCCGGGCCGACCCCGGACCCCGCGCGCCGATCTGCACGATCCCGGCCACATGGTCCATCTCCGAGGCGCGGCGCATGGTCGAGGAGAAGCCGTGGCGCACCCCATCCACCTCCTGGCGCCAGTCGAGATGGGCATCGACCTGCACGACCCAGATCTCGCGGTCCTCGAACCCCGCGATGAAGGGGATCGGGGTCGAATCGTCCCCGCCCAGCATCAGCGGGATACAGCCGGCATCGCGCAGCGCCTGGGTGGTGTGGAACAGCGCCCGGCGATTGGCGGCGCCATCGGTCAGGCTGCCGGTGACATCGCCGCAATCGACCGCAATGGTGCGGCCCATCACCGGGCGGCCGGTGTCCATGTCGATCTGCTCGCGCCCCACGGCATACCAGGCGAGCGCGCGGCGCAGGGCGTCCGGCGCCTCGGCCGCATGGCTGGGCTGGCCAGGCGCGTAGGGCGTGCCATGGGGCGCGCCGAACACCGCCACATCGACATCGTGAAACCGGAGCCCGTCATAGATCCGCCCGTCGAAATTCAACGGCGCGAAGGGCAGATCGCAGAAGGTGCGCTGGGGCCGGCGGAGGCAGAGCGCCATCAGATCAGGCCGTCATAGGCCCGCCGCGGCAGTTCGACCTCGATCAGGGTGAAAGTGTCGGCGGCCAGCGCCCGGCTCATCGCGGGGCCTGCCTCGCCTGCCTCCGAGACGGTTTCGGCCCGCCCGCCGTAAAGCCGCGCCAGCGCCGCGAAATCCGTCCGGTCGAAATCGACCCCGCGGTTCTGCATGCCCGAGCGGCGCTGCTTCAGCTCGATCAGCGAGAGGGAGCGGTCGACGAAGACCACCACCACCACCGGCAGCCCGCTGTCGCGCAGCGTGGCGAACTCGCCCAGGGTCATCTCGAGACAGGCATCGCCGATGAAGCAGACCGCAGAGCGCTCTGGCGCGCCGATCTTGTGGCCCAGCGCCAGGGGCAGCGCGCAGCCCATGGTGCAGAGGCCGGTGGATTGCACCAGGCTGCGCGGTGTCTTGCAGAAGAAATGCTGGCTCAGCAGGATCCGGTGGGCGCCGGAATCGACGCTGCAAAGCACGTTCTCGGGCAGGATCGAGACCATCTCGGCCATGGCAACATCGGGACCCCAGTCTTTCGTGGGCGCCAGGGCGGCCAATAGGGCGGCGCGGGTCTCGGCGGGGCGGTCGGTCCAGACCTCCGCCGGGGCGTGGCCCGCGAGCGTCTCCAGCCCGCCGGTAACCGAACAGACCCAGGAGAGGCGGGCATGGTGCATGTCATGGGTGTTCGGCGCATGGGCGAACTCGATCACCTTGGCCGGGTCCCAGGGGTCGCGCCAGCCGGTGCGCATCTCGATCGGGTCATAGCCAAGCGAGAGGATGCAATCCGCCTCGCCCAGCAGGGGCAGGATGATCGCATCCGCCTTGGGGCTGAGCCCATGGCCGCCGAGGCAGAGCGGGTGATCCTCCGGGATCACGCCTTTGGCCTTGTAGGAGGTGATGACCGGGATCCCGTGGCGCTCGGCAAAAGCGCGGAGGCGGGCGGGCCCCTCGGTCTCCTCCAGCACATCGAGCCCGGCCATGATGATCGGGCGGGTGGCCGCCGCCAGCAAGGCCCGCGCTTCGTCCAGCGCTGGGCCGGAGGGCGCCGTCTCCAGCCCCGGCAATTGCAGCACCCCGCGCGGCGCGGGCTGATCGGCGGCGGCGGTTGCGATCGGCAGGTCGATATGCACTGGGCCCTTGCGCGGCTCCATGGCGATGCGCAGCGCCTTGTCGGTCAGCACATCCAGCGCGCCATCGGCGGCGATGAAACTGGCCTTGCAGACCCGGGCGAAGACCGCGCCATGGTCGAAGACTTGGTGGTTGTAGCTGAGCGCCTCGGCCGGATCGACCATGCCCGAGAACACGATCAGCGGCACCCGGTCCTGCTCGGCATTGGCCACCACGTTGAAGGCATTGGCGACGCCGGGCCCGACCGTGGCGACCAGCACGCCAGGCGCGCCGGTGGCGTGCCAGACCCCCTCGGCCATGAAGCCCGCCGCATTCTCGTGCTTGGCGAGGTGAAAGCGGATCCCCGCCCGTTCCAGCGCATCGATCAGCGTGAGAACTTCGCCGCCCGGAATACCGAACGCATGGCGCACCCCCGCCGCATAAAGCCGCCCAGCGATCACATCGGCCGCGTTCATGCAAACTCCCAGATTTTTAACCCACCAGAGATGTGATTAATGGCAGGAAGACCAAAAGCAAAGAGCGTGCATGATCCGAGTGAAACCCAAACGCGTGATCCACATCCATGCGGGCCTGCCGAAAACCGGGTCGAGCGCGATCCAGCGGTTTCTGGTTGCGAACCGCGCGGCGCTTGGCGGGCGCGGGCTGCTGATCCCCGAAGCGGGGCTGGGCGAGCGCGGCGATCATCATGATTGGATGTTCCGGCTGGGCGGGCTGGATTGGTGGGACCGGCGCCGTGCGGTCAGCGAACTGGTCGCCGATCTCGAGGCGCGACCCGAAGAGGAGATCCTGATCTCCTCGGAATTCGCCTATCTGATGATGCGGTTTGGCTTTGCCCGGCACGGCTATCGCATTCTGCAGGGCAAGGGGTTTGCTCTGAAGTTTCACCTGTTCCTGCGCCCGCAGACCGATTTCGCGGTGTCGGCGCATCCGGAATTTCTGCGCAATCTTCTGGTCGAACGGGCCTTTCCGAGATTCGTCGAGACGAACTTTCTGCCCTTCGCGCGGGATTATGGCGAGATCGTCCGGCGGCTGGAGCGGGTCTCGGGCGAGCCGGTCTCGGTGCTGCCCTATGCGAAGGCGGCGCGGGGCGAAGGGGTCTGGTGGAGCCTGCTCGCCAGCACGGGCCTGGACGTGCCCGCGCCTGACCGGGCGGGGTTCGAAGCGCCGGGCGAGGTCAATCCCAGCCTCGGCCCGGTGGGCGTGATGGCGCTGACCTCGACCCTGCGTCGGATCGACCGGCGGGCGATGATGACCCGCTGGGGCCTCCGCCGCGCGGTGCGCCTGGCGGTGCTGCGGGTGACCGGAAATTTCCCGCCAGAGGCCGAGCGGTACAATCCGATGACGCCGGGCCAGCGCGCGGCCCTGTGGGAGGCCTGCCGCGACTGCAACGAAGGCGTTGCCCGCGACGCCTGGAACCGGCCCTGGGACGAGGTCTTCGCCGCCGAGAAAGCGGCCGCGCCGCGCCGGCTGGTCTATCTCCGTGGCCGGGATGACGAGGACAGCCCGGCGGCGCGCCTGCACGACCGGTTGGCCCGGCGGCTGTTCCGCAAGATCCGCCAGAAAACCCAGGAAGTGGCAGCAAAACGTGCTCAAGGGATCCGTCTGCGCCAGATCATCGGCAGCCCGGTGGACCGCATGGCCGACCGGGCGATGCGGATGATCGTGCGGGGCTGGTAAGGGCCGCGTGCTCCCATGCGCCGTTCGGTGTGGATGTCCATCCTTGGTCTCTGCCCACCCACCCACACGCGGCCCGGCACCCTCGGCGCCTGACCTTGGCCATTGGGACCTGTCGCAACTTGGTGCCAGCGCCCGCAGGGCGGTTCGCGGGTGGGTGGGCGCAGGCAGAGCGGGCCGATGGAGCGACCTTGGAGGGGGAGCGAACCGCCCCTCTATGCGCCTTCGAAAGCGCAGAGCACGTGGACATCGATGCCCATCTCGCGCAGCCGTGCCTCTCCGCCCAGATCGGGCAGGTTGACGACGAAACTCGCCGCCACGATCTCGGCGCCGAGCCGTTCGATCAGCTTGATCCCAGCCACCGCCGTACCGCCCGTCGCCAGCAGATCGTCGATCAGCAGGATCCTCATCCCGGGGCTCAGAGCGTCCTCGTGGATCTCCACGATCGCCTCGCCATATTCGAGACTATAGGCCTCGGCCAGGGTGGCGCCGGGCAGTTTGCCTTTCTTGCGGATCGGCACGAAGGGCAGGCCGAGCCGATAGGCGGCCGCCCCGCCCAGGATGAACCCGCGGGCATCCATCGCCACGATCGCATCGACCGGACGGTCGAGATAGGGCGCGATCATCTCGTCCACCGCCCGACCGAACCCCACCGGATCAGCGAACAACGTGGTCACATCGCGGAACTGGATGCCCGGGATCGGGAAATCCGGGATGGTGCGGATATAGGCTTTGATGGGCTTTTCGGTCATGCGCCTCTCACGGGGTCGGCGTGCCGCCCGAGAGGATCTCGGCGCACCAGGCAGTGTCGATATTGCCACCGCAGAGGATCACGCCAACCCTTTGTCCGGCCAGCCGGTCTTTCTCCTGCAGCGCTGCGGCCAGCGGGGCCGCCCCCGCCCCCTCGGCGATGTTATGCGTATCGCTGTAATAGGCGCGGATCGCCCCGGCGATCTCGTCATCCGAGACGCGGATCACCCGGTCGGCGCCGGCGCGGATGATCTCCAGCGGCGCCTCCATCGGGCGGCGGCAGGCCATGCCATCGGCAAAGGTGGTCGCGTGGTTGGTCTCGACCACCCGCCCGGCCTCGAGGCTGAGCGCATAGGCATCGGCCCCCTCGGAGACCACGCCGACCACCGCCGTTTTCAGGCCCAGGAGGTCGCGCGCCGTAATCACGCCGCAGATGCCAGAGCCCATGCCGATCGGCACATAGACCACGTCGAGATCCGCCACCGCGCGGAACAGTTCCAGCGCATAGGTCGCGACTCCGCGCACCAGCAGGGGATGGAACGAGGGGACCATATGCAGCCCCTCGGCCTCCGCCACCGCAACGCATTCCTGGCGGCTTTCTTCGAAATCCTGGCCATGGACCACCAGTTCGGCACCCCAGGCCCGCATGGCGGCGTTCTTCTCGGTCGCGTTGCCATGGGGCACATAGACCTTGACCGGAATGCCGTGGGGGGCTGCGGCAAACGGGATCGACTGGCCGTGATTGCCCCGGGTCGCGGTGATGATCCCCGGGCAATCGCCGCGCGCCAGATCGTCGAGATAGACCATTCCGCCCCGGACCTTGAACGCCCCGGTCGGCGTGTGGTTTTCATGCTTCACCCAGATCTCGGTGCCGAGCCGCTCGCAGAGCAACGGCCAGGCATATTGCGGGGTCGGGGACATGCGGCGTTGCACCAGGGCATGGGCCGCCTCCAGCTCCGCCAGGGTGAAGAGCGGCGCCATCAGGCGGTGATCCAGCCGCCATCGACATCGATGGTGGTGCCGGTGACGAAATCGTTCTGCACGGCGAAGACGATGGCCTGGGCGACCTCGTCCGAGGTACCGGCGCGTTCGATCAGATGGCCTTGGGTGGTCTTGGCGTAATGGGCGGCGCGGGCCTCGCCCTCCAGCGCCACCATGGGCGTGTCGATCTGGCCGGGGCAGACGCAGTTGATCCGGCGCGGCGCGATCTCGCGCGCGATGATCGGGATGAAGGCCTCGACCGCGCCGCCGACCGCGCCGATGGCGATCTGCCCCGGCTTTGCCGCACGCGCCGGCGCGCCCGAGACGAGCACGATGCAGCCATCCTGCGGCAGATGCTCGGTGCCATAGCGGACCACATTGGCATAGCCCCACATCTTGTCGAACGACCCGCGGAAGCCGGCCATGTCCATGCCGAGAAACGGCCCGACCGCACGGTCACCGCCGGTCGCCGCCGAAATCAGCGCGTCATAGGGGGCGAGCCGGGCGAACAGTGCCTGCAGCGCGTCCTCGTCGCGCACATCGCATTGCTCCAGCGTGATGCCGGGGCCCGGATCGCCCGCCTTCGCGGGGTCGCGGCTGATCGCGATCACCTCGGCACCCAATGCCGCCAATTGCTGGCAGGCCGCCAGACCGATGCCCGAAGTGCCGCCGAAGACGACGATTTTCTTGCCTTTGGGGTCCATGTTATCCTCCCTGTCCCTTGCTTGTTATCGGTTCAAAACCCGGCCCGCCACGGCGTCGAGCTTGGCGATCAGCGCGGGGTCGCGGGCCTCGGGGGCTGTGATCACCGCGTATTCCAGCGCCCGGTCGCAGCCATGCGGGCAGGGGGCGCGCGTGCCGCCCAGGCCCGGGATCACCGCCGCCAGCAGGCGTTTGGCGTGGTCCACATTGGCATGCATCACCTTGATGATCGACTGGATATCGACCTCGCCGTGATGCGGGTGCCAGCTGTCGTAATCGGTGACCATGGCGACGGTGGCATAGCAGAGCTCGGCCTCGCGGGCCAATTTCGCCTCGGGCATATTAGTCATGCCGATCACGTCGCAGCCCCAGCTTTCGCGATACATGTTCGATTCGGCCAGGGTCGAGAACTGCGGACCCTCCATGGCCAGATAGGTGCCACCCATATGGGCCGTCACATCGGCCGCGCCCGCCGCCGCGTGGAGGGCGGCGCGCAGGCGCGGGCAGGTCGGCTGAGCCACCGAGACATGGGCGACACAGCCTGCGCCGAAAAAGCTTTTCTGCCGGTTCACGGTGCGGTCGATGAACTGATCGACCAGCACGAAATCGCCCGGCGCCAGGTCCTCGCGGAACGAGCCCACGGCCGAGATCGAGAGCACATCGGTCACGCCGATCCGCTTCAGCGCGTCGATATTGGCGCGATAGGGGATATCGGTGGGGCTGATCCGATGGCCGCGCCCGTGCCGGGGCAGAAACGCCACCGGCACACCTGCGAGCCGCCCGGTCAGGATCTGGTCTGAGGGCGTGCCCCAGGGCCCCGCGACGGTCTGCCATTCGGCCTCTTCAAGCCCCTCGATCTGGTAGAGCCCGCTGCCGCCGATCACGCCGATCATCGTGTCCATGGTCTCACTCCGGCCGCTTCATGGTCCAGCGGTCGGTGACCGTGGTGTAGTCGAGATACCCCATCCGCGCGACCGGGCGATAGGAGAGCACGTCGAGAAACCCCTCGGTCAGATGCGCCTCGTCGATATGCACGCCGACGACTTCGCCGATCACCATGATGTTGAACTGATCTGGCTGAAAGCTGGGGAGGTCATCGACAATGCGAACCAGCTTGCATTCCAGCACTGCGGGAGCTTCGGCCACATGGGGGGCGGCGATCTCGATGCCCGGCGCTTTGGTCAGGCCGGCGCGGGCGAATTCGTCATCGCCATGGGGGTAGGTGCCGGTGGAGGTGTTCATCCGCTCCTTCAGCGCCTCGCCGACGACATTGCAGGCGAACTCCCCCGTCGCGCGGACATTGGCGATGGTGTCCTTGACGCCTTCGTCCCGGCTTTTGCGTCCGGTCTGGGCAAACATCACGCAGGGCGGGTGGTCGCCGCAGCCGTTGAAGAAGCTGTAGGGGGCAAGGTTGGCCCGGCCCTCTGCGTCCACCGTCGAGATCCAGCCGATCGGGCGCGGCGCCACGATCGCCTTGAACGGGTCGCGCGGCAGGCCGTGGCCGTCCTTGGGGCGATAGAACATTGGGGGCTCCCTCTGGTCAGGGCGGGGCGGGGCGTGTTAACCGCCTGTCGATACCCCGAGCGAGCGCCGTTGCGAAGCCCAAATGTACCGCCTCCTGACCGAAACGCCCGCCGATGGCGACGAGGTGGAAATGCTCCTCGATCTGGCCTTCGCGCCGGGGCGGGGGGCGCTGAGCTCGTATCAACTGCGCGAGGGGGTCGACCCGATCCCCGATCTCTGTGTGCTGATGCGCGACGATTACGACATCGTGGTGGGTGCCATTCGCTATTGGCCGGTGCGGATCGGTGCAGCCCCCGCGCTGCTTCTGGGCCCCGTGGCCGTGCACCCGACGCGCCAGGGCGAGGGGATCGGCGCAGCCCTGATCGCCGAGACGCTGGCCCGCGCCGCGACCCTGGGCTGGCAGATCGTCCTGTTGGTCGGCGACCCGCCCTATTACCAGCGCTTCGGGTTCCACCCCGCCGCACCGCAAGGCGTCCGTTTTCCGCAGCCTGTCAATGAGGAACGGGTTCTGGTCCGCGGGTTGAATTCGACACCTGCCATAGACGTGAAAGGCGAAGTTTTGCCCTGGATCAAAATAAACCGGCATTAGATCTCGAATAATTTCCAGAATGCGAATCTGGATGCTCAATTCATCTGGAAACAAACCTTGCAATAGCGCAGCAGAGTGCCTAGTAATCATGCCTGAAGTGTCGGCTATGCGCCGGCAGTCCTAGAAATCACGGCTGACCCCTGGGTCGAAATCCGTAATGGGTAAATCCAGCTGCGTGTATTGCCAATTGGAGCTAACGAATGTCTGATATCCCTGTAGATCGGAGCGAGTTACTGACGCTCACCTCGAATATCGTTGCCGCGCACGCGTCGAACAATGCCGTGCCGAGCAGCGACCTTCCCGGTCTCATCCAGACGGTGTTCGAAACGCTCGAAGGTCTTACGAGCCCGGCCGAAGAACCTGTCGTCGAGCTGAAGCCCGCCGTGCCGATCAAGAAATCGGTGACCGATGATTACATCATCTGCCTGGAAGACGGCAAACCGCTGAAGATGCTCAAACGGCATCTGAAGACCGCCTATGACATGACGCCGGAGGAATATCGCGAGAAATGGGGCCTGCCGCATGACTACCCGATGGTGGCGCCGGCCTATTCCGCGACCCGGAAGAAACTGGCGAAAGACATCGGGCTGGGCCGCAAGAAGAAATCCTGATCCGGTTGCGGGGCCGGTCCTCGCCGGTTAGATAGGCGGCGCGTCCGGTTGGGGCGCGCCGTTGTCTTTTGCAGGGATGGCATGGCGAAGAAGCTCTTCATCAAGACCTATGGCTGTCAGATGAATGTCTATGACAGCGAGCGCATGGCCCAGGCCATGGCCGCCCATGGCTATGAGGAGACGGGCGAGGCCGCCGAGGCGGACATGATCGTCCTCAACACCTGCCATATCCGCGAGAAAGCGGCCGAGAAGGTCTATTCCGAACTCGGCCGGCTGAAACCGCTGAAGACCGCCAATCCCGACCTGAAAGTGGCCGTTGCGGGCTGTGTCGCCCAGGCCGAGGGGGCCGAGATCATCTCCCGCGCGCCCATGGTCGATCTGGTGGTCGGCCCCCAGGCCTATCACCGCCTGCCCGCCATGGCGGCCAGGGACGGGCGGCAGGTCGATATCGAATTCCCCGAGGAAGACAAGTTCGACCACCTGCCCCGGGCGCCCAAGGCCCGGCGCGCCCCGGCGGCTTTCCTGACGGTGCAGGAGGGCTGCGACAAGTTCTGCGCTTTTTGCGTGGTCCCCTACACCCGCGGCGCCGAGGTCTCGCGCCCGCCTGCAAGGCTGCTGGCCGAAGCGCGGGATCTGGTCGCGCGCGGCGTGGTCGAGATCACGCTGCTTGGCCAGAACGTCAATGCCTATCACGGCGAGGGCTGGAGCCTGGCCCGGCTGATCCGGGCCCTGGCCGAGGTCGAGGGGCTGCGGCGGATCCGCTATACCACCTCGCATCCCAATGACATGACCGAGGATCTGATCGCCGCCCATGCCGAGGTGCCGGCGCTGATGCCCTATCTCCACCTGCCGGTGCAGGCGGGCTCGGACCGGGTGCTCAAGGCGATGAACCGCAACCACACGGCCGAGAGCTATCTGAGGATCATCGAGCGGGTCCGGGGGGCCCGGCCCGATATGGCGATCTCGGGCGATTTCATCACCGGCTTTCCGGGCGAGACCGAGGCGGATTTCGAGGAAACGCTGAGCCTGGTGCGCGAGGTGAATTATGCCCAGGCCTTCAGCTTCAAATACTCGCCCCGCCCCGGCACCCCAGCGGCGGATCGCGCGCATGTGCCCGAGGAGGTGAAGGCCGAGCGTCTGGCCCGGCTCCAGGCGCTGCTCAACACACAGCAGGCGGCGTTCCAGCAGAGCATGGTCGGCCGCACCCTGCCGGTGCTGATCGAGAAACCCGGTCGCATGCCGGGCCAGATGGTCGGCCGGTCGCCCTATCTCCAGCCCGTGCATCTCGACTGTGCGGCGGATCGGGTGGGCGAGATCGTCGAGGTGGCGATCGGCGCGGCCCAACCCAACTCGCTGGCGGGCCGGCTGGCCTGACCGCCCCAGACCGCCCCAGACCGCCAAGAATATGTCATCGGCTGTTGCTAGGGTCGCCCCGCATCGAGAAGGGGGCACCGATGGCCGATATCAGCTACCAGAACGTCGCCAAACGCTTTGGCCAGACCGAGGTCATCCGCGACCTGTCCCTCAGCGTCAGCGATGGCGAGTTCGTCGCCTATGTCGGGCCGTCGGGCTGTGGAAAGACCACGTTGCTTAGGCTGCTGGCAGGGTTGGAGCAGGTCTCCTCCGGCAGCATCCGGATCGGTGGGAAGGATGTCACCGCGCTCTCGCCCAAGGAGCGTAACGTGGCGATGGTGTTCCAGAACTACGCCCTCTATCCGCATATGAGCGTGGCCGAGAATATTGGCTTTGGCCTTCGGATGCGCGGCCAGTCCCGGGGCGAGCGGGACGCGGCTGTTTCCCGCGCGGCGGAGATGCTGGAGCTGTCCGCGCTGCTCGACCGCAAACCGCGCGAACTCTCCGGCGGACAGCGTCAGCGGGTTGCCATGGGCCGGGCCATCGTGCGCGACCCTGCGGTGTTCCTGATGGACGAGCCGCTGTCGAACCTCGATGCCCAGCTCCGCAACCAGATGCGGTCCGAGATCCGCGCGCTGCAGCGGCGGCTGGCGTCCACCATGGTCTATGTCACCCATGACCAGATCGAGGCGATGACCATGGCCGACCGGATCGTGGTGCTCCGCGGTGGCGAGATCCAGCAGATCGGCACGCCGGACGATTTGTTCGACCGCCCGGCCAACCGGTTCGTGGCAGGCTTTATCGGTGCACCGCAGATGAACCTGTTGCCGGTCACGGCGGGGGTTCTGCCAGGCGGTGCCGTGCTGCCCGAGGGCTGGCAAGCTGCTGAAATCGGCATCCGCCCCCAGCATCTGATGGTCGTCAACGGCGCCGGGGAGCCGCCCGTCGCCTGGAGCGCCAGGGTTGAGATGGTGGAGCCGCTGGGCGGCGAGACCCTGCTGCATCTGAGCGCCGGAGATCAGAGCGTCCGCCTGCGCCAGCCGGGCCGATCCCGTGTGGATATCGGCGAGACCCTGCGGGTGGGCTTTGACCCGAAGGAGGCCCATCGCTTCGACGCCTCCGGCCAGGTTGTTGCCTGACGCTGCGGCAGGCCTGCGCCCGTCGACCTGAAATCTGACGATATAACGGTGGCTTAGGCCAGCGCGCATTCATTTGCGCGTCTGATTAGTTCAGTTGTTTAATCAAGATTGTGAGCTGGCCGAATATGAACCATTTGTGACGCCAGCGAAAGCGCACTCCACACGCACAGCAAAACGGGGTGCGACAACGCCCCGTTCAACAGATGCAAACCATCCGCGCCCGGATCTCCGGACGCCGTCCCCTGACGGGCCGGTCTGCGCAGCCATGCGCCCGGCGCCGCCGCCAAAAACGAACCAACGCGTTCATCCGAAGAAGAGGAGGCCCAGTCATGGCCAAACAAATCATCCTGTCCCACCCCAACTGGTTCAAGCTGATGAAGAGCGCCGAGACGATCAGCTTCACCGCCCCGAAATTCGAGTTCGGCATCGAGTTCACCAAGCATGTCCAGAAGAAGCTCGATGAAAACCCGGTCTTTCAGCAAAAGCTGTGGGATGCGGCGTCGAAGGAATGGAAGCAGATGCTCACCAATCTCGACAACACGCTGGACATGAAGGAAGCCAGCATCGCCCTGCACGCCGATCGCGGCCTGACCAAGAAAGAGCTGGAGACGCTGAAGAAAACCAAATTGAAAGAGTTCGAGGAAGCCTCGCTGAAGATCGTCAAAACCGCCTCGGTCGACATGGAAAGCGCGGTGATGAAGGAATGGGCCAAAATCCGCAAACAGAACAACCTGGCCAACACATTCAAGATCAAGACCTTCTTCAAGGGCGTTGGCCGGGTGACCGGGATGGCGCTGGCCGTCGGCTCGCTTGTCCTCTCGGGCGGCACCAACGCCATCGCCTACATGGCCATCGTGCGGATGATTGGCGCGACGGTGGCGGATATGAAGAAGCTCACGGTCTCGCTGGACAAGCTGGGGGCCGAGCTTTACCGCGATGTGCAGAAGGTTTCGGACAATATCGACAAGAGCGCGGCGCGCGACAATTGGAAGGCCGCCGGCGATGTGATCGCAACCAATCTGTTCGGCACCGATTTGCTGAAGAGCCATAGCAGCGTGATGAAGAAGCTGCGTGTCTACCAGGCCCGCATCGCCATTCTGCAGCAAAAGCACATGCGGCTGGGTAAGAAGATCAACGAGGCGATGGCTGAGATCAAGAAACAGCGCGCGAAAGCCGGCAAGGGGCTGGATGCGAAATTGGCGGATGTCGAGAAGAAGCTGGACATCCTGCTCAAGAAAACCGCCGCGATGGGACATACCTTTACCGAGAATGACCAAGCCGCGGCGCGATTGGTCACCACCATGGTCAATCTCAAATCAGCCAAGGCGCGCAACATCACCTCGGTGGCGGGCACCGCGACCCAGGTGGCCGCAATCGTCGGCAAGATGGTGCTGGCGGCAGCCGTGATGGATGCCGAGAGCGCAAGCTCGGCCCTCAGCGATGCCGCGGGCTTGGTGGTGAAGGAAGCCGCCTGAGCCCAACTCCCACAGTTCGGGGGCCGGTAACACGGCCCTCGACGGTCAGGATTGACCCGGATAGTCCGGATCCAGCTTGAATTCCCGCGCACCACCGTAATCGCCGATATAGGCGGTGTGCGAGATCACTCCGGTCTCCGGCGCGAAACGATGGAGCAGAAAGGCCGGCGGTTCGGTCACCCATTGCGGGCGGGCCCGGTCCGAGAAATCCAGCACCACCTGATGCGCGACCGAGGGGCAGATTTGCCCGATCGTCCTGGCCCAACGGATCTGCACCGGGCGGTGGTGGTGACCGGCAATGACCCGCTCGACATGGCTGTGTTTCGCAATCACCGCCGCCATCTCGGCGCCGTTCAGGCACATGATCTTGTCCATGCCCAGAATGCCGGTCGGAAAGGGCGGGTGATGTACCGCCACCAGGGTGGGCCGCGGGTCCTCGGTCAGGCGGGCATCGAGCCAGGCGAGGCTTTCGGCGCCGATCTCGCCATGTCCCTTGCCGGGCACCACCGAGTCGAGGCCGATCAGGCGCAGCGGAAACGCCTCGACCACCCATTGCAGCGGGCCGGTCTCGGGCAGATAGGCATGGTCGTGGAACGCCGCACGCAGCTCCTCGCGTCGGTCGTGATTGCCCGGGAGGACGAAGCAGGGCGCCTCCAATCCGTCGAGCGCGCTGCGGAGCAGCGCATATTCCTCCGCCGTGCCGATATCGGTCAGATCGCCGGTCACGATCACCGCATCCGGCTTTTGCGCATTGACCGCCGCAACCGCCGCCTCGGTATAGGGTCGGGTCACCAACTGCCCGGACAAGGGCGTGTCGTCGCGGCGCATGTGAAGATCGGTGATCTGGGCGAGGAGCATGTCGGGCCTCCCTCTCTTGTCGGGTCACGGCATCGCTGCCGGACCTGCCTGCAAATGTCAAAGACCCCCTCTTCCTCGGGTGGAGCCACCGCCCACCGGGGGGTGGGTGGGGGTGGGCGGTGGCTTCGC
>JBCBIS010000045.1:0-23839 GCA_038524325.1 Pseudomonadota bacterium
TGGAACTGGCGCCTCAGGAGGCCGACCTTCTGAACCTGCGCGGCATTTCACACCGCCGCACAGGAGCTCCGGAACGCGCGATACGGGATTATACACGGGCGCTGGAGCAGGACCCGGTCAGCGACCTCTATCTGCGAAATCGGGCCGCCGCCCGGATCGATGCAGGCCAGTTCGACCAGGCCTTGACGGATATCGAGGACGCGCTGGTCTTGAACCCCAATAATGGCGAGGCCTACAACATCCTGGGAGACTTGCATCATGCCCAGGATCAGCTGGAGAGCGCCGAAGCCGCCTACCTCGCGGGGCTCGAGGTCGCGCCCTTTCACGCGCTGCTCTATATCGGTCTCTCCAACATCGAAATGGACCGCAAGAATCCCCGCCGGGCGATCACCTATCTGGACCAGGTGCTCAAATTGGCTCCCGGACATGCGGTGGCCTATCGCAAGCGTGCTGTGGCCAAGGCGACACTGGGCGACCGGAACGCGGCGCTGGAGGATACCAATGCCGCGCTGCGCATCGACCCGGATCTGGCAGACGCCTATGCTGATCGAGGCGTAATCTATCTCCTCAGTGACTTGCCAGAGCTGGCGATCCGCGATCTCAACGCCGCAATCGAGCGGGCGCCGGAGAACGGCAACACCTGGTACAACCGGGGCCGCGCCCGACTGAAGCTGAACGATCCCGCCGCAGCGGCAAGCGATCTCGAAACCGCGCTGCGCCTCGCGCCCGACCATGTCCAGGCTTTTCTCTCCCTGGCCGATGCGCGCAAGAATTTGGGCGAGCCGCAGGCGGCCCTCGCGGCCTTGGAGGGTGCCATCGCAGCCGGCGGCGCGCCCGTGGTCAGCATGCTGCAAGCCTATCTGAAGTCCAGCCTGCGCGGGTATGGCGGAGCGGAGACAGGAGTCTACGACGCCGCGACCCGCGATGCCTTGATCGCTTGCCTGAACACCCCCTCCTGCTGATCCGGCCTTGCCAAGCGGGCGCGAAGACCGTGTTATGTTCGCATGGCGCGGAACCTTCTGATCGTGATTTCCGACGAGCATCGGCGCGATGCTATGGGATGCATGGGGCATCCGGTTGTGCAGACGCCGCATCTCGATGCGCTGGCGGCGCGGGGGACGGTGTTCACGAATGCCTACACACCCTCGCCCATGTGCGTGCCGACCCGGGCGGCTCTGGCGACCGGTCAACCGGTTCACCGCACAGGCTATTGGGACAGCGCCCATCCCTATGACGGGCGGGTGCGGAGCTGGATGCATGCTCTCACCACCGCCGGGATCGAGACCGTGTCGATCGGAAAGCTCCATTTCCGCGACGCGGCGGACGATACCGGCTTCGCGCGGCAGATCCTGCCGATGCATGTGGTGGGCGGTGTCGGATGGACGGTTGGCCTGCTGCGGCGCGACCCTCCGCCCTACGATGTCGCCGCCGAACTGGCGCAGGATGTCGGCATCGGCGAGAGCAGCTATACCGCGTATGATCGGGCCATCACGGCGGCGGCGGCCGAGTGGCTCTCGGCCCCGCCGGACCGCCCCTGGGCCGCATTCGTTTCGCTTGTCAGCCCGCATTATCCGCTCACGGCGCCCGCGGCGTTTCACGCGCTCTATGACCCGGCCGATATGCCACCCCCAATCGGCGCGCTGCCCGACCATCCGGAGATCGGCCATCTGGCGGCCTTTTTCGACTATGACCGCCATTTCGACCCTGAGCGGATGCGCGCGGCCAAGGCGGCCTATTTCGGTCTGACGAGCTTCATGGATGCGTGCGTCGGCCAGATCCTGGCGGCGCTGGAAGCCGGCGGACAGGCCGAGGACACCGTGATCCTCTATGTCTCCGACCATGGCGAGATGCTGGGCGATCATGGTCTCTGGACAAAGCAGGTCATGTATGAAGCCTCGGCGGGCGTGCCGATGATCCTGGCCGGACCCGGCATTCCCGGGGGGCGGAGCTGTGCCACAGCCGCCAGCCTGTTCGACATCGCCCCAACCGCTGCCGAGGTGACCGGGGCGCCGGCCGATCCGGCCTGGATCGGCGACAGTCTCCTGCCTCTGGCCCGCGGGGCGGACGACCCGGACCGTGTGGCCTTCAGCGAATACCATGACGGCGGGTCCTCGACCGGGGCCTTCATGATCCGCTGGGACCGCTGGAAATATGTCGAGTATCCCGGGCAGGCGCCGCAACTCTTCGATCTCGCAGCGGATCCTGACGAGTTGGCGGATCTGGCTGCCACGGCCGAGGCTGGCCCGGTCCTGGCCGAAGGCGCCGTGCGGCTCCGCGAGATCTGCGATCCCGAGGCGGTGAACGCCCGCTGCTTCGCCGATCAGGCCGCCCGGATTGCAGCACTCGGCGGCGAGACGGCCTGCCGCGAGGCCTATGTCTTCAACCACACCCCGACGCCGACAGAACAGGCCCGCCTTGCAGGAGATCTCCCATGACCCAGCCACCGATCGACCGTGCAGCAATCCTCGGTGCCGGGGTGATCGGCGCCAGCTGGGCCGCCCTGTTCCTGGCCCATGGCGTGCGCGTTCAGGTCTATGATCCCGATCCCGAGGTCGAGGCCAAGACCCTTGCCTATATCACCGGTGCCTGGCCGGTGCTGAGCGAGTTGGGACTGACCGCCTCGGGCGACCCGGATGCGGTCAGCTTCCATGCTGATCCAGCCGAGGCCGTGGCAGATGTCGCGTTCGTCCAGGAAAGCGTGCCCGAGCGGATCGAGATCAAAGCCGCCCTCCATGCCGCCATCGAGCCCGCCTTGCCCCCGGGGGCCGTGGTCGCCTCCTCGGCCTCCGGACTGACCCTCAGCGAGATGCAGGCGGCTTGGAACGATCCCGCCCCACTGGTGCTCGGCCACCCGTTCAACCCGCCGCATCTGATCCCTCTGGTCGAGGTGATGGGAAATGACCGCACTGCGGAGGGCATGGTCGAGCGGGCCGAGGCGGTTTATGCCGCGCTCGGCAAGGTCACCATCCGGGTCAACCGCGAAGTGCCGGGCCATGTCGCCAACCGCCTGCAGGCGGCGCTCTGGCGCGAGGCGATCCATCTGGTCGAGAGCGGCGTCGCCAGTGTCGAGGATGTCGACAAGGCGATCTGGGCCGGCCCGGGCCTGCGCTGGGCCGCCATGGGCCCGGCGCTGGTCTGGCACCTGGCGGCCGGACCGGGCGGTCTGGAGGAATACTGCCGCCGCTACGCGCCCAGCTTCAACGCGTGGTGGGCGGATCTCGGCACACCGGTCCTGGATGAGACGACCGGGAAAATGATGGCCGACGGTGTGGCCAAGGAAGCCGCCGGGCGCAGCCTCGCCGATCTCGGCGCCGAGCGGGACGCCCTGATCCTCGCCATGCTGAAAGCGACACAGGGCCTGCGCAGTTGATCCCATTGGGCTTGGCCCGCGCCACTCCGCATGCACCTCGACACGGCGAACCATGCAAGGATGGTCAGCCGACGCGCAACGGGTCATATACCGGAATTCCTTGACACAAACCTCTCCACCCAGCGCCTCAGCACCCGTCAACGCCCTGACTCTAGGGGACAATCAGGGGGTTGGGCGAGGCGAGGTGGGTGAATAAATCAGGTTCTGTGATCGTCGCGATCACAGGCGCAGCCTGTTCATAAAATGCGCTGCCCCATTGGCTCTCTCCCGCCAGCGCAGCACACCGCACGCGCGAGCTAGACCAGCAGCCGCCATCTTCGTGCCAGCACGAAGCGGGAGGGGCTTGCCCCTCCTGGCCCGTCCTTCAGACGGGCATGGCGGCTGCTGGTCTAGCTCGCAGGGCTGCGCGGGACGGCGGCGTCAGGATCTAGCTCAACCGTCGGACAGGGCGCGGGCGGCCAGCGTCAAGGCGGCTTCGGTCTCGACCAGATCCGTCTCGGTCAGGGCCAGATGGGGGTACATCTTGCCGTCGGATTTGAAGATGCCCTGGCCGCGCAGGCTGTGGTTCCACGCCGCTGCCCGCGCTTTATCGCCCGCCAGGACAGCACGGTAGTCGCGCACCGCCTGCCCGGTGAACACAACGTCGAACAGCACCGGATCAC
This sequence comes from Pseudomonadota bacterium, assembly GCA_038524325.1. GTDB lineage: Bacteria > Pseudomonadota > Alphaproteobacteria > Rhodobacterales > Rhodobacteraceae > Thermohalobaculum. The sequence goes on from JBCBIS010000045.1 coordinate 4,033, forward strand.
CGACAATTTGGTGCGGGATACCCTGTGCAGCCAAGGCCCCGCGGGTCGCCGCCACCAGGCGCTCACCCACCCCGCGGAGCCGCTCAAAGCTGCCGGGGCGACGCAGCACCTCCAGGGTCTTCAACCCCGCCACCGCGGCCAGCGGATTGCCGCTGAGCGTACCGATCTGGAAACAGAACCCCTCCGGCCCCGCCAGCCCCTTGTCGAAATGCGCCATGATTTCGGCCCGCCCCGCAATCGCGGCCAGAGGCAGGCCGCCGCCAATGATCTTGCCCAGGGTGCAGAGATCCGGCACCACGCCATAGGCCTCCTGCGCCCCGCCATAGGCGAGACGGAACCCGGTCACCACCTCGTCGAAGATCAAGACGATCCCGGCCTTCTCAGTCTCCTCGCGCAGGGTCTCCAGGAACCCAGGCGCCGGCGGGATCAACCGCTGCAGGGGTTCGACGATCACCGCGGCGATCTCATGGCCATGCTCCGCAATCAGCCCGCGGGCAATCTCCGCATCGTTGAACGGCGCGATCAGCATGTCGTCGCGGACATGTTCGGGGACGCCCGCGGTGTCGGGTACGGCCATGGGGAAATTCACCAGCCGCGTCGGCGCCAGACTCATCAGAGCCTCGGCCGACATGCCGTGATAGCCGCCCTCGAATTTCAGGATCTTCCGGCGACCCGTGAAGGCCCGGGCGAGGCGCATCGCATACATATCCGCCTCGCCCCCGGTCGAGACATAGCGGAGCTGATCCGCACAGGGCACCGCCTCGCAGATCACCTCGGCCAGCTCGATCCCGCGGGCGTTGTTGGCGAAAAAGGTCATGCCCTGAGAGAGCTGCTCCTGCACCGCCTCGACCACCTCCGGATGGCCATGACCCAGGATCATCGGGCCCGAGCCGATCAGATAGTCGATATATTCGCGCCCATCCTCGTCCCAGACACGGCTCCCCTGGCCGCGTGCGATCACCATCGAAGGGTCGAAATTGCCAAAGCCCCCGGCGGGCAGCACCGCCTTCGCCCGTTCGGCCCAGTGCTGCATGGTTTGCATCGGATGGTCCATGACGTCCTCCTCAGTCGATGATGGCCACCGGCTGGCCCAGCCGGTCGGGGTCCGGGGTGATGCCGAGGCCAGGCCCCTCTGGCACTGCGATCCGGCCCTGGTGGCGGACCGGCGTGTCGGGGGCGACCCGCGGGCTGACATAGCCGGACAGGTCGCAGACATTTAGCACAGCTTTCGCCGGGGTTGCCGCCGCCAGATGCAACGCCGCTGCGGTGACAATATCCGAGCCCCAGGTGCATTCGATGCACATCTCGGCGCCCAGATGCAGGCAGAGATCGCGCGCCCGGCGCAGGGGACTGAGCCCGCCGAATTTCGAGAGCTTCAGGGCGACGGCATCGAGACAGCCTAAGCGATGCGCCTCCAGCAGCGAGGCGGTGTCATGGGCGTTCTCGTCGATCTTCATGGCGAGGCCCGTGCCGGCGCGTACCGCCGCACAATCGTCGAGCGTGGCGCAGGGCTGCTCGAGCATCACGTCGAGACCGCGCACCGCGCGGCCCGTGCGCGTCGCCTGCAACCGCGTCGCTCCGCAGTTCCAGTCGCCATAGACCAGCGGCCCCTCCCCCACGGCGGCCCGTACCGCACGCAGCCGCTCGGCATCCGCCTGCCAGTCGGCGTCGACCCCCAGCTTGGCCTGGAATTGGGTGATCCCTGTCGCCTGCGCCGCACATGCGATGCGGGCCATCTCCTCGGGTGCGATACAGGTGATCGAGTGATAAAGTGGCAGATCCGCCGCCAACCGCCCGCCCATCAGAGCATAAAGCGGCAAGCCCGCCGCCTGTCCCGTCAGATCCCAAAGCGCGATGTCGAGCGCCGATTTGGCATAGCGATGGTCCTGTAGATGCGCCTCCGCCCGCGCCATCAAAGCCTCGGGCCCCACAGGGTCAGCGCCGATCAAGACCGGGGCCAGGTCCTCCAAAACCGGGCCGACACCCCCGGCATAAGCGGGGAGATAGCCGGGGATCGGACACACCTCGCCCCATCCCCGCAATCCGCCATCGGTCTCGACTGCCAGGACATGGGTGTCGACTGTGGCACAGGTCTTCCCATCCGCCATGTAATAGGTCTCGTGGCTGGTCAGAGGCACCCGCCACAGGGTCAGCTGGGTGATCTTTTGCGCGGCGGCGCGCTCGTCCCGCCTGCCCGGCGGCGGGACAGCGCGCACCGGTGGGTGGGTGGGGGTGGGCGGTGGCCCGTCGGCGGGCAGGCGGGAGACCGGCATCTCAACCTCCATAAACAGCGACTGGCGCGCCCAGCCAGTCGAGATCCGGGGCAACGCCAAGGCCCGGCCCATCCGGTGCCGTCAACATGCCCTCCACATTCCGCGCTCCGCACCCCGGCGCCGGGTCCACCGTGATCATGTCCTGGCAGGACCAGCCACAGCGGCGCATCTCGGGCGGCACGCTCTGCGCCAGATGGGCCGCCTCGGTATCCGCCAGCACCGTGCCGCCGGTCGGCATCACGATGATCTCAATTCCATGCGCCAGCGCCACATCCCGGATCCGCGCCGCTTTCGACAGCCCGCCAACCCGGTTAAGTTTGATATTCGCCACTTCGCCAATCCCCTCCGCCGCGATCCGGGTCATATCGGCCAACGTCTCCAGTCGCTCGTCGATCGAAATCGGATGCCGCGTCAGCGCTCGGACCGCCGCGCAATCGGAGAGCGTCTCGCAAGGTTGCTCGAACAGCACGGGGTCGGCGAGCGCGTTCATGACGGAGATCGCCTCAAGCCTGCTCCAGGCCCGGTTCACGTCGTAGAAGATCACCTCGCCCGGCAGCCGGTTGGCCTCGAGATACCGCACCCGTTCGATATCCCGGCCCACATCCCCGCCGACCTTGGCCGAATGGGCGCGATAGCCCCGAGCGCGATAGCGCTCGATGATCGCCAGCATCTCCTCCGGCGTGCCCGAGGAGACGGACGACGCAATCGGCACCCCACCCGGAAAGGCCCCGCCCAAAAGATGCGAGATCGGCACCCCCGCTGCTTGGCCCGCGATATCCAGCACCGCCATATCCACCGGCGATTTGGCATAGAGATGTCCCGGCAGGGCCAGATCCATCGCCCGTTCCACCACGCCCGGCTGGCGCGGGTCCTGCCCCAGGATCGCTGGCGCCATCGTCTCGATCCCCGCCCGGATCCCCGGCCCATGCGCGGGCATATAGGTATGGCCCCAAGGCGTGCCCTCGCCCCAGCCGGTCAGGCCCGCATCGGTGTCGACCCGCAGGAAAGTCGCGTCGAGCACTTCGAATTTCAGCCGCCCGCCCGAGAGCCAATAGGGCTCGGCCAGCGGCAGATCCCGATGCCAGAGGGTCAGGCGGGTGATCTTCATGCCGCCTCCGCAAAGATCCGGGCGGTGTCCCTGCCCAGGCCCGGGCCCGCCGCTGGACCCACGCGGCCCAGCGCGGGATGGGTGATCAGACCCCGCCCCGTCTCGAGCGGATTGGTCAGATCGGTCGAGAACAAAAGCAAATCGGGATCGGCGCCCAGCGCCACGTGCAAAGCAGCCGCCGCTGCAACCTGTCCACACCAGGGCCCATCGATCCGAAATGGCATCTGCGCCGCCGTCGCCATATCCCGCGCAGCGCGCGCCGCCGACAGACCGCCGAGGTAAAAGGGCTTGATCGCCACCGCCGCCGGCCGCCCGCTGACCAGCGCTCGATACAGCAACTCCGGCGAGGCGACGCATTGGTCGAACAGGACCGGCGCCTCGACCGCCCGGGCAAAGGCGAGATTGTCGTCGAGCGATCTGCACGGCTCCTCCCAGACCAACCGCGGGTCTTGGATTTGCGGAAGTTCCGCCAGCGCAAGGTCCAATGGCAGGATCCCGTTGAAATCGGCATAGAGCACATGGTCCGGCGCACAGGCTTCGAGCGACGCACGAATGCGGGCCAGATCGGTTACAACCGACCCGATGCCGAGCTTGATCTGGAGAAAGCGTGCCTGACCGCCGCGCAGCCGTATCTCCTCGGCCATCGCCTCAGGGGACTGGCAGGAGATGCCCAGCATCGCAGGCATGTCGCCGACGGAGGGGCCACCGAGCAGGGTCGATACAGGTAAGTCAGCCGCCCGCCCGGTCAGATCGGCCCATGCCGTCTCAAGCGCAAAACACAGCCCCCGGACGGAAGGGCCATGCGCGCGGAACGCATCGACCCGGCTGGGCAAATCGGCGAAATCGCTGCCGGGCAGCGACGGGAGCAGCCAGTCATCCAAATCCTCCGCCAGCGCTGTCTCAGCCGCCGGAAGGCGCATGATCTCGCCCACGCCAATCCGGCCATCCTCCGTCGTGATCCGCAAAAGCCGATGGTCGAGGCGGTCGAGATGGCCGTAGGAGACGGTGAACCCTCGCCCGGCGAAGGCGGGTGTGAACGGCACCCAGTCGACCGCCTCGATTTTCATGGCGCGGCTCTCACGGGGTGACCACGATGTTGCCGATATGGCGTTTCTCGATAAAGGCAGTCTGGGCGGCGTGAAACTCGCGCAGCGGATAGGTGGCGGCCAGCAGCGGCTTGACCTCGCCCCGCTCGATATAGCCGACCAGATCGTTGAAGATATGCGGCGGCACCACGGTCGATCCGGTGAAGGTGAGGTCGTTGAGATAGAAGGTGCGCAGATCCAGCTCGACGATCGGCCCCGCGATGGCGCCGGAGCAGGTATAGTACCCGCCGCGCGCCAACGTCTCGATCAGGCCGGGAAAGGCCGGTCCGCCGACGATATCGGCCACCACGTTTACCGTTTCGCGCCCGATGGTGGCTTTCAGCGCAGCGGGCAGATCCTCCGGCGCGCGGGGCAGCAGGGCATCCGCGCCGAGGGGGGCCAGATCGGCATGTTTCGCCTCGGACGCCATCGCGACCACCACGGCCCCGCGGCGCTTGGCAAGTTGGATCAGTGCCGAGCCAACCCCGCCCGATGCGCCGGTGATCAGGACCGCATCGCCTTCTTTCACCTCAGCGCGAGAGAGCATCCCCTCGGCGGTCGTGTAGGAGCAGGAGAAGGTGGCCAGTTCCGCGTCGCTGAGATCGCTGTCGATCACACCGGCATTGCGGTGGTCGATCACCGCATATTCGGCATAGCCGCCATCGACCTCCGAGCCGAAATACCTCGCCTTGTCGCGGTTCATCGGATCGTCCCAATCGCGTAACCAGCAATCGGCGATCACCCGTTTGCCAAGAAGATCGGGATTGGCCTCGGCGCCGACCTCGACCACCTCGCCGCAGATATCGGCACCCTGGATCCGGGGCAGGCCGATCGGCGCCCCGCCCCAGGTCGGATCTTCCTGATCGACGCTCTCATAAGCGGCGCCGGTCGTCGCCTCGGTCACCGCCTTCGAGTACCAGCCGGAGCGGGTGTTCACATCGGTGTTGTTCAGCCCGCAAGCGCCGACCTTGATCAGCACCTGGGTCGGGCCGGGGGTCGGTTTCGGCCAATCCTCGTGCCAGACCAGCTTGTCCATCCCGCCATGTCCCATGAGGACCATGGCTTTCATTGTCTCGGTCATTTCTGATCTCCGCGCTGTCCCGGGCTTGACCCGGGACCTCTGCAAGGAGCTTGAGCGGTCTCGAGCAGCTCCGTGAGGTCCCGGGTCAAGCCCGGGACGGCGCCTGGTGTCTCCGTCATGCTGGTGCCCTTTCCGCCGTCAGCCTGTGTCGATGGATATGGCTGTAGTGGGGCAGGGCCTTTGCGTAAATCTCTTGCACATGCGCGGGTTGGTCTTCGACGCTGCCATAGGTGCGGGTCTGCGGCTTCAGCCCGTCGGATTGGGCCAGCGGGCCGTGCCAGGAGCCGTCATCATACCAGCTTACCTCGTCCCGGGCGCCGGGCTCCCATCTCAGCGCATCGGGGCGGAAGGGGATGTCGACGGCGCGGGACCAGGCCTCGACAATGCCATGCGGGTCCTCGAGCAGATCGTCGCTGTCGATGACTGGCGGGATATGGCCCAAATACTCGGTCACCCGGTCGAACAGGGCACGGTGTTCGGTAAAGCCGTATTCTGCCTCAACGTATTCCGGCCCGCGTTTATAGATCGAAGGCACGGACTTCGCCGGGTCGCGGATCAGGAAGCTGTGCGTGAACCGATCCAGGAACGCGTCGCCCACCATGTCGGCGATGTAATGGGGGAAATCTTTGACAAAGACTGGGCGTTCGGCGCAGGCCTTTTCGATCCGCTGCAAGACGACCTGCCGGGTCAGACCGGGGACGCGGGGGCTGTCGGGGGCGAGCCGGGGCCAGAGCGCGTCGTCGCCTTTGTACCACGCCTCGCCGAAGGGTTCGTGGAAACAGATCATGTCGCCGCGCATGCGCATCATCCATTCGAACGCCGTTGAGGTCGTGCGGGGCGTGCCCCAAAGGACGATCACCGGGTGCATCTCATCCCCCCAGACTGTCGAGCAGGCGGCCATGGCCCTGGGCAGGCGCGATGCCGAGGGTTTTGAAAATCCGCCAGTAGAGTGCGGTGTCAGAGGCGATCACCGGCACGCCCAGAACCGCCTCGATCTCGGCCGTCCGGTGCAGCATCCGCTGTGGCAGCCCATCGGCGCGGCGGAAATTCGGCATGCCATTCACCAGGATCGCCTCGGCTCCCGACGCCCGCTCCAACGCGCGTTGGCACGAGGTCAGGGCGTGCGCGCCGGGGAAAATCCAGGTCAGCGCATTCACCTCCTCCTGCGTTGCATAGAGCCCGAGATCGACGAAATTGCCGGTGAAGGCGACGTCGATCCCCGCCTCGCCTAGGAAGCGCGCAGTCCCATCGCGCCAATCGGGCCAGTAATAGACAGAGTTGAGCGCCACCTTCTCGACCCCCAACGCCCGGGCGGCCTCGACCAGGCAGAACCCGGCCATGTGGAGCGGGGTCTCGTAGGTCTCGGCCATCCGCGCCAGGAACGCCTCGATCTCGGCAGGCGTTTTCCCGCCCGCATGCACCCAATTGGTGCCGACCTGTCCGCAGACATCGGCGCCGTTATTGGCCATGCATTCGACGAACTCCTCGAGCAGGTCGAAGTTCTTCGCCCGCTGGCCGAGTTGGTGGGCATAGCCCGGGACATGCAGCATCCGGCCATGGGCGCCGACGCCCTCGGGCGCGATTCTCAGAAAATCGGTCGGCGCTGCGTCGAAATCATGGGGCGGGCTGGTAAAACCGACCTGATGCGGGAACAGCTTGTTGGCCGGGTCGGCCCAGCGGGCGGGTTTGTCATAGGCCATCGAGCGCCTCGCGCACCCAGCCATGCAGCGCGGCGATCGAGTGTTCCGAGTTGATCCCAAACTCCGGCGCCATCACCAGCGGCCCGGGCCGGTACCCGCGCGAGCCGAGGCCCCGCTGCACCCGTTTCACCAGCTCCAGATCCTCGGCAAACGTGGTGTCGCGGTCGAGATCGATCACCTGTTGCAGCGTGTCGTCGACCACGCCGTCTGAGGAAAACCAGCCGCGATGCACGATCGTGTCCTGCGCGCCCTCCGGCCGCCAGTAATAGGTGTTCACAACGCCGCCGGGATAGATTTGCAGGCTGAACAGCGGGAAGAGATAGAACGAGCCGTAATCGCTCCCCGACGTGTCGTACCACGCCCCGTCGCCCCCGGCCGCCCCAGCGCTGTGATGCAGCACCCGGCCCGGGCCAAAGGGCTGGATGTCATAGGAGCCGGGCTCGATCACCCCGTCCGAGAACGCTTTGTGGACATGGCCGCAATGATAGCATTCGTTGTAATTCTCCACGGCCACCAGCCAGTTGCAGTATTCCTGCGCCACATGCTCATGGGCGAATATCCGCGCCTCGATATCGGGGCAGAGGGCGCGGGCCGCGGCGGAGACGCCGGGATAGGTCGCCTCCATCGGCGCGGCTGCGCTGTCGAGATTGACGAAGACGAAGCCGAGGAACACCTCCAGCCGCACCTCGGTCAGGCAGATCTTGGACTTGTCGAAACCCGGCGTGGTCTGTGCCCCGGGGGCGGCACGCAAGCCGCCGGACAGCTCGTAGGTCCAGGCATGGTAGGGGCAGACCAGCACCCGGGTCCGCCCGGTCTCCTCGACCAGCGTGTGCCCGCGGTGCTGACAGACATTGTAAAAACAGCGCAGCAACCCGTCGCGCCCGCGGATCACGAAGAGATCCTGGTCGAGCAGCGAGAAAGCATAGTAATCCCCGGTCTCGGGCAGCATCGAGACATGGCCGACATAGTGCCAGGCCCGGAACAGGATCCGTTCCCGCGCCGCCTCGTAGAGCACTGGGTCAGTGTAGAACCGCGCGGGCAGCGCCTGGGCGGCGGTCACCGGATCGATGGCGTTCATCGCTGTTCCCCCCCCTCAACCGAGCCCGGCCAGTTCCGGGGCCTCTTCGTACAGTCCTGCTGCCAGACGGCGCGCGTGGAAAGCCTCGATCCGCGCTGCGGTCTCCGAGCCGGCGCGGGCCACCATCACCGCCAGAAACCCCTCCAACAGAGCCGTCACGGCCGCGTGGCTTTCGAAGAATTGCGGCGTATGCGTCGGCGAGACCAAAAGCGGGTCGCAGAACCGGGCAAGCGGCGAGGTCAGACTGTCGGTCACCCCGATCACCGGGGCCCCGATCTCGCGCGCCTGGCGCACCGCGTCCATCGTCTCGGCGCGATAGGGCTGGAAGGTGAGCGCCATCAGCGCATCCTCGGGCGTCAGCCAGGCGAGATCGTCCACTGGCTGCGAGCCATGCCGCGGGATCGGCTGGATATGTCGAACGCCATCCGGGCGACATACCAGAACTGATGCGCCAGGCTGTAGGCCGAGCCCATGCCCAACACATAGACCCGGCGCGCCGAGAGCAGCGTGTCGGCCGCCGCCTCCAGCGCCCCGGCCTCCTGCCGCCGCCACATCGTGTCGAGATTGTCGGCGGTCGTCTCGACCATGCGAGCGATGACCCCGTCGGTGCCGCCCTTCTCGGCCAGCTCGCGCAGCCAGTCGGCCCGGTCGCGAAAGGCGCCCACGCCGCCGGTCACAACGAAGTCGCGGAACCGCTCGCGCATCGCGTCATAGCCATCGAACCCGATCGCCTGGGCCAGCCGCACCAATGTGTTCGGGTGCACATCGACCTTTGCCGCCAGCGCGCGCATCGATTGCACGCCGACCTCACGCTGATTGTCGATGATAAAGCGCGCAGCGATCTGGAGCTGCGAGGAGAGACCGTCGAACTCCTCGGTCAGCCGCGCGATCACCGCCTCTGCACTGTCGGGGGTTTTGGGTCGCATGCTCTAAGCCGCCTTGGATTGGTTCATTTGTCACAAAGCTAGCGGGAATCGATTGAACGGGCAATCGAAAATCCCCCCGCCCAGCACCGGAGGAAGCGGTTCCGAAACCGATTCTTTAGAGACTTGTCTGAACACTCTCGCCGCTCAGCACTCAACTTGACCGAGGTCGCCCATGCCCAATCCGCAGAAAACCGCGCCGTCCAACTTCAGGACCGCGGCACCGACCTATAGCGCGATGCTTCTGCCGTTCCTTGGGCTGGTGGTTTGCGCGGTGGTGATCATTCTTATGGCGTATGGCAGCTATCAGCAGAGCAACCTGCTGATCAGCGATGTCGAACGCTCGACCGCCGGATCGAACCTTGCCCATGAACTTCAAAAAGAACGTGGAATGTCGGTCGGCTTCGTTGCCTCCTCGGGCACGAAGTTCAACGCAGAGCTGGCTGCCCAGCGCCGTACGACCGATGCAATTATCGAACAGACCCTGAAGGTTCTGGATCACACTCAGGTCGAGACGATCCCGGACACCATGCTCGGCCATCACACCGCCCGGCACAATCGCCTCAGGGCGGCGTTGGACAGGTTGGCGCAGATGCGCCGGTCGGTCGACAATCTCAAAGCGCAGGTGCCCGAAGTCGCCAAATTCTATACTGGCACCATCCGTGATCTTCTGAGCTTTGCCGACGATCCTCTGCTCAATGACGCGCAGGCGGCGCTGACGAAATGGACCGTGATCTACCGATCGATCCTGATGGCGAAGGAATTCGCGGGGGTCGAGCGGGCCGCCGGCTCGGTCGGGTTCGGCAAGGGGGCTTTCGATGTCGAAACCTATACCTGGTTCAACGGCCTGCAGCAGCGGCAAGACTTTTTGAAGGACCGGATCAGCAGCCTCAGCGGTCCGGCCGAAAGGGCATCTCTGGATGCCGTGCTGAAGAGCGCTGCGGCGCAAGAGCTCGAGCGTCTGCGCACAATCGCGCAGAACAGCCTCACGACTGGCGATGTCCAGAACGTCACCGCCCAGCAATGGTTCGCGGCCTCGACCGCCTACCTCGGCGAGTTGCGCAAGTTCGAGCAGGAACTCGCCGGGAAAATCAGGGGACTGGCGAGTGCGAATGGCGATAGCTATCGCTTCTGGGTCATTGCCCAGGTCGTCATTCTCGTCGCCGTCACGCTCCTGTTCGGGCTGCTGGGGGTCCGATATGTCAGCTCGATGCTGGGCGCGCTGGGTCAGCTGCAAAGGGCGATCTCGCGGATTGCGAACGCGGAACAGGGGATCGAGATCCCAGCCACCGCGCGTAAGGATGCGATCGGGACGATCGCCAAATCCCTCCTGACCATCAGCAATTCCGGTGCGGAGATGACCCGGGTTGCCACTGCGGTCGAGAAAGCGCCCATCCCGACCCTCGTTCTCGACGACCGCGGGATTGCCCTGTTCGAGAACGCGGCATTCGAGGAGCTGTTCGCAACAGATGCCAGCGTCCTCTCGCCTCTGATGCCGACCGATCCGGCCACCGGGCGTCATGACGCCAGCGCCTTGGTCGACCTGTTCGAAGATGCGCTGGCCAAGGGTAAGGTGATCACCAAATCGCTCTCGTCCAACGCGATCGAAATCAAGATTTCGGACAAGATCTTCGAAGGCTATTTCAGTCAGGTCCGCGACAAGGAAGGCCGCCGCATCGGTTCGACCCTGATGATCAACGACATCTCCGCCGTCCGACAGCTTGAAGGCGAGGTCATTTCTGTGATCGAGGGGGTCGAGCGGGGCGAATTCTCGCATCGGGTCAAATCGATCGACGATTGCGGCTTCACCTCCTTCGTGGCCCATGGCCTGAACCGGCAGATGGAGGAGGTCGAGCGGTTCATGCGCAGTCTGCAAACCGCGCTGACTGCAATGTCACAGGGCGACCTGACGAAGCGGATCGCCGACGATTTCGCAGGCGACTATGACAAGGCCTGCCGTTCGGTGAACAGCAATATGGACGCACTGAGCGATATGATCTGCAGTGTCTCCAACGCCGCGACACAGCTCCATGGCACGGTCGGCCCCATCGCCTCGGGCGCGCAGATGCTGGCGGGACGCGCCGAAGAACAAGCGGCGGCGCTGGAAGAAACCTCGGCCACAATGGAGGAGATCTCGCGCAATATCGCCTCGTCGGCCAAAGATGCAAAAACCGCCGCCGATTTCGCCAGCCAGGCCGAACATCGCGCCAATCACGGGGTTCAGGTCCTGTCGGACACCAAAGACGCGATGGGTCAGATCGAGGGCAGCTCCAGCAAGATCGCCGATATCATCGCGGTGATCGACGGCATCGCCTTCCAGACCAATCTGCTCGCCCTGAACGCCGCCGTCGAAGCGGCCCGCGCCGGAGATGCCGGCAAGGGCTTTGCCGTGGTCGCCTCGGAGGTCCGCTCGCTGGCGCAACGCTCCTCTGACGCCGCAAAGGAAATCCGCGAGCAAATCCAGCAGAGCACTGGGAATGTCGCGGAAGGCGTGGCGCTGATGGAGAAGACCTCGGAAGCGCTCGACCAGATCCGCGAGACCATCACCAATCTGGGCAGCACGGTCAATTCGATCTCGAACAGCATGGCCGATCAGGCCGCCGGAGCAAAGGAGGTTACCACCACGGTCGGTCATCTCGACCAAATCACCCAGAAGAACGCGACCGTGGCGCAGGAAAGCGCGGGCGATGCGAAAAACATGCAGCGCCAGGCGGATGAACTGCAGACGCTGACAGCGATGTTCCAGACCTCAAGCGCTCAAAAGAACATCACCAAGGCCGCCTGACAGAGGGTGGCCGAGGCGCGGGTGCAGATGGCCACCCTATCCGGCACCAATTGGGTGCCCGAACCGGTGCTGCCCTCCTATCGCCTGTGAGACCGACAAGGCGATTTCGAGTTCGCCAATCACCCGTGGCGGCTGGGTATGAAGGACAGCGCGGCGCGGACCTATCCCTGGAACCCGATGGAGCGGGCCCGTACAGCGGACGAAGCGTTCTCGGACATGCAGGACTGGGTGAACGTGTCGTTGCGCCCCCGCGAGTCCGCGCTGGCGCAACTGGGCCTTGACCCGATGCCGGATGACCCTTGCGGCCGGGCGGCGCCCGAAGCGGTGATCGAGGCGGAGCTGCGTGGCTCAGACCTCGGGGGCATTTGACCGCCAACCCATCGCCCCGGCTTTGCCGCTCTCCAAAACATCAGCGGTCATGCGTCTGGTCGAGGGTGATGGCCGACTGAACGGCCGACTGTTTGCCGGGCACCAACCGGATGCAAAGATGCAAAACGGGCATCGCTTGCCCCCAGGCGAAAGGCGATTGATCTGAGCCCCCCATACCGCCAAGCTCGCGCCAAACAGGGGAGGGGATCGCATGGAGCTTCCGATTAACCAGTTCAAAGCGGCGCTACAGACCGAGCAACGCCAATTGGGCATGTGGAGCGCGCTGGCCAGCCCGATCGCGGCCGAGATCCATGCCGGCTCCGGCTGGGACTGGGTGCTGGTGGATATGGAGCATGCGCCGAATGACCTGCCCGACATGCTCGCCCAGGCCCAGGCGCTGGCGGCGGGGCCTGCGCCGGTGCTCTGCCGGCCCGCCTGGAACGACACGGTGCTGATCAAGCGGATCCTGGATATCGGAGTGCAGACGCTGATCATCCCCTATGTCCAAACCGCCGAAGAGGCCCGCGCGGCGGTCGCCGCCACCCGTTATCCGCCCGAGGGCGTGCGCGGGGTCGCGGGCGGTGGCCGGGCGGCGGGCTATGGCCGGGTCGCGGGCTATCAGGCCAAGGCGGCAGATCAGATCGCGGTGGTGGTCCAGGTCGAGACCGCCGCGACAGTGGAGCAGATCGAGGAGATCGCCGCAGTCCCGGGCATCGACGCGCTGTTCGTGGGGCCCGCCGATCTTGCCGCCTCGATGGGGCATCTCGGCGACATGGCCCATCCCGAGGTGGAAGCGAAGATCGAGGAGGCCGCCCGGCGCTGTCTGGCCGCGGGCAAGCCCATCGGCTCGCTGGCCTTGGACCCGGCGGTGGCCAAGCGGTATTTCGGCTATGGCTACAGTTTCATCGCCGTGGCCGTGGACTCGGTCCTGCTGGCCCGTGCCTCGACCGCATTGATCGGAGAGTTCCGATGACGAGCGCCACCGACCGGGGCGTGACCCCCCCGTTCTCGGCCGAGGAATATGCCCGCCGGATCGCCAAGGTGCGGGCGGCCATGGCCGCGGCGGGGGTCGAGCTGCTGTTCACCTGCGACCCCTCGAACATGGCCTGGCTGACCGGCTATGATGGGTGGAGTTTCTACGTCCATCAGGGGGTGCTGCTGGGGCCCGAGGGCGACCCCGTGCTCTGGGCGCGCAAGATGGATGCGATGGGGGGGCTCCGCACCTGCTGGATGGGCAACGACGACATCGTCGCCTATCCCGACCACTATGTCATGTCGACCGAGCGCCATCCCATGGACCATCTCGCCTCGCTGATCCGAGACCGGGGCTGGGCCGGCCGTCCGATGGGGGTGGAGATGGAGACCTATTACTACTCCGCTAAGGCGCATGCGGTGCTGACCGCCGCCCTGCCCGACACGCCAGTCAGCGACCAGACGGCGCTGATCAACTGGCAGCGCGCGGTGAAATCTGCCGAGGAGCTTCGCTTCATGCGCCGCGCCGCGCGGATCGTCGAGCGGATGCACGCGGCCATCGCCGAGATCGTCGCCCCTGGCATCCCCAAAAACGTGGTCGCCGCCGAGATCACCCGCACCGGCATCCTGGGCGCGGAGGATGCAGAAGGCGCATTCGGCGGAGACTACCCCGCCATCGCCCCCCTTATGCCCACGGGTCAGGACGCCACGGCGGCGCATCTGACCTGGGACGATACGCCTTTCGCCTCGGGCGCGGGCACGTTTTTCGAGATCGCCGGCTGCTATCGCCGCTATCACGCGCCCTGCTGCCGCACGGTCTATCTCGGCACCCCGCCCGCCGAGATGCGCCGGGCCGAGGAGGCGGCGCTGGAGGGGATCGCCGCGTGCGTCGACGCAGCCCGCGCCGGGAACACCGCGGGAGATGTGGCGCGCGCCTTCTATGCTGTGCTCGCCCGGCACGGGATCGAGCGGGAGGGGCGGCTCGGCTATCCGATCGGCCTTTCCTACCCGCCGGATTGGGGAGAGCGGACCTTCTCGATCCGGACCGAGGACGAGACAGTGCTGGAACCCGACATGACCGTCCACCTGATGCCGGCCCTGTGGATGGAGACCTTCGGGCTGGAAATCACAGAACCAGTGCGCATCCGCGATGGCGCGCCTGCGGAATGCCTCGCCGACGTCCCACGGCCCTTGCTGGTGAAGCCCTAGCCCTCGCGCGCCATTACCGCGACGGTCAGGCGTGAGATGCAGGTCAGCTTGCCAGCCTCGTCGCGGATCTCGATCGCCCAGACATGGCTGCGCCGGCCCAGATGGATCGGCCGCACCTCGCCCGTCACCCAGCCAGACGAGACCGGGCGGAGATGGTTGGCATTGATCTCCTGCCCCACGATCACCTGTTTGTCGAAATCCACGACCGCGACCGAGGCGACGGAGCCGAGTGTCTCGGCCAGCAAAACCGACGCGCCGCCATGCAGCAGGCCCATCGGCTGCACCGTCCGCGCATCGACCGGCATGCGGGCGGTCATCCAATCCGGCCCGGCATCCAAGAACTCGATCCCCAGATGGGAAACAGCCGTCTTCTCATGCGATTTCGTGAACCATTCCAACGAGGGTTCAATATGCCAGATGGGCGTCATTTTTTCTCTGCCGCAGTTAGGGTCAGAGCAAGGTTTTGCGTCGAAAACGCAGGTAAGCAAGGTCCAGATCTGCAATCCCACGGTTGAATTTCATCCAT
The DNA here is from genome assembly GCA_038524325.1 of Pseudomonadota bacterium. Lineage (GTDB taxonomy): Bacteria > Pseudomonadota > Alphaproteobacteria > Rhodobacterales > Rhodobacteraceae > Thermohalobaculum. The sequence continues at coordinate 19,142 of JBCBIS010000045.1, forward strand.
TCTTAAGAGATTTGCGCCATTCCTGTAGAGGTCGGCGGAGGGTTCTGCCCTCCTCCCCGGCCCTTCTCGCAGAATGTGAGTTCTTGGTATCGTCCGATGACAGGAACCGGTGAAATGCTTGCGCCCAATCAAGCCACTTCTGCAGCCCTGCCGCTGATCGCGCAACAGGTAAAGACAGAGCCTTCAAAACCCAATGAGGGGCCGTCGAGCCCGCGCAGGGTAGACCCGTCGAGACAAAGCCAGGCAACCTCTCCCGATCCAGCCCGGCTGCCGGACGAGCGGGCGGCTGTCTCCAACGACGCGCTGACCCAGGCGAGCGACAAAGAGGCGGAGCGGCTGGCGAAACTCACCTCTGCTGGGGTGGGATCGGAAGGCACCCGCAATCTGCTCGCCGGCCAGGACACCGCTCCCCAAGCCGCAGCGGCCGAGGCGGCACCCGGTGTCGTCGAAACCACGCCGCCCACAACCAGTCTGGACGAAGATGTCGACCCGGTGACCGGTCTGACGGATAGCGAGACCGAGGTCGTGCGCAATCTTCAGCAGCGCGACCGGGAAGTCCGCGACCACGAGGAAGCCCATGCGAGAGTGGGCGGGCGGTACGCGTCCGAGCCTTCCTATGACATGCAGGTCGGTCCCGACGGGCGCAACTATGCCATCGGCGGCAGCGTTCAGATCGACATCTCGCCCGTGAAGGATGATCTGCAGGCGACCATCGCCAAGATGGAGGTCGTCAAAGCCGCGGCTCTCGCCCCAGCCGAGCCTTCGCCCGCCGACCGCCGGGTCGCCGCCCTGGCCGAGTCTCAGAGACTGGCCGCGATCGCCGAATTGCGCGCCCAGCGGCAGGCCGATCTGTCAGACGCCGACTACAACCGCCTGTTGAGCGAATTGTTCAGGCAGACCGAGACGCCTGCGGACCCTGTCCTGGACCTCGCCGCCTGAGGTTTGGCGACCATGCGGCCACACCCTGTGGGGCCTGATAACCACACATAAAAAGGGGCAGCGCCGAACGGCACCGCCCCTCTTTTTTTGCGTCAGACCGATGGGATCAGGCGACCTGTTGGGGGCGCATGTCCGACGGGTCGATCCCCGCCACGCTGACCGGCTTTTTCATGGCGTCGCGACGGAAGGGCTCGCCTAGTTCCTGGTTGAGGACGCATTCGATGAAGACCGTCTCGTTACGCTCCATCTGCCCCTTGACCGCGTCATGCAGCGCCTGGGTCAGGGCGTCCATGGACGAGACCTGGACGCCTTTCAGGCCGCAGCCCTCGGCGATCTTGGCGTATTCGACACCCTCGTTCAATTCGGTACCGACGAAATTGTCTTCGAACCACAGCGTGGTGTTCCGCTTCTCGGCACCCCATTGATAGTTGCGGAAGATCACCATGGTGATTGGCGGCCAGTCGCCACGGCCACAAGCGGTCATCTCGTTCATCGAGATCCCGAACGCGCCATCGCCCGCAAAGCCGACCACCGGCACATCGGGGCGCGCGATCTTGGCCCCCAGGATCGCCGGGAGACCATAGCCGCAGGGACCAAACAGGCCCGGCGCGAGATACTTCCGCCCCTCCTCAAAGGTCGGATAGGCGTTGCCGATGGCGCAGTTATTGCCGATATCGGTCGAGATGATCGCCTCTTTTGGCAGGGCCGACTGGATTGCGCGCCAGGCCATGCGCGGGCTCATCCGCTCCGGCTCGCGGGTGCGGGCCCGCTCGTTCCAGTTGGTGCCCGGGTCGTCATCCTCGTGATCCATCGAGGAGAGCTGTTGCAGCCAGCGAGATTTGGTCTCGGCGACCAGGTTCTTGCGCTCGGTCCGGCCATCATCGCCGGCAGTCGGTGCAAGATGGGCGAGGATCGCCTCGGCGACCTGTTTCGCGTCGCCCTGGATCCCGACCGAGACCTTCTTGGTCAGGCCGATCCGGTCGGCATTGATGTCGACCTGGATGATCTTCGCATCCTTCGGCCAGTAATCGATGCCATAGCCCGGCAGGGTCGAGAACGGGTTCAGCCGCGTGCCCAGCGCCAGGACCACATCCGCCTTCGCGATCAGCTCCATTGCTGCCTTCGAGCCGTTATAGCCCAGCGGCCCGACGCTAAGCGGGTGCGAGCCCGGGAACGCGTCATTATGCTGGTAACCGCAGCAGACTGGGGCATCCAGCCGCTCCGCCAGCGCCGCCGAGGCCGGGATGGCCCCGCCGATCACCACGCCGGCCCCGTTCAGGATCACCGGGAACTTGGCCTCGGACAGCATCTGCGCCGCATCGGCGATGGCCTGGCGCCCACCCTGGGGCAGCTCGAACCGCACCATTTGCGGCAGGTCGATATCGATCACCTGGGTCCAATAGTCCCGCGGGACGTTGATCTGCGCCGGGCCACAGCCGCGCCAGGCTTTCATGATCACGCGGTTCAGCACCTCGGCCATGCGCGAGGGGTCGCGGACCTCCTCCTGATAGCAGACCATGTCCTCGAACAGCTTCATCTGCTCGATCTCCTGGAAGCCGCCCTGACCGATGGTTTTGTTTGCTGCCTGCGGGGTGACCAGCAGCATCGGGGTATGGTTCCAATAGGCGGTCTTGATCGGCGTCACGAAATTGGTGATGCCCGGACCGTTCTGCGCCACCGCCATGCACATCTTGCCCGAGGCGCGGGTGAACCCATCGGCAATCATCCCGGCATTGCACTCATGCGCGCAGTCCCAGAACTTGATGCCGGCGCGCGGGAACAGATCCGAAATCGGCATCATGGCGGAGCCGATGATCCCGAACGCATGTTCGATGCCATGCATCTGGAGCACTTTCACAAAGGCTTCTTCAGTCGTCATTTTCATGGGTCGGTTCCTCTCTCGCGCGGGTCGCCTCGCTGGGCGCCAGATATCAGGCAGGGATCACCTATCCCATAAGCCCTCGTTGGTTTAGGTCCAGATCAGCTCAACCGCTCCGCCCAATGGATCCAGCCGCCCGCTTCGTTTCCACCTGACAAAATACCTCGCATTACGCTATCGTTTTGCAACGAACCGGAGAGTTCTCAGCAACCAGGGAGGCCACGTCCATGACGCTCACCGACGCATCCGACAGCAAACCCGCCAAACCGGTCATTCGAGAGATCACCACCGAAGATGTGCGCGCGGCACTCTCCGCCGGCTTTGCCGATTTTCGCCGGGCGCCGATGCATGGCATGTTCTTTGGCCTGATCTTTTCGCTCATCGGCATCGCCATCGCCTATCTGTTCCTCGTGCTCGGCTCTTCGAGCTGGATCTTGCCGCTTGCCGCAGGCTTTCCGCTGATCGGGCCCTTCGCGGCGATCGGCCTCTACGAGATTTCGCGCAGGCTGGAGGCGGGCGAGCCCCTGGACTGGCCCGGAATCCTGGGCGCAGTCATGCGCAGCGGGCGCACGCAATTGCCGTCCTACGCCTTCGTCGTCCTCTTTATCTACATGGTCTGGGTCTATCTGGCCCATTTGATCTTCGCCCTATCCTTTGGAATTTCCGCGCTGACGAATGTGTCGAGCTCGTTCGAGATCCTCCTCACCCCGAACGGCATCATCATGCTGTTGATCGGAACCGTCGTTGGCGGGGCGGTTGCTGCGCTTTTGTTCGCGATTTCGGTGATCTCGGTGCCGCTGATGCTGGACCGCGACATCGACATCGTGACCGCCATGGTCACATCGGTGCAGGCTGTGTCGAAAAACTTGAAGCCGATGGTGACCTGGGCAGCGATCCTGGCGGTGGCAAGCGCGGTGGCCATGCTGCCCTTGTTCCTTGGCATGGTGCTGGTGTTCCCGGTGCTTGGCCATACGTCCTGGCATCTCTACCGGCGCACGATCGCTTAGGGAGAGGCTCCGGCGTCAGGCGCCGGTGCGGATCATCTCCGCCGTCTTCTCCCCGATCATCAGAGTGGCGGCGTTGGTGTTGGCGGAGGGCATGGTCGGCATGATCGAGGCATCGGCGACCCGCAAAGCGTCGATGCCGCGCACGCGCAACCGGTCATCCACCACCGCGCTCGGATCGCCCTGGGGGCCCATGCGGCAGGTCCCCATCATGTGAAAGGTGGTGGTGCCACGCTCTCTCGCGGTGGCGAGCAGGTCGCCATCCGATTGCACCGCATCGCCGGGATAGATCTCGCCCGCGAAGAACGGCGCCATGGGTGCGGTGCGCAGGATCCGCCGCGCCAGGCGCAGGCCCGCCAGCAGCACGCGGCGATCCCGTTCCTCGGCGAGGTAATTCGGCTGGATCGCCGGTTTCTCGAACGGATTGGCGCTGCGCGCACGGACCCATCCCAGGCTCTCGGGCCGCTGCTGCCAGGCCGCGATGGTCATGCCCGGCTGGTCATCCAGGGTCGATTGATGCCCCTCCTTATAGCTGGCGGGCATGAAGGTGATCTGCAGATCGTTCACATCCAGAACGGAGTCGGACCGGGCGAAGGCATAGCAGGCCGTCGCCGGCAGGCTGAGGATCGAGGGGCGGCCGATCAGCCATTTTCCGACCTCCTCAGCAAAGGCCCAGCCACGGGCACGTTCGTTGAAGGTCTCCGCCCCTTTCACCCGGGCCGAGAAGCGCGGTGTGTAGTGGTCGCGCAGGTTCGCGCCGACGCCCGGCAGCGCGTGGCGCACCGGCACACCGATCTCTGCCAGATGGCTCGGATCGCCGATCCCCGACACTTGGAGCAGCTGCGGCGAGTTGATGACCCCGCCGCAGAGGATGAC
>JBCBIS010000046.1:0-23727 GCA_038524325.1 Pseudomonadota bacterium
CACGCGCAAAAGGGCATTCTGCGCTGGTGCCTCGGGGTCTGAGAGCGCGCTGCGCTCAGCAGGGCAGGGCGGTGGCCTGCCACTCCGCCGGGTCCGGCTCCAGATAGGAGATCAGGTCGGGATGGTCGCGCGCGATGCGATAGCGGCCATGCCCGACCTTCTGGACCAGCCCGCCCTTGCGCCAGACATGCAGCATCGAGGCGCCGTAATTGTCCGAAACGGCATGGCCCGAGCGGCGCAGGCCGCGGGTGATATCGACGGGACGCACCTCATCCTCAGGCGCCTTCGCCAGAAAGGCCAGCGCGGCGCGGGCGGTTTCGGTCTGGCCCTTGGCGCGGCCCGTCCCCGGCTCCGCCAGACGTGCGCAGTTGGATTGGCGGCGGGCGAGGGCCGTGCGCTCGGCCTCCGGCAGAGCGTCGAGCAGGAGGGCAAGCTCATCCGCCAACCGCTCCCGCGTGCTGGCGAGGCGCTGGGCGCGGCGTTGGGCCCGGGCATGTGCGCGCGAGAGCGCCTCCAACCGGTCGAGCACCTCCGCGGCCTTGATGTTGGCCCGGGTGATCGGGTCGATCTCGACCTCGGCGAACCCCTCGCCCGTGGGCATCTCGCCCGGGGCATCGCTGGCCTGCCCCTGGGTGTCCGAGGGGGGCGCCACACGCTCCGCAGCGCGGAGCGCCTGACGCTCCAACCGCGCCTTGTCCCAGGCGGCGATTTTTGCAGCGCGGTCATAGAAGGCCTTCACCTCGGCCTTCACGCGCGGTGAGGCCTGCGGGTGCGTGGCCATCCTGGGGGGGAGATACTTCATGCGGTCGGCATCCTCGCAATTCTGCTGAGTGCAATCCGTTTGACGCTTGGGCCTGCCCCGTTGCCGCCCCTGGACGAAGGCTCGAAAAGCCGCATGTGGACGCAGGGATGACACAAGGATGTCTCGGCCCCACCCCACTCCGCCGCCAGAGCCGCAGGACCAGGATGCGAACCAAATCTTTCCAACATGTGAACGAAGCCTGTGGGTTTGTGGTGAGGAGGAGCGATCTGCGCCGTGGCAGGGTCGGTATCGTCCCGAGCTGTCGAAAGGGTTCGCCATGCGCGGGCGGGTGAGGCGCAGCCCCCGACCCACCCCGGGTCTTGTGCGCTTTCTGGTCGACATCGCCCGGTCGCAGCGCCTGATCACCTATGCCGACCTGGCGCGGGAATGCGGCGGTGCCGCCCGGCGCCAGACGCCCCGTCTGCGGGTGCTGGCCGAGCGGTGCCACGCCCTTGGCGTTCCCCTGCTCCCGGTTCTGGTGGTCAACGCCATGACCCGCCTGCCGACCCTGCAGGCCGAGATCTATCGCCGGCGGGGCCTGATCTCGCGCACGGCGATCCTCGCCGAGCAGGAGCGATGTTTCCACGAGCCCTGGGGCGACCGGGAGGAGGTGGTTTTGAGACTGTTCGATCCCCCACGCTCCCGATTACCGGACGCCCCGCAAGACCCAAAGCATATGTGACGTTGGCGCTGTCGGGTGGCTGCGGAGATGTGTGCAACCGCGAACTGGCTCAAATTGACGCGGCTTTTGGGCTGGACGCTTGTGCGTTGCAACCCATTTACCTCAGCAGCTTCGTTGCAGATGGAGACCACTTGAGTATCACTTTCGATACAGTTGAGGCGGATGCCGGCGCGGATGACTTCCTCGCGCGGGTTGGTCATCGCGTTCGTGTTGCGCGCAAAGGGATGCGCCTGTCGCGCCGAGTTCTGTCCGAGCGCTCGGGCGTATCGCAGCGCTATCTGGCGCAGTTGGAGATGGGCGAGGGCAATGTGTCGCTCGCGCTTCTGCTCCGCATTGCGCAAGCCTTGGGGCTGCGAGTCGAGCAATTGGTGGCGGCCGAGCCGCTGGCCCCGGTGATCGCCCTGTATGATCGCGCGGACTCCGTGACCCGGCAGCGGGTGCTGGAGCTGCTCGACCCCGGCAGCCTGCGGGCCGCCCGGTCGGCCCGGGTGGCTCTGATCGGCCTGCGCGGTGCGGGCAAATCAACCCTGGGAAAGCGTTCGGCGGGCCTGGTCGGCGTGCCTTTTGTCGAGTTGCGTGACGAGATCGAGGCCATGGCCGCCATGCCGGTGACCGAGATCCTGGCGCTTTACGGTCAGGCCGGGTATCGCCAGTTGGAAGCGCGCGCGCTGGCGCAGGTTGCGGACCGGCACGAGCGCGTCGTGCTCGCCGTGGCAGGCGGCATTGTCGAAGAACCCGACACGTTCGAGACGCTGCTGACCCGCTTCCACACCATCTGGCTCACCGCATCGCCCGAGGATCATATCGCCCGCGTCCGTGCCCAGGCGCGGCAGGAGCCGGGCGAGGATGATCCCCGCGCGACCCAGGTTCTCCGGCAGATCCTGGCCAGCCGCGAGGCGCTCTATGCCCGCGCCTCCGACCGGCTGGAAACGACGGGGCAGAGCGTCGAGCAAAGCGGCTCGGCGCTGGCCAAGGCGATCGACCGCCTGATGACGCCCCGGCCCTGATGCTGTGGCGGCTCAGTAGCCCCTGAACCCCGACACAAGCCACAGGTGAAACCCGCCATCGCGGTCTGAATGGGTCGGAAACCGGCCTTGGTCGATCAACTCGGCGGTCTCGAAACGGGCCGCCAGCGCATCGCCGGGGCCGAGGGTGGCCAGCAGCATCGACCGCTCGTCGCCTTCATAGAGGGTGGCGACCAATTGATGGTGATTGCTGGGCGCGAGATCCGGGTTCCACATCGCGACATCGTCCCAGCCGAGCCCGCCCATGAACATGCATTCCGACAGCCGCCTGCGGTCGTTCGATAAAAGAACCTCGGCCCCTTCTTCGGTCATTGCCGCCAGGGCCCGGTCGCAGAAGGGCTCACCCAGGCGCATCTTCTTGAAGGGGTCCGAGGCGCGTGGCCAGTCGGGCCCCTGAGCATGCAGCACCGCCAGGGCCCAGACGGCGCCGACCAGCGCGGGGCCGAGCGCGGCCTGACCCCAGAGCAGGACCCGGCGCCAGTCGCGGCTGAGCAGCCAGTGCACCGCCAGGATAGTACCGGCAATATAGGCGGGGGCGGCCCAGTTCGGCTGCGCCCGGGTTGTGAAGGCGAGCAGGGTGATCGGCAGCAACAGCGCGACGCTCTGCCAGGCGAGCAGATGCCTCCCGGGCTCGGCGCGGCCGCCGCGCCAGAGCAGCGCCAAGATCAGGGCGGGGAACACCACCGGGCCGATCACGCCGAACTGCGCGCCAACGAATTCCAGCCCCTTGATCGGGTTGAACAGCGGCCCGCCCGGCGCTGCGTCCTCGGCGACATGGGCGATGGTGGCAAAGCTGTTCTGCCAGTTCCAGATCAGGTTCGGCGCCATCGTCACGAGGGCCACGCCGAGCCCGATTGCCACCCCGCGCCATGGCCGGCGCTGGGCCGAGACCACGAGATAGAGGGCAAGCCCCGCCAGGAACGCCAGCATCGTGTATTTCGCGAGCGTTCCCAGCCCGATGGCAAGGCCCATGAGCGCCCACCAAAGCATCCCGTCGCTCCGCTCGGCCCGCAACAGCGCGTAGAGCGCCACGGCCCAGAACACCATCATGATCGGGTCGGTCGAGACAATCATCGCCGAGACCCCGACCCCTGGCGCCGCGCTATAGGCCAGCGCTGACCAGAACCCGACCCGCCCGTCGAAGACCAGCCGCGCCGAGAGGAAGATCAGCCAGGCGATCAGGGCATGCGCGAACGGGCTGGCCAGGCGCAGGGCGAACAGCGTGTCGCCGAGCAGATCCGTCGTTACCCGGATCACCGCGCCGACCAGGGGCGGCTTCGAGAAATAGCCCCAGGCCAGTTCTTGCCCATAGGCCCAGTACTGTGCCTCATCGAAATGAACCGGCACCAGTTCCAGCGCATTGACCCCGAGGCGTGTCACGCAGAAGGCCGCGATCATGGCCAGGGTCCAAAGGGCCCATGGCGGCGCGGGAGCGCGCTTTGCCCGCGCCTTCGATGATTTGGCTTTGGCCATGCAGTGTCCTCGGCTGTTTCGGCCCGGTTCTAGACCACCTGCCGGGTGCTGGAAACCTCCTGGGCGCGGCATCGCGGAGGTTGCATGGCCCCCCGTCGTTTCGCCGCAACGGAAACCCATCCCACAGACTAGGAAGCCCCGGTCCTGCACGCTATGTGAAAGGAAGACCCAGAAGGAGCCCCCGATGCGCCCTGACACCGCCCCCACCCAGACCGTCACACGCTTGGCCGAGTATCAGCCCCCGGCCTGGTGGGTCGAGGAGGTGCATCTGACCTTTGACCTGCAGCCGCAGGCCGCGCTTGTCACCGCAAAGATCGGCTTTCGCCGCAATGCGGAGCGTCCCGGTGCGCCGCTCCGGCTCGACGGGCGCAAGCTGACCTTGCGGGGATGTGCGGTCGATGGTGCGCCGGTGACGCCCGAACTGGATGATGAGGGGCTGACCTATGCGGGCGATCTGCCGGACCGGTTCACCTGGACCTGCGAGACCGAGATCGATCCGCAGGCGAATACCGAACTGGAGGGGCTTTATCTCTCCAAGGGCATGTATTGCACCCAATGCGAGGCCGAGGGGTTCCGGAAGATCACCTATTACCCGGACCGTCCGGATGTGATGGCGCCCTTTACCGTGCGCATCGTGGCGCCGAAATCGGTGCCGGTGCTGCTCTCCAACGGCAATCCCGGCGCGACCGGCGCGCTCTCTGCCGAGACGCATTTCGCCGAATGGCACGATCCGCACCCGAAGCCCGCCTATCTCTTCGCCCTGGTCGCCGGAGATCTGGTCAGCCATGACGCCGCGTTCGCCACCGCCTCGGGCCGCCCGGTCGATCTCAAGGTCTGGGTCCGCCCGGGCGACGAGGACAAATGCGCCTATGCGATGGACAGCCTGATCCGCTCGATGCGCTGGGACGAGGCGACCCATGGCCGGGAATACGATCTCGACATCTTCCAGATCGTCGCGGTCGATGATTTCAACATGGGCGCGATGGAGAACAAGGGCCTCAACATCTTCAACTCGAAATACGTGCTCGCGAGCCCCGAGACGGCGACCGACCGCGATTACGAGCTGATCGAGAGCATCGTCGCCCATGAATACTTCCACAATTGGACCGGCAACCGGATCACCTGTCGCGACTGGTTCCAGCTCTGCCTGAAGGAGGGGCTGACCGTGTTCCGCGACCAGTGTTTCTCGGCGGATGAACGCTCGGAACCCGTGCAGCGGATCCAGGATGTCAAAGCCCTGCGCGCCCGTCAGTTTCGCGAGGATCAGGGCCCGCTGGCCCATCCGGTGCGGCCCGAGGAATATATCGAAATCAACAACTTCTACACGGCGACGGTCTATGAGAAGGGCGCCGAGGTGATCCGCATGCTGCGGCTTCTCGTGGGGGCCGAGGGCTATCGCAAAGCGCTCGATCTCTATTTCGACCGCCATGACGGTCAGGCCTGCACGATCGAGCAGTTCCGCACCTGTTTCGAAGACGCCTGCGGCATCGATCTCGGCCAGTTCTCGCGCTGGTGGCATCAGGCCGGGACCCCGGTGGTCACCGTGCAGGACGCCTGGGAGGACGGCACCTACACGCTCACCCTCGCGCAGACAACGCCGCCCACGCCGGGGCAGGTGGAGAAGGCGCCGATGGTGATCCCCTGTGAGGTTGGCCTGCTCCTGCCCGATGGCCGCGAGGCGGTGCCCTCCAGACTGCTCGAAGTGACCGAGGTCGAGCAGAGCTTTGCCTTCGAGGGGCTTGCGGCGCGGCCGACCGCCTCGCTGTTTCGCGGCTTCTCGGCGCCCGTCGTGGTCAGCCGCGAGATCGACGAGACCGACCTCGCCCTGCTGCTCGGCAGCGATACGGACCCGTTCAACCGGTGGGAGGCCGGTCGGCAATACGCGCAGCGGATCCTGTTCGACCTGCTGGCGGGCGCCGACACCGTCCCCGAGGCGTGGAGCGCGGCCTGTCAGGCGCTGCTGGTGGACGACACGCTCGACCCCGCCTTCCGCGCCCTGGCGCTGGACCTGCCGGGCGAGGACGAGTTGGCGGGAGAGATCGCCGCCAATGGCGGTCAGGCCGATCCCGACGCTATCCACGCCGCGCTGACCAGCTTGCGGGAAACCCTGGCCGAGCGGTTGGAGGGGGATCTCGCCACGACCTATGACGCGATGCAGGTGCCGGGACCCTACAGCCCCGACGCGCAGAGTGCGGGCAAACGGGCGCTGCGCGGCCGCTGCCTCGGCCTCATGATGGCCGGCTCCGCGGGGGCCGATCGCGCCCAGACCCTGTTCGCCCAGGCCGATAACATGACCGACCAGCTCTCGGGTCTGGTCGCGCTGGTGCATCATGCCGCAGCGGGATGGGAAGAGGCGCTGGCCGCCTTCCATCGTCAATGGCAGGCCGATCCGCTGGTGCTCGACAAATGGTTCAGCCTGCAGGCGACCAATCCGCGCCCGGGCGCGGTGGCGCGGGTGATCGCGCTGACCCATCACGCGGATTTTGACTGGAAGAACCCCAACCGGTTCCGCAGCGTCGTTGCCGCCTTCGCGATGGGCAATCCGACCGGATTTCACATGGCCAGCGGGGCGGGCTATGACCTGCTGGCCGATTGGCTGATCCGGCTGGATCCGGTCAATCCACAAACCGCGGCGCGGGTCGCCGGCTGTTTCGAGACCTGGCGGCGCTATAACCCCGCCCGTCAGGCAAAAATGCGCGCCGAGATCGACCGGATCCTGGCGACGCCTGCGCTTTCCCGCAACACGGCAGAAATTCTCAGCCGCATCGTTGGTACCTGAGCCGACCCGTCGCAGCGCCTGCATCGCGCTCCGCCCGGCCGCTCGGCCCGGTCCCGGCGCGGGACGCACCCCCCGGGCACCAACGCGGCTCCGGAGGAGCCGCCAGCATCCTGTCTGCGCCCGGCACGGGTGCAGTCCGCTCACTTCAGCCCTGCCTGTCGAGTGCCAGGGCCTCGTCCAGCACCAGGACGCTGGGCCCCGCGCGCCCTGCCGCCGTGCGGATCAGATCGGGCAGGGCGTCAATGCGCTCCACACGCGCCGCGGCAGCGCCATAGGCACGGGCGAGGCCCAGGAAATCCGGTGTGTGGAGGTCGACCCCCACAGGCGCGATCCCGTTCTCGAGCATATAGGATTTGATCTCGCCATAGCCCTGATTGTCCCAGACCAGCAGGATCAGGGGAAGGCCCTCCTCAACCGCCAGGCCGAGCTCCGCCAGCGTGAATTGCAGCCCGCCATCGCCGGCGATGCAGATCACCGGGCGCTTCAGCCCGTGGCAGGCGCCGATGGCCGCCGGCAGGCCGTATCCCAGCGCGCCATACCCGGTCGAGGCGTTGAACCAGTGCCGCGGCGCCGGCGCACCGAACAGCAGATTCCCGGCATAGGCCGCCTGGGTCGAGTCGCAGACGATCGGCGCCTCGGGCAGCGTCTCGCGCATCTGTTCGAGCAGGGCGATGATCCGGGCATAGGCCGGGCCGACCTCCCCCCTTGACTCTGCCAGGCAGGCGGCTGCCCGGGCCGCGCCATCGCCCGGCGCGCGCGGGGCCGTGGCGCGACCCAGCAACCCGTCCACTGCAACCCGCGCATCGCCCAATAGTGGCAGGTCGGGCCGGGCGCCCCGGCGCATCTGCTCGGCGTCGATCTCGATTCTGATCAGCTGGCCCGGCACCTCGAACCCGCCGCGGTCATACATGTCGAAATCGGTCCGCCCGATCTCGGTGCCGATGGCCAGAACCGCATCCGCCTCCGCGATCATCCGCCGGACCGCGGCCAGCGAGGGGCTTGCGGGCACGGCCAGAGGGTGGTCATGGGCCAGCAGCCCGCGGCCATTGGTGGTCATCACGACCGGGGCATCGAGATGCTCGGCCAGGGCGCCAACCCGTGCTTCGACCGCGCCGCCGCCGGCGATCAGCACCGGCTGCCGGCTCCCCTCCAGCACCGCCATCGCCTCGGACAACAGATCTCCAGGAGGCTGCGGGGCGCGCAGACGGGACGGGCGAGAGACCGTGCCCTCCGCCGCCATCGAGAACATGTCGACCGGGATCTCGAGATGCACCGGGCGTGGGCGCGCCCCCTCGAACACGGCCCAGGCGCGGGCGAGCACCTCGCCGAGTTGCGCCGGATGACTCAACCGATGGCTGAACGCAGCGGCCTGGGCAGCGACAATCCCCTGATTGGCGATCTCGTGCAGATCGCCCTCGCCCAACCCCAGCGTGCGGGCGCGGTTCACCGAGCTCACCACCAGCATCGGCACCGAATCGGCATGGGCCTGCGCCATCGGCGTCAGGATATTGGTCAACCCCGGCCCGGTGATGACGAAACAGGCCGCCACGCGCCCGGTTGCCCGCCAATGCCCATCGGCCATGAAACCAGCCCCCTGCTCGTGCCGCGGGGTCAGATGGCGGATCGGGCTGGCCGCCAGGCCGCGATACATCTCGACCGTGTGCACGCCCGGGATGCCAAACACAGTGTCGACGCCATAGATCTCCAGCCATTGGACCAGTTGCTCGCCAACCGTGGTCATGCCGCCCCCAGCCGGATATGCGCCATGATCTGCCCATGGTCCGAGGCGAGCTTGTTATACGGCGCCTCCGGGTGAGAGCCATCGGTCAGGTGGTCGTTCAGCACGCTGTAATAGGTCATCTCGCCGATCCGTCCGGCATAATCCGGGTGGAAATGGCGCGAGAGCAGGATCTGGTCGATGCTCTCGAACACCCCACCAAAGGCCGTCGTATAGACCATGTCGCGCAGCGATTTGCGCACGAACAGCCGCTCGGCGGGGTGCAACCGCACCGCCTCGACGCTTTCGGCGATCTGTGCGGCTTCCGCGTCCGAGTAGCGATCGTTCGCCCGCGCGGCATCGTGGCGGCGCATCCAGGCATAATTCTTGAAGGGCACCTCGCCGGTGATGATCTCGGTCGAGACGGCATGTTCATTATCGTTGAAATCGCCGAGCACGACGACCGGGTGCCCCTGATCCAATTCCTCCACCACCGCGCGGCGCAGCACCCAGGCCTCGGCCATCCGGCGCAGCCCGGCGCGCAGCGATCCCATCGCCCGGCCGACCGGGTCATAGGCGAGCAGATCTTCCTCCGCCGCCGGGCCGTCGCCGCGCGGATACTCCCCCAGCTTCGACTTCAGATGACAGTTGAACACGGTGATCACCCGGTCCCCCACCGGCACGCGGGCCTTTTGGACCGGGCGCGAGAGACTGGCAATGCGATAGACCCCGTTCTCGCCGCCCCCCAGCGCCTGCAGCGGGATCTCCAGCGGCGGGTCCAGGACCTGTAGGCTTTCTGGCGGCTCGGCGAAGCCAAAGCGGGACAGGATGGCCAGCCCCGGCCGCCGCGCCCCCGGGCCGCCATCATTGGCATTGGGGGCAAAGGCCAGCCCCGCCTCGGCATAGCTGTCATAGGCCAGGCGGCGGAAGATCGCCTTGCGGTGATAGCGTTTCGAGCGGTCGGGCACCGCCGCCGCGTTCAGCGCCGCGCCGCGCCGGTCCGTCTCGGCCACGATCTCGGCCAGCGCCGCGTCGTCGAAGATTTCCTGGAACCCCACGATATCGGCCGAGAGCGACAGGAGCTGGTCGGCCATCCAATCGGCCTTCCAAGCGTATTCCTCCGCCGTATACTGCTCGAACCGATAATATTCCTGCTCCGCTCCAATCAGGTTCTTCACATTGAAGCTGGCGATGGTGAAGTCTGTCACGCGCCGCATCCCCTCTTGCCTTGCACCGCCCGCCGGTCGAGGCTACATCCGCCGAGAGACAGGAGTGCCAGCCCATGCCCGTGCCCGCCAGTGAAATCGAACGCCTGATCCAGGAAAGCCTGCCCGGGGCCACCGTGTCGGTCGTCGACACCGCGGGCGACCAGAACCACTATGCCGTCAATGTGGTGGCCGAGGAATTCCGCGGCCTGAACCGCGTGCAACAGCAACGGATGGTCAACAAGGCGCTCGAGAGCATTTTGCACGGCCCCGGCGCGCCGCTGCATGCGATGGCGCTGCAGACCAGCGCGCCCGAATAAGGAGAGACCCGATGGACACCACCGCGGCCCAGGCCGAGATCAAACAGCATGTCGAAGGCAACGATGTCGTCCTGTTCATGAAGGGCACGTCGACCATGCCGCAATGCGGCTTTTCCAGCCGGGTCGCGCAGATCCTGGGCTTTATGGGTGTGGCCTATAAGGACGTGAACATCCTCTCCTCGGACGAGATGCGCCAGGGGATCAAGGATTTCTCGGACTGGCCGACCACCCCGCAGCTTTATGTGAAGGGCGAGTTTGTCGGCGGCTGCGATATCGTGACCGAGATGACGCTGGACGGCTCGCTGGACAAAATGCTCGAGGACAAAGGCGTGGCCTTCGACAAGGCAGCCGCCGAGAAGATCCGCGAGCATAACCAGGGCTGACGGGCGGCGCCGGCGATGCAGCTCTTCGTCGGCCTCGGCAATCCCGGCGCGAAATACGCCCGCAACCGGCACAATATCGGCTGGATGGCGCTGGACGAGATCGCCCGTGGGTTCGGCCCGTGGCGGTCAAAGTTCCAGGGCGAGATTGCCGAAGGGCGGCTCGGCACCGCAAAGATCCTGCTGCTGAAACCGCAGACTTTCATGAACCTCTCTGGCCAATCGGTCGGCGAGGCGATGCGCTTCTACAAACTCACCCCCGCCGAGATCACCGTTTTCCATGACGAGTTGGACCTGGCGCCCGGAAAATGCCGGGTGAAGACCGGGGGCGGGCATGCCGGGCATAACGGCCTGCGCTCGCTGCATCAGCATATCGGGCCGGATTACATCCGCGTGCGGCTGGGCATCGGGCATCCTGGCGATAAGGAGAAAGTGCCGGGCTATGTCCTGCATGATTTCGCCAAGGCCGACGATGCCTGGCTGGATCCTCTGATCGCCGGGATCGGCGATGGCGCCGCAAAGCTGGCCGAGGGCGATCCGGCGGGCTTTCAGAACGCTGTCGCGCTGCGGGTCAACCCGCCCCGGCCCAAGCCTGCGCCAAAGCCGGCGACCGAGCCCGCAGAGGCCGCCGAGCCGACCGCGCCCGACCCAAAGCTCTCCCCGCTCGAGCGGCTTGCCCAGAGGTTCCGGCGCTGAGCCGGTTTGGTGGATGCAGGCATTCAGGGTATGATTCCCCCTCAACTCACGTTTTGGGGGAAATTCATGCGTGCTCGACATGCTATCTGCGCCGGCCTCGCGCTGGCCATCGTCTCAACATCTCAAGCCGTGGCGGAGGAGCCCTGCCGCGCCGAGCCGGTGGTGAAATCGCAAACCACGCTGATCGAGCTGGCCGATCGGTGGTTCGGCGATCCTGGCTTTCGCTGGTCGATCCTGCTGGCCACCAATGCCCGCTCCAGCGACCCAAAGTTTGGCTTTATCGGCAATCCGAACCAGCTTGCGCCCGCGACCGCCAGCCAGCCGAACCATGTCTGCATCCCCATGCTGGCCGAGGCCGAGCGGCTACAGCGGCGCTATGACACCTATATCCATGCGGTCACGGATATGGCGGTCGCGGAACCGTCTGAGGTGGTGACGACGCTCGACCCGGTGCCCGCTTCGGGCCCGGTGCAGGTGGCAACCTGGGTCAGGACCGATCAGCTCTCGGGCCTGCCGAGTGCGGCTGGGGCGTCCTATACCACCACGGGGGATGTCTGGGTGACCCTCAGCCCGAAGCTGCAGGATTTCTGCCAGGATTTCGTGGCCAACCATTCCGACGATCCCGCGGCCCTGACCCTGCGGCTGGAGCAGCGGCTCGGCCTCGCGCCGGCCTCGTCGAAGACCTTCTTCGTGACCTATGAGCTGGCTTCCCCCACGGATGGCATCAGCCTGTTCCGCCCCTGTGGAGACACCGAGGTGACCGACACGACATGCACGCTGGGCCCGCCCGCGAGCTGTCCGACCGGCGACAGCACCTGCGCCGCGCGGAGCGATTTCTTCTATCAGCAATATTATGGCAGCTATGGCAGCGAGCGGCCGGTGGAGTTCCCCTGGACCTCGCTGGGCTATACGTTTGACTGGGCGCCGGGGCCTGCCGGACTGGGCGGTCAGATCGGCTTCGTGGCCCAGGGCGAGAGTGAGTACGTGATCCCCGCCGGGACCGAAGTGACTTATGTCGGCCGCGCCACCACTGGCGATTACTGTGCCCCGCCAGGCTGAGCAGAGTGGGACGGGCTGTGGCGCCCGTCCCTCGATCTGACTTCTGTCAGAGGAGCGCTTCAGGCTCCGGCAGGATGAAGTCCCCCTCATCCAGATCACTGAGGCGGGTGCCGAGCAGGAACAGGCTGCCCTGGTCGCCGAAGTCCAGCGTCACTGTGTTGGCAACACCCGTGGCCGTAGACAGCACATCCTCGAAGCTGGTGATCCCCTCGACATTCAGGGCGATGGTGTCGTCGCCACGCTGGTCGAAGAAGCGGATCGTGTCATTGCCATCGCCGGCGGTGAAGATGAAGAGATCATCGCCCTGGTTGCCGGCGACCGTGTCGTCGCCCGCGCCACCGATGATGATATCGTCTCCGAAGCCGCCATTGATGAAATCGCCGCCAGCGCCGCCGTCCAGCGTGTCATTCCCGGCATTGCCGCCCAGAACGTCGATCCCTTCGCCGCCAGAGATCAGGTCGTTGCCCGCCCCGCCGCGCGCGATGTCGTTGCCGGTGCCGCCATCGATGATGTCATTGCCAAGCCCGCCAAAGATCAGGTCGGCCCCGCCTTCGCCGTTCAGCACGTCATAGCCTGCATTGCCGCGGATGACGTCTGCGCCGCCGCCGGCATTAACGATGTCGTCATCGCTGAAACCCGAAATCACATCCGCCTCGTCGGTGCCCTCGCGGCGCACGACGGTGTTGATGTGGAGCTCGGCGATCTGCGCGCCCTCGCGGGTGAAGTCGGCCTCTTCCGTGATCGGGGCCTGGAAGGCGTTGGTGCCACCCAGGATGATCTGCTCGCCCGAGGTCAGCCCAGCCTCGACAGCGCCCGGCGTGTCGAAGCCGAAGGTGCCGTCCGGATTGCCCTCCGAGCCGTTGAAGCCCTCGTGCAGGCGCACGAAGCCGTCTTCGTCGAGGCCGGTATCGGGCCCCTCTTGGTTGATGAAGGCGGCGTCTTCCTCGGTGTTCAGTTCGGTGCCGGCGTCATAGACATCCGATCCCTCGATCGTCACGGTCTGCGCGCCCAAGAACTGCCCGCTTTCCGAAAACAGCCGCAGCGCATCGTCATTGCCGACAAAGGCGTCGTTCGACGGCAGGATCATCGCAACATAGGCCACATGCGTGTTCAGGCTGCCATCCACCTCGACCGTGGCCGCCGTGGTTTCGGTGGCGCTGATCGGGGTGCCCGGCGTGTTGTTGTTGCCGAAGACGATCACGTTCTGGCTGCCCGGTGAGGCGAGCGCCCGCTCGCCCCCCAGCGTTCCGAACGAGCCATCCTCGGCAGCGGCTTCGAGACCGGCAGACGCAGCCTGGCCCGGTTCGAACAGATCGAAATCTCCATTGTGAAAGCCGAAATAGAACGGGGTCAGGAAGGTGCCCCCCGCGTTCGACGTGTTGGTGACTGTTACCCTCAGTTCTGTCATGGATGCCTCCGTTGGCGTTGTCCTCACGAGCCGGACGGTCGGCTTTTTTCTTTACAGATCAATAACTATGGGCCGTCACGGGCTGTCCCGTTTCCGTGAGGAGTGGTGAGGTGACACTGCGCCGTTCACGCTTTGATAACGGTGATTTTTCTTGTGGCCTTGACGGCCCGGCCCCGGCCATGTCATCGGGCGGGCCTTGCAGATGGAGAGAGGGTACCATGGGGTTTCGCTGCGGCATTGTCGGCCTTCCGAACGTGGGCAAATCCACGCTTTTCAACGCCTTGACGCGGACCGCCGCAGCGCAGGCGGCGAACTTTCCCTTCTGCACGATTGAGCCGAATGTGGGCGAAGTCTCGGTTCCCGATTCGCGGCTGGACAAATTGGCCGAGATCGCAGGCTCGAAACAGGTGATCCCGGCCCGTCTGACCTTTGTCGACATCGCCGGATTGGTCAAAGGCGCCTCGAAAGGCGAAGGGCTGGGCAACCAGTTCCTCGCAAATATCCGTGAGGTCGACGCGATCGCCCATGTGTTGCGCTGTTTCGAAGATGACGACATCACCCATGTCGATGGCCGCGTCGACCCGGTGGCGGATGCCGAAACGATCGAGACCGAGCTGATGCTGGCCGATCTCGAATCGATCGAGAAGCGGCTCCAGAACCTCTCGCGCAAGATCCGCGGCGGCGACAAGGAGGCGGTGGAGCAAGAGCGTCTGCTGCAATCGGCCAAGGCAGCGATCGAGGCGGACAAGCCCGCCCGGACGGTCGAGGTCGCGCCAGACGATGCGAAGACCTGGCGCACCCTGGGTCTGCTGACCTCGAAGCCGGTCCTCTATGTCTGCAATGTCGAGGAGGGTGCCGCGGCCGAGGGCAACGCCCATTCAGCCGCGGTGGCGGGTTTCGCCGAGGCGCAGGGGGCGGCGCATGTCGTCATCTCGGCGGCCATCGAGGAAGAAATCTCGCAATTGGAGGATGTGGAGCGGGCTGAGTTCCTGTCGGATCTGGGGCTCGAGACCTCGGGCCTCGACCGGATGATCGCGGCGGGCTATGGGCTGCTGGGGCTGATCACCTATTTCACCGCTGGCCCGAAGGAAGCCCGCGCCTGGACCATCGCCGACGGCACCCTGGCGCCGCAGGCCGCCGGAGTGATCCATGGCGATTTCGAGCGGGGCTTCATCCGGGCCGAGACGATTGCCTATGACGATTACGTCGCGCTGGGCGGCGAGGCTCCCTCGAAAGAAGCGGGCAAGATGCGCGCCGAGGGCAAGGCCTATCGCGTCGCCGATGGGGACGTGCTGCACTTTCTCTTCAATACCTGATCAGGCGTTGCCCGCCCGTGGCAGGCCGGTTGGCCCGCGGCGTGCCGTTTCGATGACCCGGTCGATCTCGTCCAGCATCACCCTCTGGTCGATCGGCTTGGCGACATAGCCGGACATCCCGGCGGCGATGTAATGGGCGCGCTTCTCGGGCATTGCATCAGCGGTCATGGCGATCACGGGCAGGTCCGACCAGGGCATGCCGGCCTGGCGCATCCGGCGCATCACGCTGACACCATCGAGGCCGGGCATCTGAATGTCCATCAGCACCAGATCGAAGGGCTGGGCGTCGAGCAGATCGAGCGCCTCGGCCCCGTCATTCGCCGTGACCACCTTGTGCCCGGCATCGGTCAGCATCAGGTCGGCGACCATGCGGTTCGTCGCGGTATCGTCGACCACCAGCAGGCGCAGCTTCGTTCGGGCGGCCGGCGGCAGTTCGGCCGCCTGTTTGGCCTTCGGCTCGCCGGCGCTGGCCACGGGCATTCGGAAGCTGAAGCGGAACGTGGCGCCTTTTCCGGGGATGCTCTCGACATCCGCATCGCCCCCCATCAGCTCTGCCAGCTCGCGCGTGATGGCAAGGCCGAGGCCGGTGCCGCCCGAGCCTGGTCGCCCATCCTGGCCGATCTGCACGAAGCGCGTGAACAGCTTGCCCTGGCGCTCGGGCGAGATCCCGCACCCGGTGTCCCGCACGGTGCAGATCACGCGGCACGCCCCGCCATCCACCTGCTCGGCCGAGACCATCACATCGACCCGGCCGGACTCCGTGAACTTGATCGCGTTCGAAATCAGGTTCGCCAGGCATTGACGCACGCGGAGCGGATCGAACTGGCCCGAGCTCGGCGTGCCCTTGGCGATGCTGAGCACAAGCCGCAGCCCCTTCTCCTCTGCCTGCGGGCGGAACAGGTCGACCGAGGAGGAGATCTCGTCGATCAGCCGGGCCTTGACGGGGCGGATCTCCATCTGCCCTGCTTCGATCTTCGAGAGGTCGAGGATGTCGTCCACGATCATCCGGAGAGCACGGGCCGAGCGCAGCATGGTCTCCATCCGCTCCGGCGTGTCGGGGTTATGCGGATCCTCGCGCGCGATCTGCGCGATCCCGAGAATGCCGTTGAGCGGTGTCCTGATCTCGTGGCTCATCGAAGCGAGGAACTGGCTCTTGGCCTGGTTCGCTGCCTCGGCGAGCTTGCTGACATCGCTCAATTCGTTCTTGGTGCGGTGGTTCTCGAGCAACGCGATCATAACATAGACCAAAAGCGTCGTGATCGCGGCGATCGAGACGAGAAACGAACTCAGTGACCCGTCCGGCCCCAGAAAGATCCCGCTGAAGCTGTAGAGGATGATCAGCGATGGCGAGATCGTGGCAATTCCCATAGGCAGATGGGCCGCGCGGATCAGAGCCACATGGATCGACGCACCGAACACGGTGCAGACAGCGACCAGCTTCGCCGCAAGATCCGGGTGCCGCCACAGAAAGAAGGCGGGCAGAGCAAAGGCCAGGCCGCCGGAGAACATGTTCAGATTGATCAGCAGATACAACCGTTTCGTCTGTTTCCGCTCGAACGAGACGAACTGCCAGTATTGGATGAGTTCAGCCGAGATCAGCATGGCATAGCATAACAGGACAAGATCGACCGGCAGGAAGATGAGGTTCAACATGGCCGCCAGCGCCGTCGCCACATTGCGCGGCAGCATGTCCTTGCGCATCAGCCGGGTTTCGCGCAGCCCGGCCTGCAGTGCCATCTGCCAAGAAAAGTCCCATGGTTTTTGCGGTTGAACGGCCATGGAATGTAACAGCCACACATTGCGTTGCCCTGCAACCTGCAAGGATTGGCGTCGGTCCGAAGGCATAAGCCGGTTCAATGCCCGAAAATCGCATTATGCGCGCTGTTGGTGAGGAAGGTTTTAACGCTGCGCACAGGGCGCGTGCCCAGGTCTGGCGGGCAAAAAAAGGCCCCCCAGGCATTGCCCGGAGAGCCTGTGTCGTTGGCGACCGGATCAGAGGATGAAGTTATCCTCGGTCAGCGTGATTAGGCCGGTCAGTTCGATCTGGAACTCAGCAGCGCTGTCATCATCGGTGTTTGCTAGAAGGAAGGTGGTGTTCGAGTTCACCGCCTGGAAGAAGCGGAGCTGGCCGGCATCGGTGAACTGATCGGTGCCGATGAACTCGAAGCGCTGGTTGCCGCCACGGGTCTCGTCAGCGTCCAGACGGCCGATTTCGATGGTCTCGCCTTCGGATGGGTCGAAATCCGTGATGATGTCGCGATTGCCCTCACCTGCCCGCGAGTCCGAGGCCGAGAAGTAGATGAAGCGGTCGCGATTGCCGCCGCCGGTCATGATATCGGCACCCGAGTTGCCATAGAGCTTGTCGAAGCCCGCGCCGCCCAGCAGCACATCGTCTCCGGCCCGGCCGATGGTCCGGTCGTTGCCGTTCGAGCCATCCACCGTGTTGTCGTTGCCGTCGCCGAACAACAGGTCGATCCGCTCGCCGCCCTGCAGGTTCTCGATATCGTTATAGACATCGCCTTCGGCATCGCCATCAGCGAAGGTCAGCCCTTGAAGGTCGGCCCGGTTCAGGTTGAACGAGCCGGCGAAGGAGGCGGTGTCATTGCCCGCACCGCCATTCAGACGGTCGGCCCCTTCGCCGCCGATCAGGATGTCGTCATCGGCAAAACCGTTCAGCGTGTCGTCGCCGGCCAGCCCATCGATGATATCCGCGACAAACGAGCCGTTCAGCTCGGCATCATCCTCGGGCGTGCCGTCATCGGCGCCGCGGATATTGACCAGCACGGTGGTCCGGGTGCCGTCATCGGCGAACAGCTCGTAGCGGACATTCGCCGCCTCGCCGCCCGCCAGATCCTGCACCGAGGCCTTGTCGAGCGTGAACTCGATCGTGTCGCCGGCCGCGTTGATCTGCAGATCGCCGATATCGTCGCCCAGCGGGGTGCCGATGGCATTGGCAAAGCTGGGATTGTCGCCGGCATCCGGGTCGTCGATCGAGATCGCGCCGGTCGTCGTGTCGCCATCCTCGCCCAGCCGGATGAACGGGTCCACCGTGGCCAGCGCGGGCTGGTCGGGGATCTGCTCCTCATAGGCGCCGAGGTCGAGCTCTTGGCCATCCTCCTTCGGCCCGACGATGCGAGCAAAGCCCTCGCCGCGCGCGTCGGTGGTCTTGGTCATGTCGAGTTCCGAGGCGTCGCCGATATCGATCGCGTCTCCGCCCCGCAACAGGGCGACGGTGCGCACCGCGCCGCCATTGTCACGCAGCACCCCGGCCTGCGCATCGAACCCGCCGCCGAAGAAATCCACCAGCTCCTGCGTTTCGGCAAAGACCCGGTCGGTCGTGGTCGTGCCGGTTACCGAGCCGTCCTGCGAGATCTCGGCCCCGATGATGTTGCCGCCCTGCAGGGTCAGGTCGTCGCTGACTTCATCATCGAACAGCCCGCGGTTCCCGGCGATGATCGAGTTCACAACCGTGATCGTGTCGCCCCGCAGGTTCTCGATCCCGCCGCCGCGATAGGCCGAGTTGTCGGTGATCGTGCTGCTCTCGATCGACAGATTGGCAAAGTCGGAATAGATGCCGCCGCCATCCGAGCCGTAGAACGTATTGGTGTCGTTGTTCGCGATCGTCGTGTTGAAGATCGTATGGGTCCCGCGGATCAGGAACAGCCCCGCGCCTGCGCCTGCGGTCGTGTTGCCAGTGATCAGGCTGTTCTCGATGGTCAGGTTGGCCCGGTTGGCCCAGATCCCGCCGCCGCCATCCGAGGAGAAATTGTCGATCACGGTGGAATTGGTCAGCGTCAGGCTCTGGTCCGCGTTGACCCGGATGCCACCGCCGACGCCATGGGCACGTCCGCCGGTGATGGTCAAGGCGTTGAGGGTGACATCGCTGTCCGCCGCCCCTGCCGAGATCTCGAGAGCGCGGAAGTTTCCTTGGGCGTCCAGCGTGATGTCCGCCTTGCCGTCGCCATCGATATCGCCATCCACGATCACCGTGTCGGCGATGCTCAGCGGCGTATTGTCGAGCAGCAGGGTGCCGCCGGCCAGATCACTGGCGAAGGTGATCGTCTCGACCGTGCTGGTTCCTGCGGCAATCCCCAGCGCCTCTCGCAGCGAGAGACCGTCGCCGTCATTGATTTCCTCGCTCAGGGAGCCGTCGTTGAAGCTTTCGTCACTCAGGGTCGTGACCACCAGACGGTTGCTCACCTCATGCGCGCCCAGAGTGGGGAAGAAGCTTGGGTCGCGGAAGACGCCGTTGGCGGCGGTGTCGATCACCTCGGTCACATCGCCGTCGCCGTCGAGATCGAGGACATCGGTTCTGTTGATCTGACCGCCGTTCGCGGCGAGCCCTGGCGCGACGGTTTCTACCGGTCCGCCGTGATCGGCGAGAATACCGACACCCGTCGCGGACCCATCGAAAACGTCCTCAATGTCGAGCCTTCCATTGTAGTTGCCATTAGTGAAACGCTCGGGCCCAATCAGGTTATTGCCGAGCTGCGTGTAATTGCCGCCAACGTTAGAACTATTCCTTTCGAAGCCCGCCGTGTTCCCGGTGACAATCGAGCTTTCCAGGGTCAACCTGGTATCGACGTCACTAAAGATCGCGCCGCCATCCCCAGAGAGTGACCTATTGCCCGTGAAGGTCGAGTGCAGGATATCCACCGAGAGCTGCGAGTCGTTGTGGACCGCTCCGCCACTCAAATTTGCGAAATTGCTGACGAAGGTTCCGTTGATGACGCTCAGGCCGCCAATGTTGTTAATGGCGCCGCCGTCGGTGTCAGCTCTGTTCGATGCGAAAGTGACGTTGCCAAGAATGGCCGCCCCCGCGTTGAACAGCGCCCCGCCGGAGGAATCGGCAAGGTTGCCCCTAAAGCTGGTATTCGTTGCTATAAACGTACCATGGTTAACAACCGCACCGCCGTTGGAGCCAGAATAGGCTTTGGTGAGAGTGAGGCCATCGATCCTCAGATTGCCGGTGTCGTTGATGTTGAAAATTCGAAATAAGTCCTGTCCATCGAGCAGAATATCGCCGCGCCTGTCGCCATCGATATCGCCTTCGATGGTGATTTCGCTTGAGATTACGAGCTGATTGTCCAGCTCGATCTCGAGCTTTCGCCCCCCGGGTTCGCGCCCCTCCAGCAAATGCGCGGCGAAGGTGATCGTATCCGCCCCCTCGTTCGCCTCGGCCAGCGCAATCGCCTCGCGCAGGGTCAGTTCGCCATCGGCGGCAGAGGTGTCGGACAGCGTGGTGACCACCAGCCCCTCGGCCTCGACCGCGCCGATCTCGATCCCGTTGCTGCCCTGGTCGCGATAGCCGCCATTGCCGTCCAGCGGCAGGGTCTCGCCCGTCACGCCGTCATTGTCGGTATCCAGAGTATCCTGCGGGAACAGCTCGCCATAATTGCCGCCGAATGCGCGCAACAGGTTGGCCGGCTCGAAGAACGGGTTCAGCGCCACGGTGCCGCGGGCGGCGTTCAGCAGGCCCGCGTCGTTGGCGTCTGCCTCGAGGAAGATATCGGTTCCTGCGATCCCGGAATAAGCCAGTGATCCCAGGATAAAGCCCTGGTCACCCAGGATGTTGCGCCCCTCCAGCACCGCTCCAGTTCCGCTGGGGTCAATCAGATCCAGGCGCTGACCGCTGGTGCCGTTCCCGCTGACAATGCTGTTGCGCAACGTGACATTGCCCGTGCCCAAGGTCTGGATGCCGCCACCCAAATGACCGGTGATGGTCGATTGATCGACCACCAGGGTGCTGGCAGCGGTGACCGCGACTGCGCTTAAATCCCCATCGCTGGTGTTGTTCGCGATGGTGGTCCCGACCAGGGTGAGATCTCCATCAAGGTCGATCGCGCCATTGCCGTCGGAGGTGTTGTCAAAGATCGAGCTGTTGACGATCGTCGCGGTGCCGCTCAGGACCAAGGTGCCGCTCGGGTCGGAGGTGGTGTTGTCCAGGATCTTGGTGTTCACGATCTCCAAGATGCCGCTGGATTGGATCGCGCCTGCCTGTGTGGCCGAGTTGCTGTCGAGCATCGAGTCACGGATCGACACGCTGCCTTCGTTGAAGATCACGCCGCCCGAACCGTTGCCGGCCTGGTTGAACGCGAAGTCGACATTGTCGATCTCTGCCGAGGCCCCGCTGTTGACCAGAAGAACGCCGCCATCTCCCTCGTTCTGAAACTGCCTCACGGTCAGGTTCGACAGGGACAGCGCCGCGCCCGAGGTCACTTCGAACAGACGGTCATGGTTCTGAGTACCGCTGAGAACGAGATCCGAGAGGCCGTCGCCGTTGCGGTCGCCATTGATCGAGACATCATCGGTGATCTGCATGTCGCCGCCGTCGATCGAGAGCACGCCATCGACCTTGAAGACGATCTCGTCGAACCCTTCGGTTTCGTTCGCCAAGGCCACCGCCTCGCGCAGCGAGGTCAGACCGTCCATTGCATCGACGACATCGTCCAGCGTGGTTACCGTGATGATCATACCTGAGTACCCCAATACTGAAGGGAGCCCGCTCCAGCTCCCTGTGATCTTCGTTTAAAGCGGCCGACTGCCTCGCCCCGCGGGCAGGGTGCCCGGGTGAGCCCGAACCCTCTCGCCCTCGTATGCGGCCATTTTACGAGGATTCTAAATCAAATTGCATGCTTTTCATTCTGTGGTGCTGTTCGGGACAGAATTTCCCCGCAGGGGATGGCGGGCTGTTTCGATTTCAACCAATTCGTGTGCGAGCCGCCGTGACGACCGATGTGATATGGTTGCCAGAGGTGGTTAGCGCGCTGCGAATCTCTCCTGCAGGTGGAACCTGAAGCTCTGGGTTCTGCGCGGCCAGATGGGCGGACAGCGTGCTGCCCTCGGGCCGTGTGCGTGCGGCTGTCTTCACAATCTCCTGCGCCTGGCCAAGGGGCATCTGGGCGGCGAGCGCAAAGGCCAGCGCCTCGGCCTCGACCGCACCGCCTTGCAGGCCGAGGATCCGTGCCATCGCCGCCGGGTCGGGTGACAGGGTCGAGGCCAGGTCTTGGGCATGGATCAGACCCGCCCCTGTGGCGTGCAGCAACGGCGGGAGTGCCTGCCACTCCACCGCCCAGGCGGTCGCGTCACGCTCCTCGACATGGCAAAGGGCGGATTGCATCAGCCCAACCTGTCCCGCCGCGTGCCGCGCCAGCGCGACCAGGGCCTCGGCCGCCAACGGATTGGCCTTTTGCGGCATGGTGGAAGAGCCGCCGCCCTGACCGGCGCGAAGCTCGCCGCTTTCGGACCGGCCCATCAGGATCAGATCGGCCCCGATGCGGCCCAGCAGGCCAGAGACGAGGCCGAGCCAGCCGCCCAGCTCGACAATGCCATCGCGTTCCGTGTGCCAGGGCTTGAGAGGGAGGGAGAGTTCCAACTGCCGCGCCATCTCGGCTGAGACAAGCGGCCCGGAGCCGCCCAGCACCGACAAAGTGCCAGCGGCCCCGCCCAATTGCAGCACCAGCAGCCGAGGGCGCAACTCTTGAAGCCGATCGAAACAGCGGATCAGCGGAGCCAGCCAACTTGCGATCCTGAGCCCCAAAGTTATGGGGGTGGCGATCTGCGACCGCGTGCGGCCGGCCATGGGCAAATCGGCATGGGTCTCAGCCGCTTGCGCCAGGGTTCGCATCAGGGCGACCAGCCGGGCTTCGAGCACCGTCAGGATCTCGCTCAGGCGCAGGACCAGCGAGGTGTCCATCACATCCTGCGTGGTGGCCCCCCAGTGGAGGTAATCGCCATGCGGTGCGCCAATTTGGCGGCGCAGCAGTTTGACCAGACCCGGCACCGGAACGCCGGCTGACAGCGTGCCATTCGTCAAATCCTCGGGTGCGATCGCGACCCTTTCGAGCGCGTCGGCAATCGCGGCGCCCGCGGCATCGGGGATGACACCGGCCATCGCTTCAGCCCGCGCGAGCGCCGCTTCGAACCGGATCATCGCCGCGATATCCGCCTCGGCCGACAGCAAACGTGCGATCTCGGCGTCTTCGAACAGGGGGGCGGTCAGGCGGCTCACGCGGCCCGCAATTGCAGCATCCGCCGCGCCTCGGCTGGTGTCGCGACGGGGCGGCCGTGCCGCTCACAGATCTCGACCACGCGGCGGACCAGGGCGGCGTTCGAAGGCGCGAGCGTCTCGCGGTCGAGCCGGACATTGTCTTCCAGCCCCGTGCGGGCATGGCCGCCCGCGGCGACCGACCATGCGTTCACCTCGATCTGCGCCTTGCCGATCCCCGCAGCACACCATTCCGAGCCGGGCAGCAGCCGCTCCATCGTGCGAACGTAATAATCGAACACATCCTTGTCGGCGGGCATCGCGTTCTTCACGCCCATCACGAATTGCACATAGCAATCCGCCGCCAACCGCCCGTCGCGCTGCATCAGGGCCGCCTGATGGATATGGCTGAGGTCGAAGGCCTCGATCTCGGGCTTGATGTCGCGCTCCCGCATTTCAGTCGCCAGCCAATCGACCAGGTCGGGGCTGTTCTCGTAGACCCGGGTCGGGAAGTTGTTCGAGCCGACGGTCAGCGAGGCCATGTCCGGGGCCAGCGGCAGCATCCCGCCCCGCTCACGCCCGGTGCCCGAGCGCCCGCCGGTCGAGAATTGCACGATCATGCCCGGGCAGCTGGCCTCGATCCCCTCCTTCAGCCGGGCGAATTTCGCGGGGTCGGAGGAGGGGGTCTGATCGTCGTTGCGCACATGGCAGTGGGCGATGCTGGCGCCGGCCTCGAACGCTTCTTGCACCGAGGTGATCTGCTCGGCCACGGTGATCGGCACCGCCGGGTTGTCCGCCTTGGTCGGCACCGAGCCGGTGATCGCGACGCAAATGATGCAGGGTTTCGCCATGGCCGTGTCCTCCTCCGTCGCCTGCAT